>NZ_JALKAK010000004.1:0-295713 GCF_023015645.1 Pseudohalocynthiibacter sp. F2068
CCACATCTCAGATTTCTGTTTGTCCGTGTAAAACGTCCGCGTCCGATATTTCATCTCTAACACTCCATCTTTCCAAAAAGACTAAAGTGTTGCGACCACCCGTTGAAACCGCCGGGACAAAGCGACCATTTGGGCAATAATCTCCAATGTCCAATCCGAATGACTTTGCCACTTCTATCTTTGGAACTTGAATTCAGAATTGCTCCCGAAGCCACGCTTCAAATGCTTCCACTGCCGGTTGGACAATTGTTCGTCGTTGCGGTCGCACGAGATAATGTGACTGCCCAAGTGCAATCGGTTTGCCAACGATACAAATTCCCTGTCCAGTTTCAATCGCCTGTTGCGCAAATTTTTCGATTACCACGGCACACCCCAACCCTGCGGCGACCATTCCGATTGCGGCGGTGGAGGTATCGGTGATCAAACGCCCGCCAGAGCTAGCCGGTTTCAACGCATGAGCAGACAGGTATCGCGCCCAATGGTCGTCGAAACCCATGATGTGAATCGGGGACCGTCGCAGCAAGTCCTGCGGAGTTTTGATGTCGCTGCTTAAAGCCGGGCTGCACACAGGCACAATCGATTCACCCGACAGCAGTTCCAGTTCCGGTCTGGCATGCTCGTTCGGCGCGAGAATAACCTCGACATCAACGGGTTGTTGGTCGGTGGGGATTTTCCAGATGGAGGTCACCAGTTTGACACCAATATCAAGATGCTCGAGCAAGAAACTATCTAGCTTCGGAGTAATCCACATGATGAACGCCATGGAGGTACGAACAGTGATCGTGCTAGCCCGTCGAGGCCCGAACAGCCCGGTGGTCGACATCTCGATAGTCTCCAGTGCCTCGCGCACTGTCAGCAGATAGGCCTTGCCTACATCGGTCAGTTGCAGGCTTTTGGGCCGGCGCACAAACAGCTTGTCATCAAGCTGTGCCTCTAGTGCCTTAATATGCTGGCTCACAGCGCTCTGGGTAAGGCCAATCTCATGGCTCGCCGCAGTGAAGCTGAGCAACCGTGCGGTCGCTTCGAAACTGCGCAGCCAATTGAGGTTCAGATTATGACGCATGGGTTTACCATAAATAATTTATGCTCATGAAGTGATATTATTTTGTTTTATTTGCTCAAAGCGCCCCTGCATAGTGTCAAAACTATCACCGCACCCTCTTGCAGGTAGCGGTCTTGCGACAGGAGATCATCATGACCGACATGAACAGCCCAGCCCGACAAGATATCGCCTTGGATCTGATTGACCTCGATCACTACCCGATTGCTGACCTCGACAAAGGGCCAGGAGCAAATTTTCTGGTGGAATGTCAGCGCAGCATGGAGGCCAATGGCTGGTGCAATCTGGATCGTTTTATTCGTGCCGATGCGCTGGCCCGACTGAACGGAGAGGCCAATGAACTTCTGCCGACGGCCGAAGTTCTGCATGTCAAACGCAACATCTATCAGGGCGCTATTGACCCATCGCTGCCCGAGGACGACCCGCGACGGAAGGAATTCACCCACATCGCCATCCAGCTTGCAGACGATCAAATTCCCGGCGAAACGCGGCTTAAACAGCTCTATCACTCTGAGATACTGACGGAATTCGTGCGCCGGGTTCAAAAGAAAGAGCAGCTCTATCGGTGCGCCGACGAGTTCCAGGCGCTTAACGTCGTCGCTTTGCAACCGGACAGCTGGCACGCTTGGCATTACGACACAACTGAATGCACTGTAACCCTGTTGTTACAGGCGGCCGAAGAAGGTGGTGAGTTTACCTTTCTTCCTAATTCTCGGACCGACGAGACTGAAGACCGTGAGTCGGTGGACCGGTTGTTGGCGGGCGACATATCTAAGGCACAAACCTTTTCGCGCGGGGCGGGCACGTTTACCATGTTCCGCGGAGGGTATTCATTGCACGGTGTGACCAAGGTGGAAGGCAGCCGCCCGCGTATTTCGGCCATTCTGACCTACGACGAACAACCGGGTCGCGTGATTGATGACGAAATCAACATACGCATATATGGCAAGCGCGCGGAAAACATACTGGCCAGAGGTAAGACAGAAGAAACCGCTTAAGGATATTCGATGATGAAAACAGCGTTGCTGGTGATTGATGTGCAGATGGCGTTGGCCCACGAGGACGCCTCTGACATGGACCGATCCTGCCACGAGGCAGAGGAAAACATCGCGTCGCTTCTGGAAAAGTTCCGAACCTCAGGGGACACAGTGGTTCATATCCATCACCATGGCACCAACCCGGATGATCCGTTTCACCCCGATGCGCCCGGATCAGCGGTTCAGCCCGTTGCAGCCCCAAAAGAGGGTGAATCCGTCGTCATCAAAACCGGCAGTAGCGGGTTTGTCGGGACGTCTTTGCAGAGCGTTTTGCAAGAGTCCGGGATTGAGCGGGTCATCCTGTGCGGTGCGACTGCCAACCACTGCGTGGAATCAACGACCCGCAGCGCTGCAGATCTGGGATTTCAGCCGGTCTATGCAGCCGATGCGGTCTGGACCTATGGCATAACTGGACCAGATGGTGTGGCGCATAGCGCGGACCTGATCCATTCGGTGAGTATGGCAACGCTTGAGGGTGAGATTGCCGCGGTGAAGAGCACGAAAGACATTCTTACTATGTGACGTTCGTCAGGTGCGTCTGCATCTTGTGAAGCGCTTCTCTGACACTAGCCCGCACTCAAACCGGACATTAGCTGCGTTGCGGAAATCCCGAAGTATGGGCTCAAATTAGCCTTTAGCTGCGGTTGAAACGAACGACCGCTCCGGGTGCAAAAGCAGACCATCTCCACTGTTCGAGCAACGTATCCCCGCTGTTTTGCCACCCAATCCGAGTGACCGAGAGGTGACCCGGGACCTCTTGCAACAGAGTGACCGGATACTTCGAAGGTAGCGGAGCACCGTGTAAACCATTGTAAAAGTTATATAAAATGTACTTGGAATTTGGTGGAGCCTAGGGGGATCGAACCCCTGACCTCTTGCATGCCATGCAAGCGCTCTCCCAGCTGAGCTAAGGCCCCGATCCAGAATTAATCTGTGCGCTGCTATCTAGGCGAGCGTGGGGCCCAATTCAAGTGAAAAGAGCCCCATCTTAGATTAATTGTCGTCGTCATTCGCAGCGACATCGACGATCTCGTCAAGAGAAACGTCACCATCATCATCGTCGTCATCGTCATCGTCCAGAAGATCATCGGCCAGATCGACATCTGCGTCGTCATCCAGAACGACTTCTTCGTCTGCTACAACTTTTTCGGCTGAATTTTTATCTTCTTTGTCCGCGATCATCACACGTGATTTGTTGCCGGTGTCCAGATTAACCACTTCGCCGGTATAGGGGCTGACGATCGGATCTTTGTTCAAATCATAAAAACGTTTGCCAGTTGTCGGGCAGAGGCGCTTTACACCCCATTCTTCTTTGGCCATGAATTTTCCCTTCAAGCGTCGCCATCATTTTTGAGAGTCGCAGCCAACTGCCATACCCTGCGATTACTGTCAAAGGCTTTTGAATAACATTTGCGCAATTGGCGAAAAAGACGTGAATAAACCTTCGTGTTACGGTAAATATCAATACAAAATTAAAATACAGGCAGCGAACAGCAGATGATCCTTACGGGCGATCCACCTATTGAAATTGCGTTGAAACGGTCTGCGCGGGCGCGTCGGCTGTCGCTGAGGGTGTCGCGGTTGGATGGGCGCGTTACACTTTCGTTGCCCAAAAGAGTACCAGTTGAAGAAGCTCTGGCATTTGCTCAGGAGAAAGAGCACTGGATTCGCAAGCATCTTGAACAGCAGCCAAAAACAGAAAAAGTACAGATTGGGGGGCAGGTGTTGTTTGAAGGCCGGCTGTTGAAAATTGTACCCGAGACAACACGCAGGGTGCGTGCTGAACAGGATGCGCTTGTTGTTCCTGATCAACCAGCGCGCACAGCAGCTCAGATTAGAGCTTTTTTAAAAGTTGCGGCGCGTGACAGGTTGCAAGCTGCATCGGACCACTATGCATCTGCTGTTGGGTGCCCTTATGCTCGGCTAACTTTGCGTGATACGCGGTCGCGGTGGGGGTCCTGCACAGCAGAGGGAAATCTGATGTATTCCTGGCGGCTGGTCATGGCACCGACGGAAGTGCTGCGCTACGTGGCGGCGCATGAGGCAGCGCACCTGAAGGAATTAAACCATTCCCCGGCGTATTGGAGCGTTGTTGAAAAAATCTATCCGGACTATCAGGCCCCGCGGAGCTGGTTGCGAAAGAACGGTGGTTTGCTGCATCAATACAGCTTCACAGATTGACGATGCCCACTGATATGTGATCACAATATAGCATGTTGATCCATTCCCGCCCGACAGAGGCAGTAACCGCTGCTCACGACAGGTTATACCGCAGCCTGCGTAGCCAGATTATGCATGGTGAACTGGCACCCGGTCAATCCCTGACCATACGCGGGGTTGGCAAAGCCTTTGGTGTTTCCATGACCCCTGCACGCGAGGCAGTCAGGCGGCTGTCAGCAGAAGGTGCGCTGACGATGTCTACCTCGGGTCGTGTCTCGACCCCAGCGCTGTCAAACGAACGTCTGGAAGAGCTTGCCGCCTTGCGCGCCTTGCTGGAGCCAGAGCTGTCTTCCAGGGCTTTACCACGTGCTCATATCGCACTGATTGAACGTTTGCAGATGATCAACGGCACGATTTCTGAAGCCGTGGCAAAGCAGGATGCCGTTGGTTATATCCGTACCAATCTGGAGTTTCACAGAACGCTATATCTGCGTGCCCAGGCCCCGGCAATGTTAGCTATGGTCGAAACGGTCTGGTTGCAGCTTGGCCCTACGATGCGCGCCCTTTATGGACGTTTGCGCCAGACAGATCCGCCACGAAACCACCGCCTGATTATCGCGGCCCTTAGGGCAGGGGATGAGCCGGGCCTGCGATTGGCGGTGCGCACGGACGTAACTCAAGGTTTGCGCCTGCTGATCACCTAACAAGCAACCAGTTGTTTTAAAAAGAAAACGCCAGCAATATTGCTGGCGTTTCCAAGTTCTATTCAGCTGTTGGCCTCAGGAATGGATCGCCCCGTCGCCGCAGGCGAGTGCCGCTTCGCGGACTGCTTCGGAACAGGTAGGATGCGCGTGGCAGGTCAGGGCAATATCCTGTGCCGAGGCGCCAAATTCCATTGCGACGCACAATTCATGGATCAATTCACCTGCGGATGGGCCCAGAATATGCGCCCCAAGAATACGGTCTGTTTCCGCGTCAGCCAGGATTTTTACAAACCCGTCCCCCGCGAACATCGCCTTTGCGCGGCCGTTACCCATGAAGGAAAACTTGCCAACTTTATACGCGCGGCCTTCTTCTTTCAGGGTTTCTTCGGTCTTTCCCACACTTGCAACTTCGGGGGCTGTGTAGATAACGCCGGGAATAACGCCGTAGTTTACATGGCCTTTTCTGCCTGCGATTACTTCTGCAACCGCCATGCCTTCGTCTTCGGCCTTATGTGCCAGCATTGGTCCTTCGATTGCATCACCGATGGCATAAATACCTTTGACGTCAGTTTCCCAGTGATCGTTTGTCTGGATTTGACCACGCGGGAAGACAGTGACGCCTAACGCCTCAAGGCCGAGACCTTCGGTATAGGGACGACGACCGGTTGCGACGAGAACGACATCTGCATCAAGTGTATCTTCCTTGTCGTTTTTACGCAGTTTGTAAGTGACTTTGGCTTTGGCTCGCTGTTTTGTTACGCTTTGAACCGCAGCCCCCATGATGAACTTAAGCCCTTGTTTTTTCAAAGTTCTCTGGAATGTTTTACAGATTTCAAGGTCCATGCCGGGGGTGATCTGATCAAGGAACTCCACCACGGTCACATCCGTGCCAAGCCGTGCATAGACCGACCCCATTTCAAGGCCGATCACGCCCGCGCCAATCACGACCATGGTTCTTGGAACTTTTCCTAATGCCAGTGCGCCGGTCGATGTGACGACGGTTTTCTCATCCACCTCAACACCGGGAAGGTCTGAGGATTCAGAGCCGGTTGCGATAACGATGGCCTTTGCTTCATGCACCTCGTCACCGACCTTAACCTTGCCTGCCTCTGGGATAGAGCCCCAACCTTTCAGCCAGTCTACCTTGTTCTTTTTAAACAGGAATTCGATACCCTTGGTGTTCTGCCCAATGACGTCATCCTTATAGGCGAGCATTTGGGGCCAATCGACAGAGGGGCTTTTGCCCTTCAGGCCCATCTTGGCAAAGTTGTGCTCTGCCTCGTGCAGCATATGGCTTGCATGCAGAAGCGCCTTTGACGGAATGCAGCCGACGTTCAGGCAGGTGCCGCCCAGCGTGTCACGACCTTCGACACATGCGGTTTTCAGGCCAAGCTGCGCGCAGCGGATCGCGCAGACATAGCCGCCGGGGCCGCCGCCGATGATGATCACGTCATAGTTTGCCATGGGGGTCTCCTGTAGGGAATTTGTAAGTCTTTAAAGCAATCAAAGACCGTTTTTTAAACTTTTACAACTTTTTGCGGTGGAGACTTCCTGAATGTAGGGTGCCATTTTGAGAGAGACGCCAGTTTTTCGGGAAGCGGGTCGGGATGTTCTGGCGGCAGAACACCCCGGGTTCATTTTATAAATCCATCAGCAAGCGGCGCGGATCTTCGAGCGCTTCTTTGACGCGCACGAGGAATGTCACAGCACCTTTGCCGTCAACGATCCGGTGGTCGTAGCTGAGCGCCAGATACATCATCGGGCGGATCACGACCTCACCGTTGATTGCCATTGGGCGGTCCTGAATTTTGTGCATCCCCAGAATACCGGATTGCGGTGGGTTCAGGATGGGCGACGACATGAGCGAGCCGTAGACACCCCCGTTTGAGATGGTAAAGCTGCCGCCCTGCATTTCTTCCATCGACAGCTTGCCATCGCGAGCACGCGCGCCCTTTTCGGCAATTGCCTTTTCGATGGTCGCGAATGACATGCTGTCAGCATTGCGGATCACTGGTACGACAAGGCCGGTTGGAGTCCCTGCAGCGATGCCCATGTGAACGAAGTTCTTGTAGACAACATCTGTACCATCGATTTCGGCGTTGACCTCTGGTACTTCTTTCAGCGCGTGAACACAGGCCTTGGTGAAGAACGACATGAAGCCAAGCTTTACGCCATGCTTTTTCAGAAACAGGTCTTTGTATTCGTTCCGCAGGTCCATCACAGCACCCATGTCGACCTCGTTATAGGTCGTGAGCATGGCGGCGGTGTTCTGGCTTTCTTTCAGGCGGCGCGCGATGGTTTGGCGCAAGCGGGTCATTTTCACGCGCTCTTCACGCGCGGCGTCATCAGCAGCAACCGGTGCGCGTGGAACGGCAGCGGGCGCGGCTGTGGCGGGAGCAGGAGCAGGTGCCGCCGGTGCAGCAGCGGGCGTTGCGGCTTTTGCTGCAGCGGTCGCGTTCTGCACGTCTTCTTTCATGATCCGGCCATCTTTGCCCGTACCTGCCACCGTTGCTGGGTCGATGCCTTTTTCGGCCATCAGCTTGTTGGCGGATGGGGCGTTCTCGATGTCTTTGCCGGTCTCCGCTGCGGCCCCTGCCGCTGCTGTGGCTGGGGCTGCACTGGCAGCCACAGCGCCGCTCGCAGACCCGGAGATCACGCCAAGCTTTGCCGACGCCTCGACTGTTGCACCTTCGGCAGCAACTATTTCTGTAAGCACGCCACTGGCTGGTGCGGGAACCTCGACCGAGACCTTATCGGTTTCAAGTTCACATAGCATTTCGTCTTGCGCAACGGTGTCACCGACAGCTTTGAACCATGACGCAACGGTTGCTTCTGTAACGCTTTCCCCCAGGGTTGGAACCATAATGTCAACGCTGCTGGCAGTTTCTGGAGCAGCGGGTGCTGCTTTTGCCTTTGGTGCAGCAGCGGCAGCAGGTGCCGCAGCGGCGGAGGCACCTTCGGAAATGGTTGCGAGCAGGGCGCTGACACCAACAGTTTCACCTTCGGCTGCAACAATTTCACCAAGCGTTCCGGCAACCGGCGAAGGAACCTCGACCGTTACCTTGTCGGTTTCCAGCTCGCAGAGCATTTCATCAACTGCAACGCTGTCGCCGGGTTTTTTGAACCAGGTGGCGACGGTGGCTTCGGTAACGCTTTCACCCAGAGTTGGGACGCGGACTTCTGTGGACATGATCAATTACCCTTTGATGGTCAGCGCGTCATCAATGAGCGCGGCTTGTTGATGTTTGTGTTGGCTGGCAAGGCCCGTCGCGGGCGAAGCAGAGGCGGGGCGACCCGCATAGGCTGGGCGTTTGGCCGCGTTCTTCAGGCGACCCAGAACCCATTCAATATTGGGTTCCATAAAGGTCCAGCCACCTTGGTTTTTAGGTTCTTCCTGGCACCAGACGACATCGGCGTTTTTGAAACGCTGCAGTTCATTCACAAGGCTCATCGCCGGGAACGGATAGAATTGTTCGACACGCATCAGATAGATATCCTTGATGCCACGCGTGTCACGCTCTTCCAGCAGGTCGTAGTAAACTTTACCTGAACACATAACCACGCGTTTGATCTTGCTGTCGGCTGCGAGCTTGGTATCAGAGTTGCCCTTTTGTGCGTCGTCCCAAAGGATGCGGTGGAAGGATGACCCGTCTGTAAAGTCCTCTGCATTTGACACTGCCATTTTATGGCGCAGCAGCGATTTTGGTGTCATCAGGATCAGCGGTTTGCGGAAACTGCGGTGGATCTGGCGGCGCAGGATGTGAAAGTAGTTTGCAGGGGTCGTGCAGTTTGCAACGATCCAGTTGTCACCACCACACATTTGCAAGAAGCGCTCCAGCCGGGCAGAACTGTGTTCTGGCCCTTGCCCCTCAAACCCGTGCGGCAAGAGCACCACAAGGCCGGACATCCGCAGCCATTTTGATTCTCCAGAACTAATGAACTGGTCAAACATGATCTGCGCACCGTTGGCAAAATCGCCAAACTGTGCTTCCCACATTACCAAGGCGTTCGGTTCCGCCAGCGTATAGCCGTATTCAAAACCAAGCACCGCGTATTCCGAAAGCATCGAGTCGATAACTTCGTAATGCGCCTGACCTTTGCGAACGTGGTTCAGCGGGTAGTAGCGTTCTTCTGTTTCCTGACTAACGATGCCTGAATGACGGTGGCTAAAGGTGCCGCGCGTTGCGTCCTGACCTGCGAGCCGAACCGGCAGGCCCTCGGTCAGGAGCGACCCAAACGCAAGTGCTTCGCCAGTCGCCCAGTCGATGCCTTTGCCGTTTTCAAACATGGCTTTCTTGGTTTCCAGCATCCGGGCCACCGTTTTATGTACCGGATAACCTTCGGGCAGGGTGGTCAGCGCCTTACCGACCTCGGCCAGCGTGTCTTCCCTGATCGCAGTCTGGCCGCGCTGGTAGTCTTCTTTTTGCTTGTCTATGTGGGACCAGCGCCCATCGAGCCAGTCAGCCTTGTTTGGCTTGTAGTCTTTGCCGGCTTCAAATTCCTCGTTCAGATGGGCCTGAAACGCGGCTTTCATATCTTCGATTTCACCTTCGGGGATCAGACCGTCACGAACCAGACGTTCAGTATAAAGCTGCAGTGTGGTTTTTTGCTTTTTGATCTTCTGATACATCAGAGGGTTGGTGAACATTGGTTCATCCCCCTCGTTGTGCCCAAAGCGGCGGTAGCAGAAGATATCGATGACCACGTCCTTGTGGAACTTCTGGCGAAATTCCGTTGCGACCTTGGCCGCGTGAACCACGGCTTCCGGGTCATCGCCGTTCACGTGGAAAATCGGTGCCTCAACCATCAGCGCGATATCTGTTGGATAGGGCGAAGACCGGCTGAAATGCGGTGCGGTGGTAAAGCCGATCTGGTTGTTCACGATGATATGCATCGTACCGCCGGCCTTGTGGCCGACGAGCCCCGAAAGGCCGAAACATTCGGCAACCACGCCTTGCCCTGCAAAGGCAGCATCACCGTGCAGCAGCACGGGCATGACCTGTGTGCGGTCCTCGTCGTTCAACTGCTGTTGTTTTGCACGGACTTTGCCGATCACGACCGGATTAACAGCCTCAAGATGGCTTGGATTGGCTGTCAGCGAAAGGTGCACGGAGTTGCCGCTGAATTCGCGGTCAGAACTCGCACCAAGGTGATATTTTACATCGCCGGATCCATCCACATCTTCGGGTTTAAAGCTGCCGCCCTGAAACTCGTTGAAAATGGCGCGGTAGGGTTTGGCCATCACGTTGGCCAGCACCGAAAGACGCCCCCGGTGGGGCATACCGATTATGATGTCTCTGATACCAAGTGCGCCACCGCGTTTGATGATCTGCTCCATCGCTGGGATCAGGCTTTCGGCACCATCAAGGCCAAAGCGCTTGGTTCCCATGTATTTGACGTGCAGGAATTTTTCAAAACCCTCAGCCTCGACCAGCTTGTTCAGAATCGCTTTGCGCCCTTCGCGGGTAAAGGCAATTTCCTTGCCGTAACCTTCGATACGTTCTTTTAGCCAACCGGATTCTTCAGGGTTGGAAATATGCATGTATTGCAGCGCAAAGGTGCCGCAATAGGTGCGGCGTACGATATCGATGATCTGCCGCATCGTGGCGATTTGCAGCCCAAGCACATTGTCGAGGAAGATTGGGCGGTCCATGTCGCCTTCTTCAAAGCCATATGTTTTTGGATCAAGCTCTGGCCGCTGGGACTGATCGCGCATTCTGAGCGGGTCAAGGTCAGCGGCAAGGTGGCCCCGGATACGGTAGGCGCGGATGATCATCAGGGCGCGGATACTGTCGAGCACGGCGCGCTTGATGGCATCGTCAGACACCTCGACACCAACTTCGACGGCCTTGGCCTTGATCTTTTCGCCCGCCTTTTTCGGCTCTTCTATCCACTGCCCGTCAAGCGCCTGTGTCAGGTCATCGTTCGGAACCGGGGGCCAGTCCGTGCGCGCCCATGAGGGGCCGGAGGCCTCGGCCTTGACGTCCATGTCGGCGTCGCCGAGTTCCTTGAAAAACGCTTGCCATGCCTCGTCAACCGCATTCGGGTCATTGGCATAGCGGGCATAAAGCTGTTCCACATATTCCGCGTTATGCCCTTGCAAGAAGGAAGACGCGTGGAATTGGTCGTTTGGGCTTTGTTCGGTCATTTTGTTACCTCCGTAGTGGCTTAACGCCTACGAACCTCCAGGAATAAGTTGAAGCTCGGATCAAATCCCATCAATTCAGAGAAGGCTTCGCTATCTGGAATAATGGAGACAATTTCGGTAAACGTGGCACCCTCGCCGCGCGTGTGTTTGGAGCTTTGATCGGACAGACGAAGCTCTGGCAGAGAACTTCTTCCGGTGAGATCTGTTGGAAGGGGGGCAGGATGATCGAGAAAAAGCCGGCATTGGATCATTCTTCCAAGTTCAGAGATGATAGCGAATGCTCCAGCTTTGTGTACGAGTGCAGTTACGCGGACTTCAACTGGATCGCTTTGAATAGAACGTAGGAGCGTCCTTTTGGTCGACCTTTCGATTTTTTCTCTGTATCTGACAGCTTCCTCGTGTCTTTCCTGTGCCGAAACATCTGAGAGTTGACCACTTTCGACAAGATTGATTGCAGAATAGTCGGCTTCAAAAATACTAACAGCAGAAACGCCATCGTCCGAAGCCTGTTCCCAACCGTCACTAAGCAATTGCTCGACGACAGTTCGTTTTTCCAAGGAAATATCGAGACAGTGGGCGATCGCCTGATCCAAATGTTCTGATGCAATAACTGGGTAAGCAGTAAGCCCCACGATCAGGGAGGCGAGTGCAACTCGCCAGTTGCTAAAAGTTTGGGTCAAAGTTGTCATCCAATCGCTTTCAACATGTTCGTGAAATCTAATCTTATGGCCTGAAACGGTCCCATCAGAAGAACCCTTTCGCACGGCGGACACGCCGGGCAGCGCCCGAACCGCCCCCCACGGGGCGGGCGCTTTGCGTCCACCCCTGCGGTTCGGGCACTGCCCTTAGTGTATATGCTGCGTCACAAGTCACAGTTTAACCGATCGCCTTAAGCACAGCCTCGCCCAGACCCGCCGGGCTGTCAGCAACAATAATCCCGGCGGAACGCATCGCTTCGATCTTGCTTTCCGCGTCGCCTTTGCCACCGGCGACAATCGCGCCTGCGTGGCCCATGCGGCGGCCCGGAGGGGCGGTGCGGCCTGCGATGAAACCGGCGGTCGGCTTCCAGCGGCCTTTTTTCTTTTCATCGGCCAGGAATTGCGCGGCTTCTTCTTCGGCGGAACCACCGATTTCACCAATCATGATGATCGACTGGGTTTCATCATCAGCAAGGAACATTTCCAGCACGTCGATATGTTCGGTCCCTTTGATGGGGTCGCCACCGATGCCAACAGCCGTTGACTGGCCAAGGCCCATATCGGTTGTCTGTTTCACGGCCTCATACGTCAGTGTGCCAGAGCGCGAAACCACACCGCAAGAGCCGCGTTTGTGGATATGACCGGGCATGATGCCGATCTTGCAGGCCTCTGGCGTGATAACACCCGGGCAGTTTGGCCCGACAAGGCGGGAGGCAGAGCCTTCCAGCGCCCGCTGAACGCGCATCATGTCAAGCACAGGGATGCCTTCGGTGATGCAGACGATTAGTTCCATTTCGGCGTCAATCGCCTCGAGGATTGAATCTGCCGCAAAGGGCGGTGGCACGTAAATGACAGAGGCGTTCGCCCCCGTTGTGTGCCGTGCCTCGTGCACCGAGTTAAAGACCGGCAGGTCAAGGTGGGACTGCCCACCTTTGCCCGGCGTTACGCCACCAACCATTTTGGTGCCGTAAGCAATTGCCTGTTCAGAGTGGAAGGTGCCTTGCGAGCCCGTGAGGCCCTGACAGATTACCTTGGTATTTTCGTCTATGAGTACGGCCATTTGCCATTCACCCTTTATCGCTAATTTCAGCAGTTTCAGTCTGAGACCACAAAAAAGTTACATTTATTGCACAGCCGAACGCGGCACCAATTGTTGTTGCTATGGCTAAAACCCGGACGACTATATCGCCGAGAGGAACGTCAACCGTATTCATTGAACCGAGAAACATGAAGATGCCGAAGGTAACGGCAACGGCAACTAGAATCTGCCGTTTGACTCTTGAGGAAAAACTGCCTTCGCTTTTACCGAATAACCATCCGAAAAGACTTGCAGCGGTTAATGCGCACACAAAAGCTATGAGAGAGGCGGCCAACATTCGATTGCTTAATCTACCCTTTCACCGCTTTAACGATTTTCTCAGCAGCATCGCTGAGGTTGTCGGCGGCGATGACGTTGAGGCCGGAGGTGTTGATAATTTCTTTACCCCGTTCAACGTTGGTACCTTCCAGGCGCACGACGAGGGGGACCTGAAGACCAACCTCTTTCACGGCGGCAACAACCCCCTCTGCGATCACATCACAGCGCATGATGCCACCGAAGATGTTTACAAGGATGCCTTTTACGTTCGGGTCAGACGTGATGATCTTGAACGCCTCGGTCACTTTCTCGGTCGTGGCACCGCCACCAACATCAAGGAAGTTGGCAGGTTCAGACCCGTAAAGCTTGATGATGTCCATCGTCGCCATGGCTAGGCCCGCGCCGTTGACCATACAGCCGATTTCACCGTCAAGCGCGATGTAGTTCAGGTCGTATTTCGAGGCTTCAAGTTCTTTTGGGTCTTCCTCGGTCGTGTCGCGCAGTTCAGCGATGTCTGCGTGGCGGTAGACCGCGTTGCCATCAAAGCTGATTTTGGCGTCGAGCACTTTCAGGTCGCCCCTGTCTGTGACGATCAGCGGGTTGATCTCCAGCATCTCCATGTCTTTTTCGAGGAACGCTTTGTAGAGCAGGCCCATCAGCACGACACATTGTTTGACCTGCGGGCCAGCAAGACCAAGAGAAAAGGCAATGCGGCGACCGTGGAAGGCCTGGTATCCCGTGGCAGGGTCAACAGAGAAGGACAGGATCTTTCCCGGTGTGCTTGCAGCAACTTCTTCGATGTCCATGCCGCCCTCGGTCGAGCAAACAAAGGAAATGCGCGATGTTTGACGATCTACCAGCAGGGCAAGATAAAGTTCGGTTTCAATGCCAGAGCCGTCTTCGATATAGATGCGGTTAACCTGTTTGCCTGCCGGACCGGTTTGGTGGGTGACAAGCGTGCGTCCCAGCATTTTCTTGGCTTCGGTCGCCGCCTCTTCGACAGATTTGGTCAGGCGTACACCGCCTTTGTCACCAGCATCCGGCTCTTTAAAACTTCCTTTGCCGCGTCCGCCAGCGTGGATCTGCGCTTTGACAACCCAAAGCGGGCCATCCATTTCGCCCGCCGCTGTTTTTGCGTCTTCGGCTTTCAATACAACACGCCCGTCAGAAACCGGGGCGCCGTAGCTGCGAAGCAATGCCTTCGCCTGGTATTCATGAATGTTCACGAACTCATCCCATTTTGCTGCAATCTTCGACACTAAAGACTTGCATGCGCAGCAAATAAAAGAATTTATTTGAGAAAACACGCTGGTTTGGGAAATATTAACGTTTTGTGATCACAAGCTGAAATCGTGTGATCACAAAAGAAGAAGCGCTTATTTTCTAACACCATTATGAGAGAATCATCAGCTTGTTGTTTACTGTAACGTCAGAGCTAAACGAATTCTGCTGTAGACGCCGTATCTTTTTCCGCAGAATTCAGGTGAGGCAGCGCGTACTCTGTGCCCCAACCCATCAGGGCGGCGATCACAGGTTGCAGGCTCTGCCCCAGTTCTGTCAGGTCATATTCAACGCGCGGCGGCACTTCGGCATAGACCGTGCGACGGATCAATCCGTCAGCTTCCAGTTCGCGCAATTGTTTGGTCAGTGTACGGGGGGATATTCTGCAGAGCAGCCGGTTCAGTTCGTTAAAACGACGGGTGCATTCGCTTAGACGGAACAGGATGACGCCTTTCCATTTGCCCCCGATCAGATCAAGCGTTGCTTCCATCGGGCATTCCGTCAGGTTTTCTGATTTATGTCTTTGTTTACGCATATCGTGCCTTCCGCATCCAATACTATCCAAAGTGTAAGTATAGACATTATTTGTGCATACTTACGAGCGTGAAAGTAATTTGATATCGACACCGCGTCACAATCAAGGAGAAATTTACATGCTGACGCTAACCCCCGATCTTTACTGGCTCACAATAACGCTAATCATGACAGGCCTTTTCTGGGCACCGTACATTGTACAACTGATGGTGCAGCTTGGCCCTGTTAAGGCAGTCTGGGACCCAACAGGGGCACACCCACATGATGCGGACTGGGCACTCAGGGCGAAACGCGCGCACTACAACGCGGTTGAAAACATGGCGGTCTATGCCCCGCTTGTGATTTTGGTATCGGCGCTTGGCTTGAATGACGCGCTAACAGCAGGGGCAGCGGTGCTCTATTTCTGGATAAGACTGGCGCATTACTTCATTCACATCTTTGCCATTCCGGCGATCAGAACAGTCGTTTTTCTGATTGGGTTTGGTTGCCAGATGACAATGGCTGGCCGCATTCTCGGACTGTGGTAAAACCCTAGAACCATCGTGGTGCGCTTTCCAAAACTATGTGGAAGGCGCATCAAGTTTTCTTTTCAGGAGGCTTGACGGCGAAAATAGTAAAGGCAGTTGCAAGCAGGGCGGGGATGGAAGGCACAAAGGCCGCAATCGCTATCTGGAAAAATGTGGGATTGCCACCTCCTATAGAGAACGCCAAGAAGAAGTAGAGCCAACACACAAGCCAAAACAAGGCTAACGCAATCGAAATAAAAATGAGAAGTATTCTGGCCCGGACGCGCGATTCGCGTTTTCCACTTTTTGCGATTCCAATTCCGACCATCCCTGGAATGCAGAATAGCAGCAACATTGTTAACAGGTATGACAAAGCTCTTTCCTTTTCTATTCCAAAAAAGGAAATGCACGCCCGAAGGCGTGCATTCAAGAACTGGTAAGGAATTCCATACCTTAGTTAGCTTAGTGAACCGTCGATCTCTTTACAGGCTTTCACCAGGCCTTTGACCGCATCGACAGATTTGTCGAACATGGCCTGCTCGTCTTTTGACATCTTGATGTCGATGACGCGTTCAATGCCGCCAGCGCCAATAACGGTCGGGACACCAACGTACATACCGTCAAGGCCAAGGGCACCGTCAACATAAGCTGCACATGGCAACACGCGTTTCTGGTCTTTCAGGTAAGATTCGGCCATTTCAATGGCAGAGGTTGCCGGGGCATAAAAAGCAGAACCTGTTTTCAACAGACCAACAATTTCAGCACCTCCGTCGCGGGTGCGTTGTACGATCGCGTCGAGTTTTTCCTGTGTGGTCCAGCCCATGGCCACCAGATCAGGCAGTGGGATGCCGCCAACGGTGGAATAGCGTGTCAGCGGCACCATCGTGTCGCCGTGACCGCCCAGAACAAAAGCAGTGACGTCACGCATAGAAACCCCGAATTCCAGGCTCAGGAAGTGGCGGAAACGTGCTGAGTCAAGCACTCCCGCCATGCCAACAACTTTTTCATGCGGCAGGCCGGAAAATTCGCGCAGCGCCCAGACCATTGCGTCAAGCGGGTTGGTGATGCAGATGACAAATGCGTTTGGCGCGTGTGCCTTGATGCCTTCGCCAACAGATTTCATAACCTTGAGGTTAATGCCCAGCAGGTCATCGCGGCTCATGCCCGGCTTGCGCGCAACTCCGGCAGTCACGATACAAACATCAGCGCCAGCGATATCAGCGTAGGATGTCGTGCCTGACATGGCCGCATCAAAGCCCTCGGATGGGCCGGATTCCGCGATGTCGAGTGCTTTGCCCTGAGGAACGCCGTCTGCAATGTCAAATAGAACAACATCGCCAAGCTCTTTCATTGCAGCGAGGTGCGCAAGGGTGCCACCGATCTGTCCGGAGCCGATAAGTGCGATTTTGGGTCTGGCCATGAATTTGATCCTTGAAACGTTAAATTCGCAGGTTGCGTATCTATTCCTGGCAGTTTTCGCAAGTCTGCTGCGCTGCGGCAAAGACGCGTATTGCCCGGTTGACCAGAGCGGAGGCTGCGCTAAGCAGGTAAGAACGGACGGTTTTTAGGGGTTTTTCACGTATGGTGATGGATTTCACCTTTTTTGCACTTGCGATCCCTGCGGTCGTGTTTGCCGGGGTATCAAAAGGCGGATTTGGCTCTGGCGCCGCTTTTGCCGCAACTCCATTGCTTGCCCTGATTCTGGAACCGGGAGTGGCGATCGGGTTGATGTTGCCGCTTTTGATGCTGATGGATGTAAGCGCACTTCGCCCTTACTGGCGTCAGTGGGATTGGCCCCATGCGCGGGCGCTGATCATTGGGGCGGTACCCGGTGTAATGCTTGGGGGCGCACTTTACTCAATTGCAAAACCTGATCTGTTCAGGTTGCTGATCGGGATTGTCGCGATCAGTTTTGTTGCGTTTCAGGGTGGGCGGGCGCTGGGCTGGATTTCCCCGGCACACAGGCCATTGACCCCTGCAGTCGGTTTGTTAGCAGGTGTTGTTGCCGGATTTACAAGCTTTATCAGCCATGCGGGCGGGCCACCTGCAGCCGTCTACTTGTTGTCGCACGGGCTGAGCAAAACTGCGTTTCAGGCGACGACGGTGATCACCTTTTGGATCATCAATTTGCTGAAGTTCGGTCCGTATTTGGCGCTTGGAATAGTTACTCAGGAAACCTTGTTTGCAGATTTGCTACTGGCACCTGTCGCGGTGTTCGGGGTCCGGCTGGGGGTCAAATTCCATTTTAAGCTGTCTGAGCGCTGGTTCTTCCTTTTGACCTACGTATTCTTAACACTGACAGGAGCGAAATTGATTTGGGATGCGCTAACTTAGGTCAGGTAGGACAGGGCGTGTTGGATCGCCAATAGCAAGGCCCCGATTCCAAATGAGAGCGTTGTCAGTTGGATTTTCAATTTTGGTCTCCTTAGCAGGCTTTACGATCTGGGCAGTCCGAAATGAAAGCCACGTGCAAAGAGCTTGCTGAAGGGAATTGAAAAAGCGGTTAACAGGGCGTGCAGGAAAGCATAATTTGCAATCGCAGCGTAAATTCTGCGATGCGGCAAATCGGGTCTTGTCAAATGGTGCGCTGTTGTGGTGTTTTGCGCAACTATATTACGGAGACGGAATCATGAGCCAAGCCGCGCGACCCTTTCGGTCAGTTCTTTATCTTCCTGCGTCAAATGCCCGGGCGCTGGAAAAAGCGCGGAGTCTGCCGACAGACGCCATCATATTTGACCTTGAAGACGCCGTTGCCGCCGAGGAAAAAGACTCTGCGCGCTGGCTTCTTTCCAGCGCACTCGCAGCTGGCGGATACGGCAAAAGAACCCTGATTGCCCGGATAAACGGGTTGGACACGCCATGGGGGCAGGCGGATGCCGAAGTAGCCCGCGATATGAAGGCTGACGCGATCTTGCTACCTAAAGTCAGCAGTGCAAAGGATGTTGATGCGCTGGCGGCGATTATTGGCAAGCGGCCTATCTGGGCGATGATGGAAACACCAACGGGTATTCTGAACGTGGTAGAAATTGCAGCGCACCCGCAAATCCAGTGTTTGGTGATGGGCACCAACGACCTTGCGAGTGAGCTGAAAAGCCGACACCGCCCTGACCGGGAACCGATGCTTGCGTCGCTTCAGCACTGCCTGTTGGCAGCGCGTGCACACGGTGTTCTGGCAATCGACGGTGTTTATAACGCTTTCAAGGACGAAGAAGGGTTGCTCGTGGAATGCAAACAGGGTCGTGACATGGGTTTTGATGGCAAAACCCTGATTCACCCTGCGCAACTTGCACCAGCCAATGAGGCTTTCGCACCGTCAGAAGAAGAAATTGACTTGGCCCGTCGTCAGATCTCTGCTTACGAGGCAGCCAAAGCCGCCGGCAAAGCAGTCGCAGTTGTGGATGGTAAGATCGTTGAGAATCTGCATATCGTGACCGCGCGGCAGGCTTTGGATAAATTAGACGCTATTGCCGCACTCGCAACTGAATGAGGCAGCAATGACACTTTTGATACTTGGTTTGATCTTATGGATCGCCGCACATTTCTTTAAACGCCTGATGCCTGATCTGCGCGCAGCACTTGGTGACAAGGGCAAGGGGCTGGTTGCGATTACTATATTGGCTGGTGTTGTTCTGATGGTTATCGGTTATCGCAGCACTGTAAACATACCAGTTTATACGCCTATGGCGGGGATGGGGCATCTGAACAATCTTCTCATGCTTATCGCGATATTTTTGATGGGTGTCGGAAAAAGCGGTGGGATTGTTGGCTCCAAGCTCCGTCATCCGATGCTGACAGGTATGCTTATCTGGGCGGTGGCGCATTTGCTGGTGAACGGGGATCAGGCATCGCTGGTTTTGTTTGGAACGATGGCCGTTTGGTCTGTTTCGGAAATGGTTCTGGTTAACCGGGGTGAAGGTACGTGGAACCAACCGGTTGCCGGGTCGATCACCAAGGACCTGCGCGTTGGTGTTGTAACGCTGGTGCTGTTCGTCATTATCGCCCTTGTTCACAATTGGTTGGGATACAGCCCGTTTCTGGGAACCTATGGATGAAGCTTTACCGATTTCTAAGTGCGGACGACACGTCTGAGTTTTGCCACAAGGTCACAGCCGCGCTGAACAAGGGGTGGGTGTTGCAGGGTGACCCAACTTACGCTTTTGACGCCGCGAATGGTGTTATGCGCTGTGGGCAAGCCGTTGTGAAAGAAACGGCAGGTACCTACAGGCCTGACATGAAACTGGGAGAGCAGTAATGGCCAAAACCAACCCCGGATGGTTTTTTGAGGATTACCGCGTCGGGCAAGTAATTGCGCACGCCGTACCACGTACCGTTTCGGGTGGGGAACGCGCACTTTACCATGCGCTCTATCCTGCGCGCCACGCGCTCTATTCTTCGGATGAGTTTGCGCGGAACTGCGGGCTTTCTGTACCGCCACTTGATGATCTTATCGCGTTTCATACCGTCTTTGGCAAAACCGTGCCTGATATATCACTGAACGCAATCGCGAACCTTGGCTATGCAGAAGGTCGCTGGTTGCTGCCTGTTGTGCCGGGTGACACTCTGCGTTCCGAAAGTGAAGTCATTGGTTTAAAGCAAAACTCCAATGGAAAATCAGGTGTGGTCTGGGTACGGACACGCGGGTTGAACCAGCGTGACAAGGCCGTGCTGGAATATGTGCGCTGGGTGATGGTACGCAAACGCGATCTTGATGCAGCGGCCCCGGAAACCAAGGTGCCGGACCTGGCAAAGGTCGTTGCACCGGAAGATCTTGTTATTCAAGCAGGGCTCGATTTCACCAACTATAATTTCACCTTGGCAGGGGAGCCGCACAAGTGGCGCGATTACGCGATCGGCGAACAGGTGGATCACGTTGATGGCGTGACCGTCGAAGAAGCAGAGCACATGATGGCAACGCGGTTGTGGCAGAACACGGCGAAGGTGCATTTTGATGCGACAAACCGGGCAGACGGGCAGCGGCTGATCTATG
The DNA here is from genome assembly GCF_023015645.1 of Pseudohalocynthiibacter sp. F2068. Lineage (NCBI taxonomy): Bacteria > Pseudomonadati > Pseudomonadota > Alphaproteobacteria > Rhodobacterales > Paracoccaceae > Pseudohalocynthiibacter > Pseudohalocynthiibacter sp. F2068. Next base: position 20,473 of record NZ_JALKAK010000004.1, read on the forward strand.
GCGGGCATGTAATTTCGATGGCGCGCGCCTTGTCGTTCAATGGGCTCGCGAATGCGCAGATGGTTGTCGGGCTTAATGCGGGTGCCCACGCGAACCCCTGTTTTACTGGCGATACGGTCCGGGCATGGTCTGAAGTGCTCGATAAATCCGAGACCAATGCGCCGGGTGTCGGGGCAATTCGACTAAGATTGGTCGCGACAAAGGGTGGTGAACCATTTGTTCTGAAGGGCGATGATGGGAAATACCTGCCCGAGGTGCTGCTTGATCTGGATTACTGGGCGCTCATGCCAATGTGATCAGCCGCGCCGCGAATGAAGGTTTCAGATTTTTGAGCCTGTGCTAGGCTGCGGTGATGAGCAAGCCTGACGAAACTTCGCACGGTGTTATTGGCCGGATTAGCGGGGCCATTTTGGCGACTGCGGTATTTACATCGGCGTTGCCTGCTAAGGCTTGCGAGGTTGCGCTTGCACTTGCTGTTGATATCTCCGGTTCGGTGGACCAAAGAGAATACCAGATTCAAATGCAGGGGCTGGCCAATGGCCTGCGTGACGGGGTGATTTCCGAAGCGCTTGTTCGGGCTGAGGCAGCTATTGCACTCATTCAATGGACTGGATCGAGCCGTCAAATTCTATCGGTTCCCTGGACGCGCGTTCGCAGTTTTGAAGATGTGGAAAAGCTTGCAAGTGTTATCGAGACTGTTCCACGGGAATGGCGTAGTTTTTCAACCGCCATTGGTGATGCCTTGAATTTCACGGCAGAACATTTTTCGGATGTACCGGATTGCAAACGTTTGGTCATTGATGTCTCCGGCGACGGTGAATCCAATGAAGGCACAGAGCCGCGTGATGTGCATTCAAATCTCCAGCGTATCGGGATCACCGTCAATGCATTGGTCATTGAAAAGGCGGACGAGGATCTGACGAGTTACTTTTGGGAAAACGTGATCACCGGGCAAGGGGCATTTGTTGTGACTGCAAATGGTTTCAACGAGTACCCAGACAGAATGCGAACCAAACTTCGTAGAGAAATTACCAATCAGGTTGTCAGAAACGAACAGACAGAGAGCGAGACGAAGCTTTATGCTGTTCGTACGGATGAAGAAACTGTTTGGTGAGCACGAAACGCGGATTGTTGCTAAAATTTGTGATCACGGGATACTTTGCTGTGATCACAAGATTAAAATATTTACCCACTGTGCCAAAAAACCGCGAAATTATTGGGCTTAGTATCGTGACTCACCGTATTTTATCGGTATTGATGTGCTGAAGAGAAAACAAAGCTGAAGAGATGAAAGGGCATTCCATGGCTGACGTGAACAGGGGTAACAGGCCTCTTTCCCCGCACCTCTCTATTTATCGTCCTCAGATAACATCTGTTCTGTCGATCATTCACAGGATCACAGGGGTTGGTATGTCGCTTAGCGCTGTACTGATTGTCTGGTGGTTTCTGGCTGCGGCAACCAGCCCGGAATATTTCGAGTTTGTTGACGGGCTGCTGACCTCGTGGCTGGGGCTTTTGGTTTTGGTCGCATCGCTTTGGGCCTTCTGGTTCCATTTTTTTAACGGCATTCGTCATTTACGCTGGGACGCAGGTGTTGGTCTCGGGCTTAGTGCATCCGCCCGAACTGGTTGGATCGCTGTCATCCTGTCTGTAGCGATGACCGTTCTTTGTGTCATTCTGACTGTGTAAGGGAAAAGGGCATGTCTTATCAAACCGACCGTAGCCGCGTTTCTGGTCTTGGCTCTGCCAAAAAGGGGACGGAACATTGGGTGTCGCAACGGGTAAGTGCGATTGCACTTATTCCGCTGGCGGTTCTGTTTCTTTATACTTTCATTGGCACGCTTGGCGACGGGCACGCGGCGGTGGTTGCAAAGTATGCCGAGCCTATCCCTGCAATTATCGCCGTTATGTTCATTCTGGTGTTGTTTCGCCATCTGCGCCTTGGCGTACAGGTGGTGATCGAGGATTACATAAGTGACCATACGACCCAGTTACGCATGTTGATCCTGAACATGCTGGTCTGGCGTGGGGTTGCCATTGTCGGCTTGTTCGCCATTGCCAAAATCGCCTTTAGCGCCTGATCCGGAGAGCTTTGATGTCTGCATACGAATATGAAACCCACGAATTTGATGTTGTCGTGGTTGGCGCGGGTGGGGCCGGGTTGCGTGCAACGCTGGGCATGGCCGAACAAGGGCTCAAGACCGCCTGTGTGACCAAGGTTTTTCCAACACGCAGCCACACGGTTGCCGCGCAGGGTGGTATTGCTGCCAGCCTGTCGAACATGGGGCCGGATCACTGGCAATGGCACATGTATGACACCGTTAAGGGGTCTGACTGGCTGGGTGATACCGATGCGATGGAATATCTCGCACGTGAAGCCCCGAAAGCAGTTTATGAACTGGAACATTACGGTGTTCCGTTTTCGCGGACCGAAGATGGCAAGATTTATCAACGCCCCTTTGGGGGCCACACGACGGAGTTTGGTGAAGGCCCCCCGGTGCAACGCACCTGTGCCGCTGCTGACCGGACGGGCCATGCCATTCTGCACACGCTTTATGGCCAAAGCCTGAAGAACAACGCGGAATTCTATATCGAATATTTCGCCATTGATCTGATCATGTCCGAAGACGGCCAGTGTCAGGGTGTTCTTGCATGGAAGCTTGATGACGGCACGATGCATGTTTTCAACGCCAAGATGGTTGTGCTGGCAACGGGCGGATACGGGCGCGCATTTTTTAGCGCGACCTCGGCCCATACCTGCACTGGCGATGGCGGCGGTATGGTCGCACGGCAAGGCATGCCGCTGCAGGATATGGAGTTTGTGCAGTTCCACCCAACCGGGATTTACGGCTCTGGCTGTTTGATCACCGAAGGTGCGCGCGGCGAGGGTGGATACCTCACCAATTCGGAAGGCGAGCGGTTCATGGAACGCTACGCGCCGACCTACAAGGACCTCGCATCGCGCGATGTGGTGTCGCGTTGTATGACGATGGAAATTCGCGAAGGCCGCGGCGTTGGTGCTGAAGGTGATCATATTCACCTGCATCTCAATCACTTGCCCCCTGAAACCCTGGCGCTGCGCTTGCCGGGTATCTCTGAAAGCGCACGGATTTTTGCAGGTGTTGATCTTACCAAAGAACCCATTCCGGTTTTGCCGACCGTTCACTACAACATGGGCGGTATTCCGACGAACTACTGGGGTGAAGTTCTGGCGCCGACCAAAACGAACCCGGATGCGATTGCACCTGGCCTGATGGCGGTGGGCGAAGCTGGCTGCGCATCAGTACACGGCGCGAACCGGCTTGGCTCCAACTCGCTGATCGACCTTGTGGTCTTTGGCCGCGCTGCGGCGATCAAAGCGGGGGAAGTTGTTGACCCGAAAACTGCGAATATGCCGACGAATAAAGCATCTGTAGAACAGGCTCTCGACAGGTTCGACGGCCTGCGTCACGCGAGTGGCGGTACTTCAACCGCTGATCTGCGGCTTGAGATGCAAAAAACCATGCAGGCAGACGCAGCGGTTTTCCGAACAGATAAAACCCTTTCTGAAGGGGTTGAGAAAATGGGCGCGGTCGCGGCTAAGCTTGACGATCTGAAAGTCACTGACCGTACGCTGGTCTGGAACAGTGACCTGATGGAAACGCTTGAACTGACAAACCTGATGCCAAATGCGCTTGCGACAATCGTTGGGGCAGAGGCACGCAAGGAAAGTCGCGGCGCACATGCGCACGAGGATTATCCTGATCGTGACGACAAGAAGTGGCGCAAACACTCGCTGGCTGTTGTCGATGGCAACAAAGTCAAACTCAGCTACCGTCCAGTCCACCTGGAGCCGCTTTCCAAGCATAAAGACGGTGGTATTGATCTGAAAAAGATTGCACCAAAAGCGAGGATCTATTGATGCGTATGTTGGTTTTAACAGCGACTCTTACGGCATTGGTTGGATGCGGAAGCGGCAAAAGTTCGGCACCAGATGTTAGTGTTCAGCGGCGCGCGATTTCTGACTGTGTTTTTGAAGCACACGCGGGCAGTAACGTTGCCTTGAGCACGTCCTGGACAAGACGCGCCGGTACAACTGTACGAGCAGTTGAAAGCGATGACATCACTGCAGCAGAAGCCGCTGCGGCAAATGCTTGCGCGGATCAGAAGCTTGCACAGATGGGTTTTGGTTCTCGATCTAATGAGCGAACCACCCGCGGGCAACGTCGTGCACTGCGTGATCAACTGGCCTCTAACCTGTCGCCGCTTCCGGATGGGTACCCGATGCAGCCCGGAGATAACGAGCTTTGGGCGAGCCTGACCCCCGCACAACAAGCACGGGCGCGTCTGTTCATCCAGGATGGCAGCACGATCCGTTCTTCCCTAGAGGCAGATTAATCATGGTTGAATTAACGCTCCCCAAAAACTCGCGCATGGTGACGGGCAAAACATGGCCTAAACCAGCCGGTGCAACGAATGTTCGCAAGTTCCAGATTTATCGCTGGAACGAGGAAGACGGCAAAAACCCATCCGTCGACACATATTTCGTTGATATGGACACATGCGGCCCGATGATCCTGGACGCGCTGATCAAGATCAAGAATGAAATCGACCCGACGCTGACGTTCCGCCGGTCTTGCCGTGAGGGGATTTGCGGCTCTTGCGCGATGAATATCGGCGGCATCAACACGCTGGCCTGTATTTATGGCATGGACGAGGTGCAGGGAGACGTCAAAATCTACCCGCTGCCACATATGCCAGTGGTGCGTGATTTGATTCCAGATCTGACGCATTTCTACGCGCAGCATGCGAGCATCATGCCGTGGCTTGAGACAAAAACGAACCGTCCTGCCAAAGAATGGCGCCAGTCGATTGACGACCGCAAAAAACTGGACGGTCTTTATGAATGCGTGATGTGTGCGAGCTGTTCGACAAGCTGCCCTAGCTATTGGTGGAATGGTGACAGATATCTTGGACCAGCGGCGTTGCTCCACGCGTATCGCTGGCTGATTGACAGCCGTGACGAAGCGACGGGTGAGCGGCTTGATGAACTTGAAGATCCCTTCAAGCTTTACCGCTGCCACACCATTATGAATTGCGCAAAGACTTGCCCCAAAGGCCTGAACCCGGCCAAGGCGATTGCTGAAATCAAGAAGATGATGGTGACGCGGTCGGTCTAAGCCGTAGCGTTTCAGAATTTTGGCCTCGCCCCTGGCGGGGCCTTTTCTGTTTTCGATGATTGCAAATGAAAATTGCTGTGCGAATACTGTGCTGGTCAACTTTCCAAAGGTCTGCCAATGAAACGCACCCCAGAAACGCCCGCCCCAGATGACGCTGCTGTACGCCTGGCGATCAAGCCCGTCATTTGCTATCCGCCCGAGACGCTGCCAGCCCCGAATTTGGTGCTCTACGCGAAGGTGCGGCAAAGCCTGGAGAAAGTCAGCGAAGCAATCGCAGACCCGCGAGAGGCCGCTACCTTTCATGTGCCGGCCGGGTACTTCTTCCGGATCACCAGTGTTGAGGGGCCGCAGGTTGGAGATTTGAACCTATGGAACGCCCATGATCTGACCGAGAGGTTCTATTCTGGCAAGACCCGCGCCCTGCACGGCACACATCTTACGACTGGCGATAGAATGTGGTCCTCTTTTCCAATGATGCGTCCAATGGCAACCGTCACGCATGATACACTTGACTGGTATGGTTTCGATGAATTTGGCGGCTCTGTTCACGATGTGATTGGCACGCGCTGTGATCCTTATACGCATAACCTGCTTGCTGGCGGGCACTACCATCATTGTTGTCATTCAAACCTGATACGCGCCCTTGCGGATGAAACGGGCCTGCCGCTATCGGAGGCAGAAAAACATGTACACGATGTGCTGAACGTTTTTATGTGCACCGGTTTCACCCGCGACACCGGGCAGTATTTCATGAAAGCCAGCCCCGTGCGGCCCGGCGATTTTATTGAGTTCTTCGCAGAAATTGACCTGCTCGGCGCGCTTTCCGCCTGTCCCGGCGGGGATTGTTCATCAGAGCATTCGAGCGATACCGCAGCCTGTTACCCCCTGTTGATCGAAGTGTTCAAGCCAGCCGAAGGCGCGTTAGCGGGTTGGCAGGCTCCGGTTGCCAATGGGTATGACCGGAGCCACGGTAGGGGTTAGGTGCGGATATAGTGCAGCGTGTTAAACCCTGAACGCAATTCTGCAACTTCAGCAGCCAGCGCTTCGGGTGCGTTGGCGCGCAATGCAGATGCGATGAGCCGTGCAAGTTTCTGTGCATGGCTTTCATCAACACCCCAGCGCACGAGTTCCGGTGTGCCGATACGCAGGCCGTTCATATCCCCGGCTACGGGATCACTTGGCAGACCAATTCCGCATGCCAGAAATCCTGCCTTGCGCAGGGATTTGGATGCAGCCTGACCACCGCCAAACCCCACCGCTTCAATCGCAAACTGGTGTGACTGGGTATATCCCTGATCGGCAGCAAAAACGGGCAACCCTTCGGCGGCAAGTGCTGTGGCTAAGGCTTGAGCCACGCTGACCATCTTTTTTGCATAGGCTGCACCGTATTCGCGCCAGTCAAGCATGCTCAGCGCAAGTGCTGCGGATTTTGCCGCGTCAAAGTTCGCGGTCATACCGGGGAAGGCAATCGCGTCTAACCGCTCGGCAATTTCGGCGTCATTGGTAACGATAAGCCCACCAGCAGGCCCGCCAAGGCTTTTGTAGGTGCTCATCGTCATCAGGTGCGCGCCTTCGCTCAATGGGTTCGCCCATGCGCGCCCTGCGATGATGCCGCATTGATGTGCTGCGTCAAACAACAGCTTTGCGCCAACACTGTCGGCAATTGCGCGGACCTCGCGTACAGGATGCGGAAACAGGTTCAGGCTACCGCCAAGCGTAATCAGTTTTGGGCGCACCTGTTCGGCCAGCGTGCGAAGGCCATCGAGATCAACTGTATAGCCATCTGCGTTTACGGGTGCCGCGTGGCTTACAAGACCATAAAGCCCGGCGCAGCCATCGGCGTGATGCGTGACATGACCGCCAATAGAAGCAGGCGGCACGATGATCGCATCACCCGGTTTGCAAATCGCCATGAAACCATAAAGGTTTGACAGCGCACCCGAAGCGACGCGGATTTCTGCATAGGATGCGTCAAAAATTTCAGCGCTGAGTTCTGCAGCGATGACTTCAATCTCTTCTATTGCCTCCAGCCCCATTTCGTATTTGTCGCCGGGATAGCCGAGCGACGGGCGTGACCCTAAACCCCGTGCAAGCATCGCTTCAGCCGCAGGGTTCATCACGTTTGTTGCCGGGTTGAGGTTGAAACACTCACGCTCGTGAATGCGCTGATTTTCATCTGCCAGTGCGTCAAGGCGTGTGGCGATATCCTTCGCAGAGGCCCCGGCTGTTTGCGCCGCAAGCTTCTGGATATAGGTTTCGCAATTCTCAGGCACCCAAGGGCGGTGTGAAAGATGGGTCATTTCATGCTCCGGTTTTCTTGCTGCCAAAGGAACAGGCCCTTGCGTTTTGCGCAAATGAGTTTTTATATAATTTAGGTGTAGAAAATCTAAGGCTTAGAATGGCAATTGTTCCTCCACGGCCAAAGGGGCCACCGCTGAACGCGCTTCGTGCCTTCGAAGCCGCCGCACGGCTGGGCGGGTTTACCAAAGCAGCTGACGAGCTTTGTGTGACGCCGGGCGCGATAACCCAGCATATCAAAACGCTGGAAACATGGGCGGGTGCGCCTTTGTTTAATCGTCAGCCACAGGGCGTGCAACTGTCGCCGCTCGGGCACAAGATCGCTGCCGAGTTCAGCGCGGCTTTTGACAGGTTGGGGCAGGCGGTTCAGGCGCTGCGTACAGAAGCGGCGCCGCAACTTGTGCAAATAGCGGCTTTGCCGAGCATCGCGCAGCTATGGCTTTCACCACGTTTGCCAGCCATTCGCAAAGCTTTGCCAGAGGTGACGCTTTCGGTAACGGCAATGGAAACCCCGCCAAATATGTTGCGGGACCCGTTTGACCTGACAATCTTTTTTTCTGATGAGCCGTCGGGTGGTTCACTGTTTTCGCTAGGCACGGATGTGATCTTTCCGGTGTGCGCACCGGAAGTGGCGGAAGGTTTGCAGCATGTTAAAGACCTTGCGAACTACCCGATGATCGGTGACGCCAGTTGGGCCAATGACTGGCAAATCTGGCTACGTGCGGAACACCCAAAGCTTAGCGTATCGGTAAAAGGCCCGACCTATTCGCTTTACAGTCTGGCGGTTGACGAAGCGGTAAATGGAGCAGGCGTGTTGATGGGGCACGAAACACTGGTCCGCAGTCATCTGAAGGCCGGGCGCCTTGTTGCGCCATTTTCCGGAAAGGTTTCGCTGGAACGAAGCTTGTTGCTTGCGCTTGCTCATAGGCCAAAACCCGGCAGCACGATCAGCCGCTTGTGTGACATGCTTGTCGAGGCGGCTTGAAAGCAGCCCGAGGTATAACCGGATGCGTTAGGCGAACGCGGCTTCCAGCGCGATTTCAACCATATCACCAAAGCTTTTCTCGCGCTGTTCCGATGGCATCGCTTCTCCGCTTAACAGGTGGTCACTTACGGTCAGAACGGCCAGCGCGCGGCAGCCATATCGTGCGGCAAGATTGTAAAGCTCTGCCGCTTCCATCTCGACGGCCAGAATGCCGTGCCGGGTCATTTGTTCATTTAAATCAGGGCGTTCGTCGTAGAACACGTCCGACGAATAGATGCCGCCGACATGGGTTTGAACCCCCTTAGCCTCAGCCGCATGAAACGCCCGATGCAAGAGGTGAAAATCAGCTGTGGGCGCAAAGTTGAACTCTTTGAAAATCGCGCTTGAGGGGGTCGAGAGCGAAGAGGCAGTTGAGGCCAGAACAAGATCGCGCAGTTTCACCTTTTCTTGCATCGCCCCGGCAGACCCGATGCGGATAAGTGTTTTCGCGCCATAATCCCTGATCAACTCGTTCACGTAGATTGACAGGCTTGGCATGCCCATACCACTGCCCTGAATGGTGACACGGTTCCCTTTGTAGGTGCCTGTGTAACCCAGCATCCCGCGTACTTCGTTGACCAGCTTTGCATCTGTCAGAAAAGCGTCCGCCGCCCAACGTGCGCGGTAAGGATCGCCCGGCAAAAGCACGGTTTCAGTGATGTCGCCGGGTTTGGCACCAATGTGGATGGTCATGTCAGAAGCTCCGATTGATTGCGCTTTCGAGCTAAGTTTAGACGCCTTGCCTAGTCTTTACGAACACCGGCAAATTGCACCTGCCATTTTTCACGATCTTCGTCCAAGATCTTTCCAAACAAAACGTCGGGCACTTCAAATGCGTGGCCCGCTGGCAAAGTTTCCAGTGCAGCGGCAACATCATTGGGCCAGTCCATATCGTCTGTTTTCAACGCTGCCATGATAGTGGCTGAGGCATCGGGAATGAAGGGTGCAGACAAGACCGCATAAATTCGGATCAGGTTGAGCGACAGACGGATCGATGCAGCGGCTGCGTCCGGATCTGTTTTGAACTTTGCCCAGGGTGCCGCCGTTTGCAGGTATTCGTTGCCCGCAACCCAGATCGCGCGAAGCTCGCTTGCGGATTTGCGAACCTCCATCGCGCCCATATGCGTTTCGTAGGCACGTATGCGGATTGTGATTTCTGCAATCAGTTTTTCTTCGTCAGGGCCATTGGTGCCACCTTCGGGGACAGCTTCGCCAAACTTTGAGCGGCAGAATTTCGTGACGCGCGAAACAAAATTGCCCAGCACATCAGCAAGGTCCTTGTTTACGCTCGCCTGGAAATTCTCCCAGGTGAATTCGCTGTCTGAACTTTCGGGCGCGTGGGACAAAAGCCACCAGCGCCAGTAGTCAGCCGGCAGGATCGAGAGTGCCTGATCCATGAACACGCCACGCCCTTGTGAGGTGCTGAATTGACCACCGTCGTAGTTGAGGTAATTGAAGCTTTTGATATAATCGACCAGCTTCCACGGCTCGCCCGACCCCATGATCGTTGCTGGAAAAGACAGGGTGTGAAACGGCACATTGTCCTTGCCCATGAACTGCACATATTTGACGTCATCAGCGCCCATATCGGTGCGCCACCAACGTTGCCAGCAGGCGTCTGGCTTACCATTCGCTTCGGCCCATTCTGATGTTGCTGCTATGTATTCGATTGGGGCGTCAAACCAGACGTAAAAGACCTTACCCTCCATGCCAGGCCAATCCTCGTCGCCTTTTTTTACGGGCACGCCCCAGTGCAGGTCGCGGGTGATACCACGGTCGCGCAACCCGTCACCATCATGCAGCCACTTCTTTGCAATCGAGGTGGTCAGGATGGGCCAGTCTTTCTTGCTGTTGATCCATTCGTCCAACTTGTCACGAAGCGTAGATTGGCGCAGATAGAGATGCTTGGTCTCGCGCACCTCTAGATCGGTTGACCCGGAAACAGCGCTGCGCGGATCAATCAGGTCTGTCGGCTCTAGTTGCTTGGTGCAGTTTTCGCATTGGTCCCCGCGCGCCTTGTCATAGCCGCAGTTTGGGCATGTGCCTTCGATGTAGCGATCTGGTAGAAAACGACCATCGGCGTGGGAATAAACCTGCTTTTCGCTCACTTCTTCAATCAGCCCGTTTTCCGCAAGTTTCCCAGCAAAATGCTGCGTCAACTTGTGGTTTTGTGGGCTCGAAGAGCGACCGAAATGGTCAAACGACAGACGGAATCCTTCGGCGATTTCGGACTGCACCTTATGCATTTCAGCGCAGAATTCTGCGACCGGCTGTCCGACTTTAGCCGCTGCAAGTTCAGCAGGTGTCCCGTGCTCGTCCGTTGCACAGATGAACATCACCTCGTTACCCCGGCCGCGCATGTAGCGGGCATAAAGGTCAGCTGGCAGCTGAGAGCCGACCAGATTGCCCAGATGCTTGATTCCGTTGATATACGGGATCGCCGAGGTGATCAGGATACGTTCCATGAAAAATGCCTTCTTTGCAGTGTCGGCCTTTCCTTTAACGTAACCTTTGCTCGGGTGCTAGCGCCTGTCGCGTTGCTTGCGAAGAAGTCGGCCAATCGTGAAGGATGACCGGGGGGTGTAGACGTAGGGCGTGCGTTCCCTAACTGTTTCACGGGCACGCATCCGTGTGACTCCAAACACGATCAGTGCAACATGACCTACCGCAACAAAACCAAACAATGCTGATGGTCCGAACTCGTGAATCAGTGTTGAGGCGATGTAAGGGCTCGCAATCGCACCAAGAGCGTAAAAGAACATAAGTGCGGCTGACAATTCCACGCGTTGCTCGGAAGTGGCAAAATCGTTGGCGTGGGCGGTAGAAACCGAGAATATAGGAAAGGTGGTAAACCCGAACACTCCGGCACCAATCATAACCATGAGCGTTCCGCCATCGGCGACGAGCACGGTATTGAAACAACTGACAACAGCGGCGGCAGACAGCCAGATCAGAACCCAGCGACGGTCAAATTTATCCGCAAGCCAGCCAATCGGATATTGCGCAAGCGCACCGCCGAGCACGAAGGCAGCAAGGAAATAGGCGATCTGATTGATCTGCAGGCCAACCTCTTGCCCGTAGATCGGGCCAACCATTCGAAATGCAGAAGACGACAACGCCGCAATCACCACCCCGAAGGACGCGAGCGGAGAAATATTCCAAGCCAGCATTGGGCGTAGCCGCGCGGCAGCTGGAGTTTCCGGTTGTTGGATTTTGGTGATCGTGATCGGCAAGAGCGACAGACAACAGAGCAGCACCAGAAGATTGTAAGAGATGTAATGTGCAGGTTCCAAAACCGCGATCAAAAGCTGTGCGCACAACGAAGATCCCATATCCACGATCCGGTAAGTTCCCATTGCGCGACCGCGAGTTTCATTTGTGACTTTGGCGTTTAACCAGGCTTCGATCACTGTGTAGCAGCCAGAGATGCAAAGGCCTGATCCAACCCGCATCATCGCCCAGAGATAAGGATCATCGCTCAGCGTGTGCGAAATGAGCCCAATTGCACCCGTCGCCGTAAAAGCCGCAAAGGCGCGCGAATGGCCAATGGTGCCCATCAGGCGCGGCGCCCACCAGCAGCCTAGAAAGAAACCCAAGAAGTGAGATGACCCCAGCAGACCGATCTGCGCAGTGGTGAACCCCTTGGCAATGCCCGATAGCGCGTCGAGCGGGCCAACGCCCCCTGAAGAAAGCTGTAGCAGGATAATGGAAAGAAAAAGAGCAGCAAAAGAAATCAGAAGACGCATGGGTCAGCCAGAGTTGTTACGGGTACAAAGTCGCACAGGTTGTAGTGCAAGCTTGGGTTTATTCGACAAAGGATGTCGTTTTCATACTAATTCTCAGGAGATATCCTTACCAGTATTCTCAGATTAATTTTATCCGAGACAAGGTTAGGATAACCGGTGGCGCCAAAATCAGATCGGCGCAGCGATCCGGTCAGCACGATGGATAGACCAGACGGATCGCCGCCGGTTTCGGCATTTTGCCGAAACAATCGAGCTGATAGTGTGACGGGCCGCGTTATGCCGCGTACTGTTAGGTTGCCCGTGATTTCAGCGCCTTGTGCATTCGGGCGTACGCGCAGGCTTTCAAACCGAATGAGTGGGTGGTTCCGGGTATCGAGCACGTTTGGGCCCTGCATGGCTTGCGTTGCAAGGAAAAATCCGGTGCGTGCACCATTTGCCTGTAAAGAAACGCGCACGCTTGACCGTGCGAGATTTGCAAGATCAATCGTTATTTCCGAAGTTGCGACAGGCATCGTGCCACGCCGCGGTTCTGAATTCAGGTAATAGATAAAACTGACGCGCGATCTGTCTTGATCAAGTTCGTAGGAGACCGGCGAAGCAAAAGCGCTGTTAGATATCCAGATCAGATTGAGACAGATAAACAGGAAGGCTTTCATAAGGCCAGTGTAACGCCAAATTTCAAACTGTCGCTTCATTCTTTTCTGTCAGGGCGTTCTAAGGGTGGCAGGTCTGCAATTTCGCCTTGCCCTTGGCGTTTGGTTCGGTAGGCTCGGTCGGCGAACAGGAGATGTAAGATGCGCTACAAAACCCTTGGTCAGACTGATCTGAAACTGTCCGAACTGTGTCTGGGGTCAATGACATGGGGCACACAGAACACGATGGAAGAGGGCCATGCGCAGATAGACCTGGCGCTGGATCACGGAGTGAACTGCATCGATACGGCAGAGATGTACCCGGTGAACCCGGTAAGCGCCGAAACCTGTGGGCGCACCGAAGAGGTAATTGGCGAATGGTTTGCTAAAACCGGACGCCGCAAGGAGGTTATTCTTGCGACAAAGATTACGGGTGCGAATGGCGGGTTCATGCGCGAGGGTCGCGGGATTGACAGTACAACGATCCCAATTGCGCTTGAGGGGTCACTGAAGCGCCTGAAGACAGATGTTATTGATATTTATCAGCTTCACTGGCCCAATCGTGGCTCGTACATGTTTCGCCAAAACTGGTCTTATGACCCGAGCAGTCAGAATAAGGCTGAAACTCTGGCGCATATGGAAGACACGCTTGAAGCACTGCAAAAACAGGTTGATGCAGGAAAAATCCGCCATATTGGCTTGTCGAATGAAAGCGCCTGGGGGACAGCCCAGTGGTTGCGTATGTCTGAGGACCGTGGCTGGCCACGTGTGGTAAGCGCACAAAACGAATACTCTTTGCTTTGCCGCTTCTATGATACTGATATGGCGGAATTGTCCGCGAACGAAGATGTCGGTTTGCTGGCGTTCTCACCGCTTGCGGCAGGGCTGCTGACCGGGAAATACAGGCGTGATGTGACACCCGAAGGATCGCGCCGCACGTTGGCGCCAGAACTTGGCGGCCGTCTGAAAACGGGGCGCGTTTGGGATGCGGCAGCAGCCTACGAGGATGTCGCCAAGCGGCATGGTCTGAATGTTGCGCAAATGGCGCTGGCGTGGTGTCGGACAAGGCCGTTTATGGCAAGTGCGATTTTTGGGTCAACCAGCCTGGAGCAACTGAAAACCGCACTGGGTTCGGTCGAAGTTGAATTGTCAGGTGAGGTTATGGCCGACATTGATATCGCGCATAAGGCGCATCCGATGCCTTATTAGATTTTATGCCTCCGGCGGGGATATTTTCAGGATAAAGAAGGCGGGCGTTGTCTGAGCACACTTGCCGTTTTCCCGAATTTTCGGCGAAATGCGCGGGCAAACGTGGCCTGAGCGGCAAATCCGGTGCGGATTGCGATTTCCTGCAAGGTAAGATCGCTGTCCTGCACTAGGCGGTGAGCCTCTTGCAGACGCAGATCAAGGAAAAACTGCCCGGGTGTGGTGCCAAGTGTTTGGCGAAACGCGGTTTCAAGCGAACGGGCGGAAAGGCCAATACCCAGCGCTATCGCGGTGATCGTTGGTGGATCTTCGATATCGGTTTCCATTCTGCGTACAGCTGCCGCAACAGCCGGGGCGGTGATTTCAAGACGCGCAGAAGAAACAAGGCTTTGCGGCGCACTTGCCGGATGAAGCGGGTCGTAGATGAACGCGCTCGCGACACGAAGTGCGAGCTCAGGCCCTTGTCGGCAGCGAATGAGATGCAACATCATGTCAAGACAAGGCGACGCCCCGCCCGTTGTGAAATAGCGGCCATCTATAACGTAGCGGTCGCGGACTGTATCGATTTCGGGAAAGCGAGTCATAAAGGTTTCGATGTCTTCCCAATGGGTTGTGGCCGTAACCCCATCTAACAGCCCGGCACGCGCCAGTATCCAACTGCCGCCATCGACACCACCTACAGCTTGATATTTACGGCGTTCATGCCGTAATCGCCGCATACGGGATTGGGAAGCGTGTTTTTCAAGGTTAAACCCGGCAACGACGATGAGCGCGTCAGCCGTTGCAGCTTGTTCCAGCACAGATGTCTCAACAGAGATACCGCTGGTTAAGTGCGTGGCGCCGCCATCAAAAGAAACGAACTGCCAATGGTAAAGCGGGTTTGCAGCGCGGCGGTTTGCGGCGCGGAGCGGGTCAACCGTGGCGGCAAGCGACAGAGTATTGCTATCTGGTAATATCAGGATTGCAACCGAGAGTGTCTCGGGTGTTCGCAAAAATATCTGATTTTCGGTTTTCATCAAATATGTTTCGTAAATTGTAAAGCTCATTTGCGCAAGTCCCACATGATCAGCGGAACGAAAGAGGAGATTCGTCATGCCACTCGCCATGAACAAAGATGTTTTTATCACCTGCGCCATCACCGGTTCGGGCAGTACGCAAGACCGTAGCCCGCATGTGCCCCGTTCGCCTAAGGATATTGCCGATAGTGCGATTGCAGCGGCCAAGGCAGGTGCAGCAGTTGTGCATTGCCACGTGCGTGACCCGGAAACCGGGGTGCCATCACGCAAGCTTGAGTATTACCGGGAACTGACAGACCGTATCCGCGACGCTGAGGTCGATATGGTTCTGAACCTGACGGCTGGCATGGGCGGCGATATCATTTTTGGTGGGCCAAACAGCCCGCTACCTTTGGCAGGCGGAACCGATATGGTTAGCGCGGAGGAACGTGTTGCCCATGTTGCGGAATGCCTGCCAGAGATTTGCACACTTGATTGCGGCACAATGAACTTTGCAGAAGCCGACTATGTGATGACCAACACCCCCGGCATGTTGCAAGCCATGGGGCGGATGATGACCGATCTTGGTGTTAAGCCAGAGATTGAGGCATTTGACACTGGTCATCTTTGGTATGCCAAGCAGCTTGTCAAAGATGGCGTTCTGGACAGCCCTGCGCTGGTGCAGCTTTGCATGGGTGTTCCCTGGGGCGCACCGGATGACCTCAATACTTTCATGGCAATGGTAAACAATGTGCCGGACGGTTGGACCTTTTCGGCCTTTGGGCTGGGGCGCAGTCAGATGCCCTATGTTGCGGCTTCTGTGCTTGCCGGGGGTAACGTGCGGGTTGGCCTTGAAGACAACCTGATGCTTGGGCGCGGCAATCTGGTAACCAATGCCGATCTGGTCGAAAATGCGGTCAATATTGTCGAAGGTCTGGGCGCAAAGGTGATCGGTCCGGACGACGTTCGCAAGAACCTCGGGCTTGAAAAGCGGGCACCCGTCTGACGCAAGGCACCACACAGGAAAACCGGAGAAATAAAATGACAAAGAGAGCGACAATCGTCGGCGGTGGTGTAATTGGTGGCGGCTGGGCGGCACGGTTCCTGCTCATGGGGTGGGACGTACGGGTTTTTGACCCTGACCCGGAAGCAGAGCGTAAGATCGGCGAAGTTCTTGACAACGCCCGCCGCTCCTTGCCCGGTTTGTCGGATGTTGCGATGCCTGCCGAAGGTAAACTCAGCTTTCACGAGACAATTTCCGAAGCAGTCGCCGGATCTGACTGGATACAGGAAAGTGTTCCGGAAAGATTGGACCTTAAGCGTAAGGTCTATCAGACCCTTCAGGAACATTGTTCGCCGGATGCCGTGATCGGCTCATCCACCTCAGGCTTTAAACCGTCGGAGTTGCAGGGCTGCGCAACGCGCCCTGCACAAATCGTGGTGACGCACCCGTTTAACCCGGTCTATCTGTTGCCGCTGATTGAACTGGTTACAACCGAAAAAAATGACGCGGCCCTGATTGAGCGGGCAAAAGACATTATAACGTCACTGGGTATGTTTCCACTGCACCTGAAGAAGGAGATCGATGCACATATCGCAGATCGTTTTCTTGAGGCAGTCTGGCGCGAAGCACTTTGGCTGATCAAGGATGGCATTGCCACGACCGAAGAAATCGACAACGCAATCCGCTACGGTTTTGGCTTGCGCTGGGGACAGATGGGGCTGTTTGAAACCTACCGCGTGGCGGGGGGCGAAGCTGGGATGAAGCATTTCATCGCCCAGTTTGGCCCCTGTCTTGAATGGCCCTGGACCAAACTGATGGATGTGCCGGAACTGACAGACGAACTTGTCGATATGATAGCCGATCAGTCCGACGCGCAATCAGGTGCCTATACTATCCGTGAACTCGAACGCATTCGCGACAATAACCTTGTTGCGATGATGCGGGCGCTCAAGACGCAGGACTGGGGGGCAGGGGCCTTGCTCAGGGTGCAGGACAAGCGGATGATGCCTGCGGAGCCTGACCTGTTAAAGCCCATTGTTACTGTTTCACGTGCAGTGCCGCTCGACTGGACAGACTACAATGGTCACATGAACGAAGCCCGTTATGTGCAGGCTTTCGGAGATGGAACTGATAAATTCATGGAATTTGTCGGCTGTGATGAAGACTACATTGCAAACGGCGGTAGCTATTTCACCGCAGAAACCCATATCCGTTACATCGACGAGTTAAACGCAGGCGCGCGCATTCGCGTCGAAACGATATGTGTCTTGGGCGAAGGGAAAAAAATGCATCTGTTCCATCAGATGTTTGAGGGGGACCGTCTTGTCGCCACGGGTGAGATGATGTTGATACATGTCAGCCTAAAAACCCGTCGTGCGTCAAACCCTGCTCCGCATATCGAAGAAAAACTCGCCAAAGTTGCCGCGGCGCATGCCGCACTTCCACGTCCTGAAGGGATAGGCCGCGCGATAGGGGTGATCGGGGTGAAGGCATGAACGACCGTGTTCTGATCACGGCAGGGGCATCCGGCATAGGCCGGGCTATGGCCGAAGCCTTCGCTTCGGCTGGGCACCAGATCTGGGTCACCGATGTTGATACCGTAGCTTTGGCAACCTTGCCGGCGGGGTGGCGTGGCACCTGCGTTAATGCCAGCGACGATGCTGGCGTATCAGCCCTTTTCGCTGAAATCCGCGAAACATGGGGTGGCCTTGATGCTCTATGCGCGAATGCGGGGATCGCGGGGCCAACAGCCCTTGTCGAAGACGTCACTTTAGACGACTGGCGTGCTTGCGTCAGCGTCAACTTGGAAGGGGCCTTTTTGGCGGCGAAATATGCAGCGCCCATCATGAAAGCGGCGGGTTCCGGTTCGATGGTGTTCACCTCTTCGACGGCGGGGATCTACGGCTATCCAAACCGTGCGCCCTATGCGGCTGCAAAATGGGCTGTGATCGGCCTGATGAAAACGCTGGCGATGGAACTTGGACCCTTCGGAATTCGCGCAAACGCGATTTGCCCAGGTGCGGTCGAAGGCCCACGCATGGAAGGGGTACTTGAACGTGAGGCCACCGCAAAGGGCATGACACGTGATCAGGTCTATGCAGGCTACGCAAGCGGTACATCTATGCGCAGTTTTGTTGAGGCAGCGGATATTGCCAATATGGCGGTGTTTCTGGCCAGCCCTGCCGCGCGGTTGGTTTCGGGTCAGGTCATCGCAGTAGACGGACATACCGAAAACCCAGACCCAAAAGTCTGATCCCAGAACTTGAACCAGAAACCAATTTCTTTATCCCTTAAATATCCCCGCGCGGAGCGCAAAACCGCACGAAGTGCCAGAAAGAACAGCGCGGAACGCGCTTCACTATTCAAACGATGTCTGCACGCAATTCCAAAAGCTTATCGGGAAGGTCATTTGAACTTACGACAGCCTCCCGGACCAGCCCGTCAAAATGCTGACTGATTGCTGCGACCCGTTCTTTTTCGCGGAACGCCAAATAACTTCGCCCAAGGTAGAGCACCGCCAGAAGCGGGCCAAAAATGGTAACCGGCGATGAATAAAGCCGACGCGCATCAAAGAGATATATTCGCAGACGAGGGTAAAACTGGTCATGCAGGGCCAGCATCCAGTCGATTTGCTCAAGACGTAATTCTAGCGGCAAATCCCGGTAGTATCCTTCGGCATGCGTGAAAGACTCAAGCTCGTGCAATGGTAGCGCGATTTCGTAGTCCGATTGTGCGGAACGCATAAGGTTCAGGCGGTCCTCAGAGGCACCAATTGCCTGATCCGTGGTGCGGCCCAGTTGCGGCTGATATTCCCAACTTAGCATCGACCTGGTTTTTATCATGTCCGGCAAAGTTGCGGGGACATGGCGAATTTTGTAACCGATGGCTTCCTGATGCCAGGCAAATATCTGTTCGTCGACCAATGCGCGCGGCGCTGCCGTCATCGAAACAGAGGCTGCGATGAGGTCAGCGGCTTGGTCAGGATGGTCCGTCAGACCCAATAACCAATCAGCAGAGACACCCAGGGCTGCGGCGCATTCACCAACGACTTGCGCGTTTGGCAGCCTTGTTCCGCCACCCGCCAGTAGTTGCGAAATAGTCGACCTGTCTACACCGACACGCCGTGCCAGAGAGCTTTGATTGAGGCTTGAAACAGAGAAGGCTTCGCTCAAACGTTGGCGAAACAACAATGCACGGTCCCTCTTGTCTGTTTTTTTTGGCATTTGGTTAATAAATCCAACAATGTTTAGTTTTTGTTTTGTATTCCCGTAATACACGCATCCGTGATTAGGGGATAGAGAAATGTGTAACCAACGAAAAACCGAGAAAAAATGGACACGAAAAGGCGAACATGGGTCAAGGCGATCGGATGGCAGGGGATGGGTCTTGCGACGATGGCGCTGATTGGATTTCTGATCACTGGATCTTTCAGCATTGGTAGTTTGTTGGCCCTGATCAATGCGACGGTCGGGTTTTTGTCTTATCTTGCATATGAACGTTTGTGGAACCGCATCAGTTGGGGACGGGCGACACTTGTACAAAGGGAACGCAATGGCTGAACACGCACCGCGCCGGATTTTGGTGGAATGGCAAACATTACTGCTGATCATCCTGTGTTACGGTCTTTGGTTGCTTGGCTGCACGGTTGTCGCATCGCTGTCTCTGTGGTTGTCTTACGCAACGCTCACCTTTGCTCTTGCACTCCATTCTTCGTTACAGCACGAAGTTTTGCATGGCCACCCCTTGCGCAGCAGGGCGCTAAGCGAGGCGCTCGTTTTTCCGGCAATCGGGTTGTTCATCCCCTATATGCGGTTCAGGGATTTGCATCTGGCGCACCATCAGGATTCGATCCTGACAGACCCTTATGATGATCCTGAATCGAACTACATGGACCCCAAGGTGTGGAACTATTTGCCAAGATGGCAGCAGGTTGTCCTGAACCTGAACAACACCTTGCTGGGCCGAATGCTTATCGGGCCGATCATCGCGCAAATATATTTTGTAAAGGGTGATTGGCGGTTGATCCGCGCGGGTGACAGAACTGCCCTTATGGGCTGGGTCTGGCATTTTGTTGGTTTGGTGCCCGTGTTATTTTGGCTTTTCTATGTCGCAGAGGTTCCGTTCTGGCTTTATGTGCTTGCGGCTTACTCAGGTCTGGCGATCCTTAAGATCCGGACCTTTCTGGAACACCGCGCGCATGAACATGTCGGTGGCCGTACAGTGATTATCGAAGACAAAGGCCCACTGGCCCTGATTTTCCTGAACAATAACCTTCACGTCGTGCATCACATGCATCCGGCCGTCCCTTGGTACAAGCTGCCGCAACTTTATGCGCAGAACAAAGATCGGTACCTGAAACGTAATGAAAACTATTTGTACCGGTCTTACGGCGAAGTGTTTCGCAAACATTTCTTTCGTAGAAAAGATGATGTTCCGCATCCGTTTTGGCGGCGTTAAGGTCTCGACAATTCGAACGCCTTCTGTAACGAGGCGGTATGGAGCTTTGGATACCCATATCGATTGCCGCGGCGTTTTCGCAAAATTTGCGATTCATGCTGCAAAAGCACCTCAAGGCGACACAACTTTCGACGGCGGGCGCGACATTTGCGCGATTTATCTACTCCGCTCCGCTGGTAGCGATACTGATTTTCGTTTATATGAATGTAACGGGGCAAGCCGTAACGGCGCTGCCGTTGCGGTTCTGGGCCTTCGCGCTTAGCGGCGGGCTGGCGCAGATTTTGGCGACAATGTGTGTTGTCGCGTTATTTGCTGAAAGAAACTTTGCTGTCGGGATTACATTTAAGAAAACCGAGGTGGTTCAAACTGCCCTTCTCGGCTTAATTGTTCTTGGCGAAGGAGTTTCTTTTTGGGGTCTTATGGCGATCGCTGTAGGGTTCATCGGGGTCGTACTTTTGTCTGATCCGCCCAAAGGGGCAACTGGACGCTGGTACAAAAGAATGTTCAATCGTGCGGCAGGTTTGGGACTGCTTTCGGGCATCCTGTTTGCCGTATCTGCAACCGGCTATCGTGGGGCGACCCTGTCACTTGGTCTTGATGACTTTATTCTGCGCGCGGGCTTTACGCTAGCAATTGTCGCTACCTTTCAAACACTTGTTATGGCTGTGTGGCTGCGGTTGCGCGAACAGGGTGAAATCAGCCGTGTGCTGCGTCACTGGCGCGTTGCGGGGCTTGTTGGTTTGACAAGCATGATTGGCAGCTTTTGCTGGTTCGCGGCGTTTTCACTACAAAACGCTGCCTACGTAAAGGCATTGGGCCAGATCGAATTATTGTTCAGCTTTATTGCAGGTGTCTTCGTATTTCACGAAAAAACCAGCCGCCGCGAGCTTCTTGCGATGGGGTTCATAACTGTAAGTATTCTGCTTCTGATCCTCGCAACAAGCGATTTACTGGCTTAGCGGGCTCTTTCGCCCTAGTCTTAGAAACAGGCTCTCTTCGTCGTCATTCTTAAAGAACGGAACACTTTCTGGCTGTGTCTCTTCATTCGCCAGAGCGGCAATCTCTGCCAGTACAACTTCGGTGATAAACGGCAAGTTGAAACTGCGCACTTCTTCCAACGGTATCCACTGCAATTGAGACAATTCTTCTGAGGCGCGAGAGAAATCATCCGGGTCACCCTGAATATGGGCGGCGTCGGCTAAAAAGAAACGGGCGTCAAACCGGCGTGGCCGACCCGGAGGGGTGATGGCCCGAAACACAAACGTGAACCCTGCAGCGGAAGGCACATGGCCGGTTGCCGCGAAATCAACCCAATCTTCGGGGGGTGCTGTATGCCATCTGCTTTGTGCTCCGAGAATAAGGCCTGTTTCTTCCCAGACTTCGCGTATTGCCGCAGTCTGCAAGGCCGGAACAAGTGCTGGGTCGGCATCTTCTGCCAGACGTGTCAGGCAGGTGTTTGACATGGTGCTTGCCAAAGGTATCTGTGCATCGTCCGGGTCAACCGCACCACCGGGGAAAACGAATTTGTTAGGCATGAATGCAGCTTTGGCCCCACGTTGCCCCATGAGCACGCGTGGGTTCGTTGTTTTGTCACGCAGCAGAATTACGGTAGCGGCGTTTCGGATCGCGGTTTTGTCCATTCATTCCTCCGATATTCAGATCTGACTAGACGTTTACTGTTTTCCCGAAGCCGTGCATCCGCTTTGCCCACTGCAACCCAACGATTGCACCTTTTAAGCGGGGTAAAAGATAAAGCGACAGCGCGACACACCCTACTGAGAAACTGCTGGCTAAGACCATAGGTTCGGGTCGGTATTGTGTATAGATTATGAGGATAAGGGGGGCCAGGATGTGACCCACGATCAAAATAGTAAGGTATGCCGGTCCGTCATCCGCGCGGTGATGATGTAATTCTTCATCGCATACCGGACAGGTTGCTCGCACCTTGAGATAGCCGCTAAGTAATGGGCCTGAGCCACATTTAGGGCAGCGGCGGCGCCAGCCGCGCAACATCGCGGGGCGAACCGGACGATTGAAAGTAGCTTGGGAATCGGGCATCTGAGTCTCTCGGTACTGTCGTGTTAGCCTTACCATTTAGTCCTAAACTTCAAATTAGTAAGCTCTAGAACACGTTCCGCGTCGGGATGTCGCAAAAGCATTAAATTTTTTTCGACGGAAAAAGCGCGCTCAGCCGTTTGATATTCTGATTGCGAAGAAAAACTCGCATCGAAAGAAACTTACAATTCGGAGAATACTGGCATGAAAGATAACTATCGTATCGCAGCATTGGTCGCGCTCATGGTTGGAGCGATTGGAGTCACTGGTGTTGTTGAAGCCCGCGAAGGCCATGGCCGTTATGGTCCAGAGCATGATTTTTCAGAACTTGACGCAGACGGCGATGGTTTGGTGACCATGGAAGAAATGGTTGCGCACCGTGAGGCTCGTTTTGACTCTGCAGACACAAACAGCGATGGCTTTTTGTCCGCAGAAGAGATGACAGCCCAGGCTCAGGAGCGTGTTGCGCGCCGTGTCGCACGCATGATTGAGCGCCACGATGAAAACGGCGATGGTCAGATCGGAAAAGACGAAATGAACGGGCACGAAGACCGGCGCGCCCACATGTTTGAGCGTATGGACAGTGATGGTGACGGCGCCATTTCAGAAGAAGAATTCGAGGAAGGTAAGGCCCGGCACGCTGGTCGCCGACATCGGCACGGCGAAGGCAGTGCATCTGAGTAAAGTGTAACTTGGTCACGGAGTCTGCAGTTGGCAGGCCCCGTGATTGCCTGAAGAGACTGTTTGGGCTAGGCATAAAAGGCAATGAAAATGGCGTTTGATGCCTTAGCTGATGTTTCCGATGACGCGTTGCTGGTTCTCTATGGCAATGGCGATACGGATGCTGCACGCGCCTTAACACAACGGTTGTTGCCAAGGGTTCTGGGTTTCGCCACGCGTATGCTGAACGATGCGACCGAAGCCGAAGATGTTGCACAAGAAGCAATGCTGCGTCTTTGGAAAATTGCAGGCGATTGGCGACAGGGTGAAGCAAAAGTCAGCACATGGCTTTACCGCGTTGTTTTAAACCTGTGCACAGACAGGCAGCGCAAACGCAAGGGGATCGGACTTGATCAGATTTCTGAACCAGAAGACGAAACACCGGGGGCGGTGGCGGGCCTTCAGGAACAAGAACGCCTCGCGGCATTGAAGGATGCTCTGGCCGCCTTGCCCGACAGGCAACGTCAGGCGGTTGTCCTGCGCCATATAGAGGGGTTTACGAACCCTGAAATAGCGCAGGTGCTGGAAATCAGCGTTGAAGCGGTTGAAAGCCTGACCGCACGAGGAAAACGCTCGCTCGAGGTCTTGCTGGCCGGAAAACGTGCAGAATTGGGGTATACGGATGACTGAAGAAAAGTTTGATAGTGGCGCTTTGGAGGGCTTGTTTGATCTGGCTCGCACCGAGAAACACGTTCCGTCATCTGATCTTATTGTTCGCGTTCTTGCGGATGCGGATACTGAACAGGCTGTCTGCAGAGTCACCAGTTCTAAACCTTCAGAAGCGCGCGAATCCAGATTGGCGGTGGTCTTTCGTGCAATAGGCGGATGGCCCGCTATCGCTGGTATGGCGACGGCAACTGTTGCTGGAATCTGGATTGGGCTAAGCCCACCCGCAACACTGGAAGATATAAGTAGCAGTATTCTTACCGGTGAGACAGACGCTTACCTCTCCGAGCTATTGCCGGGGTTTGATGATTTTGTGGCAGAAGGCTGACCGATGACAATGGAACAACAAATGGAAAAACCACGCAGCAAGATTTGGCCAAAAGTCCTTCTGGCGGTATCGCTGTCATTGAACCTTTTGGTTATTGGTATCATTGCCGGAACGGTTTTGAAATTCGGGCCCGGTGGGCACCATCGACACAGGGGATTGGATCTGGATGTTCAACCAATGATTCAGGCACTAAGCCGTAGTGACAGAGCAGCGTTGCGCAGGTCTTTTGCCCGTGAAATGACAACCGCACGAGAGGCGCGTGCAGACCTACCATCTCGTGCAGAGTCAATCTTGCAAGCACTGCGGACGGAGCCGTTTGATCAGGCGGCACTGCAGACCGTGCTCGATGCACAAAAGCAGCAATTGGCCGAGCGACACAAAGCCGGGCAGCAAATATTGTTTGATCAGATATCGGCTATGTCAGAACGTGAACGGGCAACTTACGCGGACCGATTGGAAGAAGAATTTGGTCGGCGGCCCCGGTTTCGTCGGTATCATTCAGGCGGCTGAGCGGCTCAAAGTAACCTGATTACGCCCTTCAGACTTTGACGCAAACAAAGCCCGGTCTGCGCGTTTAATGAGCTGCTCTGCAGTTTCTTGTTCCGTTGACAAAGCACTGCTTAATGCGACACCGATACTAAGCGTGACGGAAACCTTGTTTTGACTCATCGGGATATCAACACTCGCGTCGCGCACTACCCGCCGTAGACGTTCTGCCGCAAATCTTGCATCGGCCAGATTGGTGTCGGGCATAGCGATCAGAAACTCTTCGCCCCCGATTCTGGCGAGCAAATCAACATGCCGCAGGTTGTCACGCAGGCGCTGGGCAACAGCGATCAGAACTGCGTCACCAGTGGCGTGTCCAAAATTGTCATTCACGCCCTTGAAGCGATCAATATCGAGCATCATGACTGCGTAAGGTTTTCCAGAAGTTTGCGCACGCTCCGCAATGCGTTCAAGGTGCGAGAACGCGTAACGCCGATTGTAAAGCCCTGTAAGCGGGTCAACAACAGCCATGCGCAGCCCGTCACGCACAGTGCTTCGAAGGCGGTCAGCTTTCCGTTTGCGCCGCGCCTGAGTCCTGATGCGCAAAGCAAGCTCCAGGGGTTCAAACGTACCGGACATCAAATCATTTGCGCCAAGGTCAAGCGCAATCACAGCTTGTTGCCGTGCTTTAGCACGCAGAACCATTATGATTGCAGCGTGCCGGGTCAGGGCGCGGCTTCGCAATTCAGACAGCAAACGCAACCCTTCGTCAGGGCGCTTTAGGTCCCCCGAAATCACAAATATGTCGGGAGGTGTCTGAGTTCCTTTCAATGCGAGGGCATCTTCCTTGGACACCACTTCAATATCGTCATCCAGAAATGGTGATAATTCAGACTTCCAATCCACTGCAATCGCTTCGTTTGAAGCAACAAGGGCAATTTTAGCTGGTGAGGTGAAATCCTGACCTTTTTCAGCAAAACCAAATTCGCGGCAAGTCGCTTCGCGCGATTGCAGCTCTTCTTCGGTATCGCGTGCACGAAGCAGGCTGCGTACCCGCGCCAAAAGTGTCATCTCGTCGATTGGTTTTGAAAGAAAGTCGTCAGCACCCGCTTCCAACGCTCTGATTCTGGCTTTTGAATCTTTCAAAGACGTCACCATAATAATCGGAATATTAGCGGTCAGAGGATCGGCTTTAAGTTGCTTGCAGACAGAAATGCCGCTTATGTCCGGCATTAAAACGTCAAGAAGAATTAGGTCGGGGTGTTCTGTTTGGGCGAGCGACAAAGCTTCTGCACCACACCCTGCCTGCAGTACATCGTAGCACGCTGAAGCGAGCGTAACTTTCAAAACGATGCGGTTGGTCGCGACATCATCGACGATAAGGATGCGACCTGGCATTGTTTCCCCGCAAAGTTAAGGTTAGTTGCTCGTTCCTGAGTTCTTGTGGGCTAGAAAAGTTAAGAATGTATTGCTCGGAGGTTAATTTAGGTGCGATGACCAGCGAACAGGCTGAAATAATTTCACTGCAATGTCTTGGTTGGCTGGTAGCCAATGATGACTTGTTGCCGGTTTTTCTGGGCTCTAGCGGGGCTTCGGAAGAAGATTTGAAAAATTACGCAGCAGAACCTGAATTTTTAGGGTCTGTGCTGGATTTTCTGATGATGGACGACGCTTGGGTTGTTTCGTTCTGTGATTCTGCTGGAATACGCTATGATATTCCCGCGCAGGCACGCATGGCGTTACCGGGCGGAAGCCATATGCATTGGACCTGAGAAGGGAATGCTAAAGGTTTTTCAGAGCGGCATCTTCACCTGTTCGCAGTCTGATCAACAGAAGACGTAAATTTTCTGCCTCGGCTTTTGAAAGTTTGCTTTCAAGTTTGGCGGCGTTTTCACGGGCAAAATTTGTACCGAGCGTAACCAGATTTTTGCCTTTATCTGTAAGCGCGACAGAGGTTGTCCGCTTGTCACCCTTACCGGTTGCGCGAAAAAGCGTTTTGTTTTGCTCCATTTGACGTAAAGCGCGCGAAGTAGCGGTGCGATCAATTCCGACAAATGATGCAATATCAGACGGTTGGAACAGGTTTTCGTTTTGCACAGCAAGCAAAATGCACCAGGTAATTCGCGTCAGTCCCAGCGTTTTAAGCTTTTCTTCAAAACGGCGTTCCTGAATGCGTGATGTCAGGGACAATTGATACCCGAGCGATTGATGAAGCCGGTAAGGGGTTTGGTCTGTCATGATTAACACTGTCAATTTTTAGGGTAGGCTGGTCAAGACGCTTTAAAAACCGTTCTGGCGGAAGGTTGCAAAACAGCCTAGAAGCATCTTGGAAACGCGCAACATCCGGAGTCAGTTGGATGCAATATACTGGGGTTCTTTTCGATAAAGATGGTACACTCTTTCATTTTGAACACACGTGGAGCCTATGGGCTAAACGCTTGTTTGACGACCTTGCCAATGGAGACCTTATAAGGGCCATCGAGATGGCGAAGTCAGTTGGATTTGACTATCACACCAAAGAATTTCACCCTGAAAGCATCTTAATAGCGTGCACACCAGACATGATTGCAGAAGCTCTCGCCCCGTCGGTTCCTAACCAGACAGCGGACCAGCTTCTTGTGATAATCAACGCGATTGCGGAAGAAGTTCCCGTTGTCGAAGCTGCACCGTTGGACCCTTTGTTAACAGGGCTTCGCGAACGCGGGATGAAATTGGGAATCGCTACAAATGATGCCGAAGCGCCGGCACGCGCGAATCTGAAAAAGGCTGGGGTCACAGAACATTTTGACTTTATAGCCGGGTTTGATTCTGGGTTTGGTTCCAAACCGGAACCGGGAATGTTGCTGGAGTTTTCCAATTCTATGGGTCTTCGGGCCAAAGACGTGGTCATGGTAGGGGATAGTGCGCACGATCTGGTGGCAGGACGTGCGGCCGGGATGGCAACTGTGGCGGTTTTGACAGGAATCGCAAAGGAGCCAGAACTTGCACCACATGCAGATGTTGTTTTAGCGGATATAGGTCGTTTGCCAGTTTGGCTGGATCGCTAAAGCGCCCGGTTTTTTATCTTCAAATTTTCTCGACGCATTTTTTACGACATTTAATGTCGGTTTCATCCGGTAAATAGCCGTTCTGTTGCGGCTTGCTAGAATGAAGCAATGGAGATGAACGATGGCGAAAACCACACGTAGGCAACGGTCTGGCGGCAGAGCGGGAAATACCCGCGGTTCAGGTAGCACGATAGATCAAATGCCCTGGCGCATTCCAGTGAACACTGATCGCCCGACAGAACCGCTGACTGAAGAAGGCGTTCAGGCCATTCATGACGGTGCCATGCGTATTCTTGAAGATATCGGCATTGAAATCCTGTTCGATGATGCGCTCGCGATATTCAAGGAAATGGGGTGCCGGATTGACGGAACCAACGTTCGCATCGACCGGGATACGGTGATGGAACTGGTCGCCAAGGCCCCGTCAGAGTTTACGATCACACCGCGCAACCCGGATCGCAAGATTGCCATTGGCGGCAAACATATGGTGTTTGTGAATGTCTCTAGTCCGCCAAACTATTGGGATATGGAGACCGGAAAAGTCCCGGGAACGCGCGAACATTGTGCAAATCTGCTGAAACTGACGCAGTATTTCAACTGTATTCACGTCGCGGGCGGTTATCCGGTAGAACCCGTCGATGTGCATGCGTCTGTCAGGCATCTGGATGTGCTTTTCGACAAGCTGACCCTGACGGACAAGGTGCCGCATGCCTATAGCCTGGGCAAAGAGCGTGTCGAAGATGTGATGGAGATGGTGCGTATCGCAGGCGGCCTCAGTCACGAAGAATTCGAAGCGACACCAAGGATGTACACAAACATCAACTCAACTTCGCCACTGAAGCACGATCATCTTATGCTTGACGGATACATGCGCTGCGTGCGGCGCGGGCAGGTTACGGTGGTAACACCCTTCACGTTGGCCGGGGCGATGGCGCCTGTCACAATGGCTGGTGCTGTTGCGCAGTCGTTGGCTGAAGGGTTAATCGCGATCGTTCTGGCGCAATATATTCGCCCAGGCGCGCCCTGTGGGATAGGTACCTTTACCTCAAACGTTGACATGAAAACAGGTGCGCCGGCGTTTGGAACACCGGAATATATGCGGGCAACCCAGATGACTGGCCAGATGGCGCGGTTTTACGGTTTGCCGATGCGGTCGTCCGGCGTGTGCGCCGCGAATGTGCCGGATGGTCAGGCAATGTGGGAAACCTCAAATTCGCTTTGGGCGGCGGTGCAGTCGCAATCGCACATGGTTTATCACGCGGCTGGCTGGCTTGAGGGTGGGCTAATTGCAAGCCCGGAAAAATTCATCATGGATTGCGAGGTCTTACAGCAAATCCAGCGTTATTTTGAACCGATGATTACGGCTACAACACCTGATGATATTGCGCTTGATGCGATCAGGGACGTCGGAAATGACGGGCACTTCTTTGGCATTCAGCATACGCAGGATCGTTATGAGCACGCGTTTTATCAGCCTTTCCTTTCTGACTGGCGAAACTATGAGGGCTGGGATCTGGCTGGAGGTTACTGGACAGCGGAACGCGCCAATAAAATGTTCAAGAACATCATCAATGAATTCGAAACTCCGGCGATGGATGTGTCGATCAGAGAAGAACTCGCAGAATTTGTAACGCGCAGAAAAGCAGAAGGTGGCGCGCCAACTGATTTCTAAAAACTGACCTGTTTGGCTGGTCAGATTCCTATCACCTCGCTAATCTGTGCTCAAACCCGCGATCCAATAAGGGGGAGAAGGCGATGAGCACAGATACAATCACCAATCGGAACCGGTTGCTTTTAGCACTGATCGGCGGGTTCGCCGGGTACAGTTTCTGGTTTTTGTTCGAAGTGCTCGAAGACTTTTTCAGCAATTCGCATGTGTTTTTGCTGATTGCTGCGGCGACGTTTGGGTTTTTTGGATCGTTGATGGCCCTGTTTGGCCAGCTCAAGCTTGGGCGCGCTGCTCTTTCAGCGGTGGTGGTTGCTGTTCCGTCAGCCTTGCTATTGTTTTGGGCAAGTTTTCGATTTGTCGAGATGGAAGAGTTTCTGGAAACGGGTTTACCCCTGATCGCATACAGTGTGCTCATTACCATTCCACTGCCCTTTCTGATTACCGCTCAAAGCGCAAAAGAGGGCTGGCGTTACTATCCGGCATTGTTCGATCACGCCTGGAACATTGTTGTCCGTTACGCCGCAGCCTGGTTGTTCGTCGGCATTTTTTGGGCCGTCGTAATGCTGTGCAACGCTCTGTTTAATATCGTTGGCCTTACGACCATTGAGGACTTGCTTGATATTGACTGGGTGCCATTTGCGCTGACAGGTGGCATATTAGGTCTGGCAATTGCCGTCGTGAACGAACTTTCAGACTATGTATCACCCTTCTTGATTTTACGGCTGTTGCGATTGCTGTTGCCCGCGTTTGTTGTGGTCGTTGCCGTCTTTGTTCTGGCGTTACCATTGCAGGGCTTATCAGGATTGTTCGCGGGCCTATCCGCTGCCGCAACTTTACTCGCGATAGCTGTCGCTGCTGTAACCCTTGTCTCAACAGCACTGGAAAAAGAAGACGCTGATGCTGTTGAAGGCTTTGTTATGCTTGGTTCGGTGCGGCTCTTGTCTCTGATGACGCCGATTATAGTTGCGCTTGCCGGCTATGCTGTCTGGCTTCGGGTTGATCAATATGGCTGGACCCCGGACCGGCTTGCACTGGCAACAGTTGTTGTTCTTATGCAAACCTACGCAGTGGCTTATGCGGTTTCCGTGATATTGCGTCATAACTGGATGATCCACATAAGACGGGCAAATACCTATATTGCTTTGCTTCTGATTGCCTTGGCTGCTTTATGGCTGACGCCTGTATTAAACCCGGAACGTATTTCAACAAACAACCAGATCGCGCGTTTTGAAGCGGGTCGTACCGATGTTGAAACGCTTGATGTGTGGGCGATTGGCCGGGAATGGGGGCATGCCGGTGCTGCAGGGCTAAGGCGTCTTGAAGCAATGACAGATCACCCACAATCAGAGCAATTGCAAGCTAAGATTACGCGCGTCACGGAAGCATCCAACCGATACGAATTAGAGAATACAAGAACCACAACCGAGATTAATTTGTCAACACGAGAGCTGCTCCAAATCCTTGCTGTGCGTCCCGAGAGCGCGGTTCTAAAAGAAGAAATGTTTGCACGTCTTCCCAGCAATACCTTAAACGCGATCATGGATGGTTGCGGGCGAACGACGCCAGAGGGGCATTCGGGATGTGTTGCCTTGTTTGTTGACCTGTTGCCTGCGACAACCGATCCGGAAGTGATCGTCGCATATATGACAGGCAGCCAGAGCGCCCGGTTGGTCGCTTTCGTGCCGACCGAGAACGGTGGCTATGAATTTAAACAATATCTCTCTGATCTCAGTGATTCGAGCAGTAATTATCGAGGCGCGGATACGGTTGACGCGATTCTCGCGGGTAGATTTGCGACGGGGCCTGCTGAAATACAGGTTCTGCGCTTGCTAGATAGTTCAATCTTTATTCAACCCTGACACCGTAAGTGTGATGTTAATGCCTGCACTCTAGCTTTCCTTCAAAATTTTGAGGGGAAGAAAATGCATGGTCTGATTAACCGGTCTATCCAATGTTTCGTTCAAGATACCTATGGTGCGCAGATCTGGGCTGACGTGGCTGTTTCGGCAAACATCGGGTTACCAGGCTTTGAGGCGATGCTCAGCTACGATGACAGCCTGACTTATGCTGTTCTGGA
Source organism: Pseudohalocynthiibacter sp. F2068 (assembly GCF_023015645.1). Classification (NCBI taxonomy): domain Bacteria; kingdom Pseudomonadati; phylum Pseudomonadota; class Alphaproteobacteria; order Rhodobacterales; family Paracoccaceae; genus Pseudohalocynthiibacter; species Pseudohalocynthiibacter sp. F2068. The sequence continues at coordinate 52,042 of NZ_JALKAK010000004.1, forward strand.
TGCAATTGCCGTTCGGCTTTCTAATCCCCGTGACGACGTGATGGAAGATTCGGGTACGTATCTTGTTTCTCATAGGAATGTTGTGGCCGTTCGCCGTTTGCTGCGCTTTGGCGGAGTCAACTTCGTTGAGTTTCTTCATTCTCTGGATGATCTTCAGGATCGGGCGAAACTTGCTGTGCCTGATCTCGATATTCCCAGATTGGAATTGAAAGACAACGGAAAGGGAAATTTTACCCTGTTCAGTCATTGGGTCCATACCGGTTTTGGGCATGTTGCGCTCGGGCTATTACGCGGAATGGCGGATGATTACGGTGCATTGGTGTTTCTGGAGTATGAGGGCGCTGAACTGGGTTTTGAAAAAATATCGATTTCAGTGTTTGAGTCCGACTTTTCGGAGGGGCGTGCATTCGACCTGACACAGATCGCAGGTGAGGTGGCATGACAGAGTTTCAGTTGGGGCAAGTGCTCGACCAGCTTATTCCGATGCACCTTTGTCTGAATGTATCTGGTGATATTACCCATGCAGGCCCGACCCTGATGAAGCTGAGACCGAAGGGCGAACTGATCGGAAATCCATTTCTGGACGTCTTCAGACTGCGTCGTCCGGCAGGTGTAAAGCACGTTTCAGAACTCTTTAATCTTGTGGGCCATAAACTGTATTTGCGGTTTCGTTCCGAACCCGCAACATCGTTTAAAGGTCAAATCGTCAAAACATGTGATGAGCGTGTCCTGCTCAACCTGTCCTTTGGGATCTCGGTTTTGGATTGCGTGCGTGAGTACGGGCTAACGATAGCCGATTTCGCGCCGACGGATCTTACTGTGGAAATGCTTTACCTTGTCGAGGCTAAGACAGCTGTGATGAACGAGCTGCGTAAACTGAACAACAGATTGCAAAGCGCAAAAACAGTAGCGGAAGAACAAGCGCTTTCAGATACATTGACGGGCCTGAAGAACCGCCGCGCTATGGACCATATTCTCGCGCGCAAGATTGAGGCAAACAGACGGTTCGGCCTGATGCACCTTGACCTGGATTTTTTCAAGGATGTGAATGACACCTATGGGCACGCAGCGGGGGACTATGTACTGCAGGAAGTTGCCAATGTGCTTGTCGCAGAAACACGCTTGGATGACACTGTCGCAAGGGTTGGTGGTGATGAGTTTGTCGTTCTCTTTCCGGATATGACGGACGCCGCGAAACTAAAAATTTTTGCACAAAGGATAATCGCGAAGTTGGAACGGCCGATTGCGTTCAACGGAGCGCTCTGCAGAATTTCCGCAAGTATTGGTGCGACGACCTCTGAAAATTACGAGAGCCTGAATGCTGAAAAAATGCTCGCAGATGCAGATTTTGCGCTCTATGCGTCGAAAAGCAAAGGGCGTGCTCAGGTCACATTCTTTTCTGAAACCCTGATGGGGGAGGATCGGTCGGCTGAGCAAATGAAACAGAAGGGATTGCGACCGCATCATTGAAAATCAGGCGTTTTTGTATGGCGCCATGCTGACTGGACGCTTCGGACATTGTTAAAAAGGTCGCAAATACCGTCGTCGCCCCTTGCAGGGGCCCGGGCGCACAACTAAGACTCTCGTAGGTATCCCGCGCTAAAGATCAGGCGACAGTAGCAGGCAGGCAAAATGTACGATCCAATTTCAACACTCACTAACTTCATAATTCCAACCGTCGAAGAGACAACATCACGTGGTTCGATCCGCTATGATATCTTTTCGCGACTCCTGAAAGAACGTATCATCTTTGTTGCAGGTCCGGTTCACGATGAGATGGCAACCGTTATTGTTGCGCAGCTTCTGTTTCTGGAATCTGAAAACCCTTCAAAAGAAATCTCGATGTACATCAATTCGCCGGGTGGCGTAGTGACCTCTGGTCTCTCGATCTACGACACGATGCAGTACATCAAGCCCAAAGTTTCTACTGTCGTAATCGGTCAGGCCGCTTCTATGGGCTCGCTTTTGTTAACGGCAGGCGAGCCTGGGATGCGCTATTCGCTGCCGAACAGCCGTGTAATGGTGCACCAGCCATCTGGTGGGTATCAGGGGCAGGCGACAGATATTATGATTCACGCGCAAGAGACACAAAAGCTCAAAGATCGTCTTAATCAGATCTATGTGAAACACACCGGTCAGAAGATAAAAGCCGTTGTCGACGCGCTGGAGAGAGACAACTTTATGTCCGCAGAGGACGCAAAAGAATGGGGCCTGATCGACGAAATTGTCGAAAATCGCCCTAAATCTGACACCTAATCCATTTACGAGGCAGGAGCCAAAGTCGTGATTTTGGCGTTGTAGATCAAATTTGGCTGGCCTAAGCTGGGTCGAGGGCACCAACTCCTGCCATAATTTGGCGGGTATCAGAGTGAGGCGATGGCCTTAGAGGAAAGTGATGGCGAATAATTCTGGCAACGACGGTAAAAACACCCTGTACTGCTCTTTTTGCGGAAAGAGTCAGCATGAGGTGCGTAAACTTATCGCTGGCCCAACAGTGTTCATCTGCGACGAGTGCGTCGAGCTGTGCATGGATATCATACGCGAAGAGACCAAGACAGCCGGGCTGAAATCATCCGAGGGCGTGCCATCTCCTCGCGAGATTTGTACTGTGCTGGATGACTATGTCATCGGACAAACACATGCGAAACGGGTGCTGTCAGTCGCGGTTCACAATCACTATAAGCGCCTGAATCACGGCTCTAAATCTGGTGAGATTGAACTCGCGAAATCGAACATCATGCTTATTGGCCCTACGGGGTGCGGTAAAACGCTTCTTGCGCAAACGCTGGCGCGTATTCTGGATGTCCCCTTCACAATGGCTGACGCCACAACGCTGACCGAAGCAGGGTACGTTGGGGAAGACGTTGAAAACATTATTCTAAAGCTGTTGCAAGCGTCTGAATACAATGTTGAACGCGCGCAGCGTGGTATCGTTTATATTGACGAAGTTGATAAGATCACGCGTAAATCTGACAATCCTTCGATAACCCGTGATGTGTCGGGTGAAGGCGTTCAGCAAGCGTTGCTGAAAATTATGGAAGGCACAGTCGCTTCTGTTCCGCCACAAGGCGGGCGCAAGCATCCGCAGCAGGAATTTCTTCAGGTTGATACCACGAATATCCTGTTCATTTGCGGCGGTGCATTCGCAGGTCTCGAAAAGATTATCGCGACGCGTGGCAAGGGTTCATCCATGGGATTCGGCGCAGATGTGAAAGACAACGACACCCGCGGTGTCGGTGAGATGTTCACTGAACTTGAGCCTGAAGATCTTCTTAAATTTGGGTTGATCCCGGAATTTGTTGGCCGCCTACCAGTCATCGCAACACTGACTGATCTGGACGAAGACGCGCTTATCACGATTCTGACGCAGCCCAAAAATGCATTGGTCAAACAATATCAACGGCTTTTTGAGTTAGAAGACACGACCTTGACCTTTACCGAAGATGCGCTGGCTGCAATTGCAAAACGTGCGATAAACCGGAAAACGGGTGCTCGAGGTTTGCGGTCTATCATGGAAGATATCTTGCTGGATACGATGTTTGAATTGCCCGGAATGGACAGCGTTGATGAGGTTGTTGTGAATGAAGAGGCTGTAAATTCTGATGCAGCACCGCTTTTCGTACACAGTGATGCGAAAGAAAATCCGGTTTCCGTTGGTTAGATACGCTGGCGACTGAGACCTGCTAAATTATTAGGATAGGGCCATCGTGTGTGCGGCGGCCCTTTTCCATTCTGAGACTGATGGAGTTTTCAGCTCTCGAATAGAACTACTCCCTTACGCGTCCTGAAACTCGGCGCAGCAAAGCCAAATTCTGAAATGAAATGACGCTCCATTATCACGATGCGCTCTCTTCCACTGGACCTTGGCGCAAACATGGTTCATATCATGAGAAATTGCTCCCGGAGGGTTTCATGCGCTTTATTTTGTCTCTTATCACTTGGTGGCACGGCCAAACGCTTGGTACACGGCTATTTACCTGGCGCAAAGGTGTCAAAGTTGGCGAGGATGAGCAGGGCAATATCTTTTACCAAACCCGCGACGGAAAACGCCGCTGGGTGAATTACGCTAACGATATTGAAGCGAGCCGCATTTCCCCTGACTGGCACGGCTGGTTGCATTTCACCTGGGACGAGCCACCGACAAAGACACCATTGGCGCATAAGCCTTGGGAAAAGCAACATCAGGAAAACCTGACAGGTACAGAGCTTGCCTATGCGCCTGCAGGTTCAATCAGGCACACGGCCACTAAGTCTGGTAAAGACTATGAAGCCTGGAAGCCTGAGTAATCCACAGACTTGGGATACTTAAATGTCTGAGAATACAACAGAGGTATTGGTCGGCGGGGCCGTTCTGGCTGTCGCGATAGGGTTTCTTGTTTTTGCCGGGCAAGCAACGGGGTTCTCCACTGAAAGTGGCGACTATTCCTTGAAAGCGAGTTTCAGATCCGTCGAAGGCGTTTCGATCGGGACTGACGTTCGGATGGCCGGTGTCAAAGTCGGAACGGTGATCGGGCTGAACCTGAACACACAAAATTTCAGAGCAGATAGTGAGATTTCGGTTTTTGAAGGTGTCGTAGTTCCGGACGACAGCTCTATCCAAATTTCCTCTGAAGGGCTTTTGGGTGGAACTTTTGTTGAAATATTACCCGGTGGTTCGCCCCTGAATTACGAACCAGGATCGGAGATAGAGGATACGCAAGGCGCAGTAAGCCTCGTGTCCTTGTTGCTGAAATTCGTATCAGGCAGTGAAGAATGATCCGAGCTTTGGCAATTGTTGCTGCTCTGGCCGCAAGTCAGGGAAACGCACAAGATGCCACGGAAGCGAGCGGCGCTGTGCTGCGCAGTCTTGATAAGGTAAACGGTAACCTAGCTGACTATCAGATGTCATCGGGCGAGGTCGTAAAGCTCGGAAGGTTGGAGATCAAACTTAACAGCTGTCGCTACCCAACGGGAAATCCCGCGGGCGACGCTTTTGCTTCGCTGGAAATTCGTGGCGAAGGCTCGGTTTCACCTTTGTTCGAAGGATGGATGATTGCATCATCACCCGCGCTCAATGCTCTGGACCACCCGCGCTATGATGTTTGGGTATTGCGCTGTATCACGTCCTGACCGCTTGGCGTGCCAACCTGTCTGTTGAAATCTGCGTTTACAAGCAAGGCCTGTTCCAGCAATTCACGATAGTGCGCGCGAGAAATTTCAACAGCGCCCAAGGATGCAAGATGTGGGGTGATGAATTGTGTATCGAATAGCGTAAACCCCCCGACCCGCAACCTGTCTACAAGATAAGCCAGCGCGATCTTTGACGCATCCTTGCGTCGTGAAAACATGCTTTCACCAAAAAAAGCACCGCCAAGCGCTACGCCGTATACCCCCCCCACCAATGTATCTTCTTGCCAAACCTCCATTGAATGCGCAAAGCCCATTTCATGCAGTGACAGGTAAAGCTGAAAGATTGAGTCATTGATCCAGGTCTCATTTCTGTCTGCACATCCTTTTAAAACAGAAAAAAAGTCAAAATTTGTTCTAATTTGAAAAGTTTCATGGCGTATATTTCGCTTCAAGGTTCTTGAAATGTGGAATTTGTCCAATGGCAAAATTCCCCGATCTAACGGGTCCACCCAGAAAATCTCGGGGTTTTCCTGTGAATCTGCCATAGGAAAAACGCCCGCAGCATAAGCGCGAAGCAACATTTCAGGTGTGATTTTTTCAGTCACGGGGAAGACCCCCCAAGCACTGGCTACCCGCCCAGGTTGGTTTCCAGCCAATGTTCCAACCAGTGGATGTCGTAGTCACCAGTCTGGATATCCGGTTCATCAAGCAACGCATGGAAAAGTGGCAGGGTGGTATCAATGCCATCTACAATCAACTCTCCCAGGGCTCGCTTTAACCGAGCCAGTGCTTCTGGTCGGTCGCGGCCATGCACAATCAGCTTCCCAATCAGACTGTCGTAATAGGGGGGTATTGAATAACCGTTATAGAGTGCGGAATCCATACGCACACCCAAACCACCCGGTGCATGAAACGCGGTGATCTTGCCGGGACAGGGGCTGAAGTTCGGGAGTTTTTCCGCGTTGATCCGCACCTCGATTGCGTGGCCATGCAGGTCCAGATCATCCTGCCCAAATGACATTGAAAGCCCACCTGCCACGCGGATCTGTTCACGAACAAGGTCTACACCAAAGATGGCTTCTGTAACGGGATGTTCGACTTGGAGTCGCGTGTTCATTTCAATGAAAAAGAATTCACCGTTTTCATAGAGAAATTCAATTGTGCCAGCGCCAATGTAGTTGATACGCGCGACTGCGTCGGCGCAGGTCTTGCCAATCTTGTCCCGCAATTCTGGTGTAATGCTTGGGCCGGGGGCTTCTTCGAAAACCTTTTGATGGCGGCGTTGAAGTGAACAGTCACGCTCTCCCAGATGAACGGCTTTACCCTTGCCGTCCCCAAAAACCTGAACTTCGATATGCCGTGGCGCACCCAGGTATTTTTCAATATAAACTTCATCGTTACCAAAGACTGATTTGCCTTCGGAACGCGCCGTGCGGAACGCCGTTTCAAGTTCATCAGCGGATTTGGCGAGCTTCATGCCGCGTCCACCACCACCGGCAGTTGCCTTGATGATGACAGGGTAACCCACTTCTTCAGCTACTTTTTGTGCCGTTTCATAGTCAGGGACACCACCTTCGGATCCGGGAACACATGGCACACCCAGCGCCTTCATAGTTTCCTTGGCGGTAATCTTGTCGCCCATGATGCGGATATGTTCCGCCGTCGGTCCGATAAACGTGATGTCATGATCCTGAACGATCTGTACGAAATTCGCGTTCTCGGACAAGAAGCCATAGCCGGGGTGAATGGCTTGTGCTCCTGTGACTTCGCAAGCAGAAATGATCGATGAAATCGAAAGGTAACTGTCCACGCCGGGCGGAGGCCCGATGCAGATTGCCTCGTCAGCCATACGCACATGCATTGCGTCTGAATCAGCTGTCGAATGTACGGCGACCGATTTGATTCCCATTTCCCGGGCTGCACGAATGACGCGCAAAGCGATTTCGCCTCGGTTGGCGATCAGGATCTTTTCGAACATGGCGCCTGCCTTTATTCGATGATCATCAGGGGAGCGCCATATTCGACTGCGTCCCCGTCTGTCACCAGAATGCGTTTAACCGTGCCAGATCTGGGCGCGGGGATTTGGTTCATGGTTTTCATGGCTTCAATTATCATCAGGGTGTCGCCTTCGTTGACCTGCGAGCCAACTGTGACGAAGGCGGCGGCACCCGGTTCAGCAGCCAAATAGGCTGTGCCGACCATTGGTGAAGAAACAGCACCAGGGTGGTTCGCTGGGTCTTCTGAGTTGGCAGCAGGAGCTGAAGGGGCCCCTTGTGCGGGTGCAGCGGGTGCTGCAACAGGTGCTGCGGCTTGAACAGCCGCAGAAGCGAGAACCGTTTTTGCGCGGCTGACCCGGACGTTCAAACTGTCGTCCTCGCCGTAACAACGTTTGACTTGAAGTTCGGTCAGATCATTCTCGTGCAGCAATTCTGCCAGCGCCTGAATAAATGCAACGTCTGAATCTTGAGATTTTTTTGTCATGCCATCCTCGATCGGTCTTGCTGCTCGTCTGTAGCGAGCTTGCCCTGAGCTCGTTTGCTTATACGTCAGCCAATGTAGGGTGAAAAGCGATTGTTGCCATTAAATGGAAGACTGCCATGTGCCAGTGAGAAAAAACAATGCGTTAACGAAAAAAGAGAGACTAAAAATTTACCATTTGATAAAAAAATGAACTTGTGGCAAGATTCGCGTGACATAAACCAGCAGGGAGGCCGGTAATGCCAAACAGCCAAATGACGCCGGGGATTCAGTCAGGCAGACTGAGTGCAGAGGCATACCAGGAAAATTTTTCAGATTTGCATCCGCCTTATGAGCCGCATGAAGCTGCCGTTGCCGCAGACCGATGCTATTTTTGCTATGATGCGCCATGCACAACCGCCTGTCCTACCGACATCGATATTCCGATGTTCATTCGTCAGATTCAGACTGGAACACCTGAAGAAGCCGCAAAAACGATTTTTTCTCAGAACATTCTGGGCGGGATGTGCGCGCGGGTCTGCCCGACAGAAACGTTGTGCGAAGAGGTTTGTGTGCGTGAGGTTGCTGAGGGTAAGCCCGTCGAAATCGGACGTTTGCAGCGATATGCGACAGACAAACTGATGAATAGCGGCAAGCATCCGTTCAGTCGCGCCGACGTGACTGGTAAAAAGGTTGCCGTCATCGGCGCAGGGCCTGCGGGCCTTTCTTGTGCGCACCGTTTGTCGATGTATGGTCATGATGTCGACCTCTTTGATGCACGATCAAAGGCTGGCGGTCTGAACGAATTTGGAATCGCTACCTACAAATCCGTAGATGGGTTTGCTGCACGCGAAGTTGACTGGCTTTTGCAGATTGGCGGAATTTCCCTCAAGACCGGAAAATCGCTCGGAAACGGGCTAAGCATTGACCAATTGACGACGGCATATGACGCTGTGTTCCTTGGAATCGGCCTTGCGGGCGTAAATGCACTTCGGGCAGAGGGCGTTGATAAAGACGGAGTGTCTGATGCGGTTGATTTCATCAGCACACTTCGGCAGGCCGAGGATATGTCAACCATTCCTGTTGGACGAAATGTTGTTGTCATCGGGGGCGGGATGACGGCTGTTGATGCGGCAGTACAATCAAAACTGCTTGGTTCTGAAAACGTGACTATCGCCTATCGCCGTGGCCGTGATCAGATGGGGGCCTCAGGATTTGAGCAGGATCTCGCAGCATCGGCTGGGGTGCGCATTCTTGAAAATGCGCAACCCGTGAAGGTGCATGGCAATGGGGCCGTTCAGGAAGTGGAGTTCGAATATACCGAAACCACCAGCGACGGCCTGCGCGGCACTGGCGAGACATTTCGTTTACCTGCGGATCAATTGTTAAAGGCAATCGGCCAGACGCTTGGTGAAACACCTGAAGGGATCATTCTGGAGGGTGGTAAAATCGCCGTTAGCGACGCGGGGCGTACGTCGGTTAACAACGTCTGGGCTGGCGGGGACTGCGCCACTGGCGGGGACGACCTTACAGTGACAGCCGTGGCCGAAGGCCGCGATGCTGCCGAAGACATCCACCAAAGCCTGATGGGCTGAGAGGAGGAATAAATATGGCTGATATTTCTGCAAATTTTCTGGGGATCAAATCCCCGAACCCGTTCTGGCTCGCTTCGGCACCGCCAACGGACAAGGAGTACAACGTCCGCCGCGCGTTTGAGGCCGGATGGGGTGGCGTTGTCTGGAAAACACTTGGGTCGGAGGGCCCGCCCGTGGTTAATGTAAACGGCCCACGATATGGCGCGATTTACGGGGCTGACAGGCGGCTTTTGGGGCTCAATAATATCGAGCTGATCACGGATCGTCCGCTTCAGACAAATCTGCGAGAAATCAAGGCTGTAAAGCGTGATTACCCGGATCGGGCGATGATTGTATCACTTATGGTGCCTTGCGAAGAAGCGGCATGGAAAGCGATTTTGCCTGTCGTCGAAGAAACCGGCGCGGATGGCATCGAGCTTAACTTCGGGTGCCCTCATGGCATGGCGGAACGTGGTATGGGTTCTGCTGTGGGGCAGGTGCCAGAATACATCGAAATGGTGGCACGCTGGTGCAAGCAAAATACCCGGATGCCTGTGATCGTAAAGCTGACGCCAAATATCACCGATATTCGTCGTCCGGCAGAGGCAGCCAAGCGCGGTGGAGCAGATGCCGTCAGCCTGATCAACACGATCAATTCGATCACCTCGGTGAACCTGGATGCAATGTCACCAGAGCCAATGATTGATGGCAAAGGAACGCACGGCGGCTACTGTGGTCCGGCAGTCAAACCGATCGCAATGAATATGGTCGCGGAAATCGCACGCAATCCGGAAACAGCGGGTTTGCCGATATCTGGCATCGGCGGTGTTACCACATGGCGTGATGCTGCGGAGTTCATGGCGCTTGGGTGCGGTAATGTTCAGGTATGTACCGCCGTTATGACCTATGGTTTTAAAATCGTTCAGGAAATGTGTTCGGGTCTCTCTGCTTGGATGGATGAAAAAGGGCATAGCTCTGTCGACGATTTTGTTGGCAAAGCCGTGCCAAACGTTACCGACTGGCAGTATTTGAACCTCAACTACATTGCCAAAGCCAAGATTGATCAGGATGCCTGTATCAGCTGCGGTCGGTGTTATGCCGCTTGCGAAGATACCAGCCATCAGGCGATTTCAATGTCCGAAGATCGCGTGTTTGAGGTGATGGATGACGAATGTGTCGCCTGCAACCTGTGCGTTGATGTTTGTCCGATTGAAGACTGTATCACGATGGAACCTATGCAGCCGGGTCAGATAGACCCGCGCACAGGCGAAAAGGTTCCGTCCGAATACGCGAACTGGACAACGCATCCAAACAACCCATCCGCAGTCTCGGAGCCAACCTTCGGCGGATGAACAATCTCCCAGGGTTTTTAACCCCACCTTCACCCCGGCCTTGTGTCGGGGTGTTTTCGTTTGGGGGGAGGTCGGAAAGTAGTGATGGTTTGCGTTAATGTCATTGTTGACGAGTAATGAGCGGCGAGTTCGAGCTAACTAAGATTGTTGCCGCGAACCCTGTCCTTCGATAGTGATTTCGGTGAACTGGATTTGGTGGATATGGAGCTCATTCGTGGCAAATGAGATGGAATTGACCGGGAGATGCATGTGTGGTGCCGTGAAGATTGTTGCGACAGCCCGCAAGCCAACTGTCGCAGCTTGTCATTGTAACATGTGCCGACAATGGTCGTCAGGGCCATTCATGGGAGTGAATTGCCAAAATGCGGCATTCGAAGGCGAAGAGAGCATTGGTCGAACACGTTCATCTGACTGGGCGGAACGGGGTTTTTGTACGAAATGCGGATCAAACCTTTTTTATCACATCATAGACAGCAAAGATTATCAGATAGCCGCTGGCCTGTTCGACGATCAGTCGAAATTACGCATGTCGTTGCAGGTCTTCACTGACAGCAAACCGAAGTTCTATGAGTTCTCGAACGAGACCAAGATGATGACGGGTGCAGAGGTTGCCGCCTCATTCGGACCCTCACCGAAGTGATCCACCCACCACAAAATTGTTCTTAAGAAGCCTGCGCCGGTTCCTGATTTAACACGAGTGCCGCGCTTAAACCGGATCAGGTGGGGGCTTTGATCCGGGCAATGTCTGAATTGCCTGCAAAGCCCACCTAATCTCCTTGCGGTCTTCTCTTTTCTAAGGTGTCAGCAGCTTGGTGAACAAAAGGTCCAGATACGCTTTTGCCTCCGGGTATGGGTCATCTTCCTTGCCTGCCAGAACACTTCGGACTTGAACGTCAAAGTCGGCGTAGTGCTGGGTCAGGGACCAGATTGAAAAGATCAGATGGTGCGGGTTTACGTTGGCTATCTTTCCTTCAGAAATCCAGTTCTTAATGACTTTTGCCTTCGCATCCACCAGTTCTTTCAATTCTCCGTTGATCGTTTCTTTGATCCGCGGTGCGCCTTGTATGATCTCGTTCGCAAACAAGCGGCTTTCACGGGGGTAATCGCGGCTCATCTCAAGTTTGCGGTGCATGTAAGACAGGATTTCCTGTTTCGGATCCCCCTTGGCGTCCATTGCGCGTAGCGGATCAAGCCATGTGTCCATAAGGCTCGATAAAAGCGCGATATGGATCGCATCTTTCGACGGAAAATAATAAAGCAAGTTTGGCTTTGACAACCCGGATGCCAAAGCAATTTGATCCAGCGTGGAACCGCGATACCCATACTGCGAAAACACCTCTAATGCGGCATCCAGAATTGTGGTGATATTCTTCTGCTGAATGCGTGTGCGCGGTTGAGTCATGCGTCTTCCCAAAAATAGCTTTGTCAAAGGCCCGGGCGGGTTCTTTTCTATAAACGTTCAGCGCAATTTGAACAATAAAATCAGATGGACACTGCGCCCTAATCTAATGAGTTTACCCAATGTAGCAGGATTAACCGGTATTTTTGCCAACAGGCACCACCCCGATACCTTTGAGAATGATCTCTTTTACAGATACCTTCGCCTCTGCCCAGTCTTTGTCAGACAAGGGTTTGCCGTTGTTCAGCGTTTCAATCTGATGACCAAAGTCGGCATAGTGCTGGGTTGTGGCCCAAAGCATATAAAGCAGATGGCGTGGGTTGATCGGGTCCATCAAACCTGCGTCAATCCAGCGTTGAATGACAGCCATTCGCCCATCCGTCCAATCTTTCAAAGTGTTCTCCAGATAATCCTGAATAACAGGCGCACGATGCATCACTTCTGACGCCCAGACTTTAGACCCAGCGGGGTGCCTGCGGCTGATTTCCATTTTTGCGTCAATGTATGCCCCGATTCCCTCGGCAGGGCCGGGGGCGGCATCAAAGATGTCTGCGGCCTGCAACCAGACCTGAAAAATGTTCTGCACAACTTGTCGGTACAGGGATTCTTTTGTTGGAAAATAATAGTGCAAATTGGCCTTGGGCAGACCGGCAACATCCGCAATCAACTGCATGGTTGCCCCGCCAAACCCCGCTTCTGCAAAGACTTTTTCGGCTGCTTCTAAAATAAGCTTTTCATTCTCCTGCCGAATATCTTTTTTGCGGGCGGGGCGCTGGGCTATAGGCATTGCAAAAACCATCCAGAATTTTCTTGACCGGTTGGTCAGGTTGTGGTCGTGTTATCTTGACCATACGGTCAGGATGTAAAAAAATGCAAGAGGCAGAAGGCCCGGCACCTGACACGACCTAGGGAGAGAGAGAATGGCTGCACCCGGTGAGAACCTGAAAATCAATGGCGAACGCCTTTGGGACTCTTTGATGGAAATGGCCAAAATCGGCCCCGGCATTGCGGGTGGCAATAACCGCCAGACCCTGACGGATGAAGACGGCGAAGGCCGTGCACTGTTCCAAACCTGGTGCGAAGCGGCGGGTTGCACGATGGGGCTCGACACCATGGGCAACATGTTCGCCCGGCGTGAAGGAACAGACCCTGAGGCGCTGCCGGTCTATGTCGGCTCGCACCTCGACACCCAACCGACGGGTGGTAAATATGATGGTGTGCTTGGGGTTCTTGGCGGGCTCGAAATCCTGCGCACGCTGAACGACCTTGGGATCAAGACCAAACATCCCATCGTTGTGACCAACTGGACGAACGAAGAAGGCACACGTTATGCCCCCGCAATGTTAGCGTCAGGCGTATTTGCTGGGATGCACACGCAGGACTGGGCTTATGACCGTGAAGACGCCGAAGGTAAGAAATTTGGGGACGAGCTGAAACGCATCGGCTGGCGGGGTGATGAAGAGGTTGGCGCGCGCAAAATGCATGCCTTCTTTGAACTTCACATCGAACAGGGCCCGATTCTTGAGATAGAAGGCAAAGACATTGGCGTTGTGACCCACGGTCAGGGCCTGAGCTGGACGCAAGTGACAATCACCGGCAAGGACAGCCACACAGGCTCTACCCCCATGCCGATGCGCAAGGATGCGGGGCTTGGCCTTGCCCATGTGCTGGAACTGGTCAATCAGATCGCGCTTAGCCACGCACCCGATGCTGTGGGTGCGGCGGGCCATATTGATGTTTATCCGAACTCGCGCAACGTGATTCCGGGCAAGGTGGTGTTCACTGTTGATTTCCGCTCGCCCGATCTGGCAGTGATCGAAGATATGGAAGCCCGGCTAAAAACTGGCGCGCAGGCGATTTGCGATGAAATGGGTCTGGGGGTTGAGTTTGAAAAGGTTGGCGGGTTTGATCCGGTCACCTTTGACGAAACTTGTGTAACTGCCGTGCGGAATGCCGCTGAACGGCTGGGCTATTCCCACCGCAACATCATTTCAGGTGCCGGGCACGACGCCTGTTGGATCAACCGCGTCGCCCCAACCGCAATGGTCATGTGCCCCTGTGTTGACGGGCTAAGCCATAACGAGGCCGAGGAGATCTCCAGGGAATGGGCCACAGCCGGGGCAGATGTGCTGATGCACGCGGTGGTCGAAACGGCGGGAATTGTGGAATAGGGAGAAGATCAATGACCAAAGTCATCAAAAACGGCACCGTCTGCACTGCAGACCGTACATGGAAGGCCGATGTCCTGATCGAGGGCGAGGTGATCAAGCAGATTGGCGAGGATTTGAAGGGCGATGAATACATCGACGCCGAAGGCGCCTATGTCATCCCCGGTGGGATTGATCCGCACACTCACCTTGAAATGCCATTTATGGGAACAACGGCGGCGGAAACCTTTGAATCCGGCACATGGGCCGCCGCAGCAGGTGGCACCACGATGGTGGTTGATTTCTGCCTGCCGGGGGCTGACGGCTCTATCAAGAACGCAATCAACGAATGGCACCGCAAATCCGCGCCGCAAATCTGCTCTGACATTGGCTATCACATGGCGATCACAGGCTGGGATGAGAATGTGTTCACCGAGATGGAAGACGCGGTGAAGATGGGTGTCAACTCCTTCAAACACTTCATGGCCTACAAGGGCGCGTTGATGATTGAAGACGACGAGATGTTCGCGAGCTTCAAGCGCTGCGCCGAGCTTGGTGCGCTGCCGATGGTCCACGCCGAAAACGGTGACCTGGTGGCAGAGCTTCAGCAGAAGTATTTTGATCAGGGCATCACGGGGCCAGAGGGCCACGCCTATTCACGCCCACCCGAACTGGAAGGCGAGGCCGCGAACCGCGCGATCACCATTGCCGATACAGCAGGTGTGCCGCTTTACATCGTACATGTGAGTTGTGAACAGACGCATGAGGCAATCCGCCGTGCGCGGCAAAAAGGCATGCGGGTTTATGGTGAGCCACTGATCCAGTTCCTGACTCTGGATGAGTCTGAGTATTTCAACAAAGACTGGGATCATGCCGCGCGGCGTGTCATGTCACCGCCGTTCCGCAGCAAGGACCATCAGGACAGCCTTTGGGCCGGGCTTCAGGCGGGCAGCCTGCAGGTTGTTGCAACGGACCACGCGGCGTTTAACACCGAACAGAAACGCGCGGGCCGCGATGATTTCCGGATCATTCCGAATGGCTCGAACGGGCTTGAGGAACGGCTGGCCGTGCTCTGGACCGAAGGCGTCGAAACCGGGCGGCTTACGCCAAATGAATTTGTCGCAGCCACTTCAACAAACGTCGCCAAGATATTGAATATATATCCGAAAAAAGGTGCGATTGTCGAAGGCGCCGATGCCGATATCGTGGTATGGGACCCAAAAATATCTAAAACCATTTCGCCTGCGAACCACCATTCCGTGCTCGACTACAACGTATTCGAGGGTTTCAACGTGAGCGCCCAAAGCCGCTATACCCTAAGTCGGGGTGAAGTGATCTGGGCCTGGGGGCAAAACAGCCAGCCGCAACCGGGAAGAGGCCGGTTCGTGCCGCGCCCTGCGTTCCCGTCTGCGCACACCGCACTTAGCCAGTGGAAAGCACTGAACTCTCCACGCAAGATTGAGCGTGATCCGCTGAACATACCGGCAGGGATTTGATAGTAGCGAGTCCACTATGTGGGCTCGTAACGACACAGGGACCCCAGAACGGGGCGATTGACAGGGGGATGTCTTGGATCAAGACGTTGTAATCGAAGCAAACAATCTGGATTTGACGTTTCAGACCAATGATGGGCCGGTTCACGCACTGAAGGATGTGAACCTGACCATCAACAAGGGTGATTTTGTCAGTTTCATCGGCCCGTCCGGGTGTGGGAAAACCACGTTCCTTCGGGCAATGGCGGCGCTTGAAGAGCCAAGCAACGGCTCCATTACCGTAAACGGCATGTCCGCGGACGAGGCACGCCGTAACCGCGCCTATGGCTATGTATTTCAGGCCGCAGGCCTTTACCCGTGGCGCACGATTGCGGGCAACATAAAACTACCGCTCGAGATCATGGGGTTCAGCAAGGCTGAGATGGCAGAGCACGTTAATAAGGTTCTTGAACTTGTTGATCTAAAAGAATTTGGTAAAAAATTCCCCTGGCAGCTTTCTGGCGGAATGCAGCAGCGCGCGAGCATTGCACGGGCGCTGGCGTTTGACGCTGATATTCTTCTGATGGATGAGCCCTTTGGGGCATTGGATGAAATTGTACGGGACCATCTTAACGAACAGTTACTGGAACTTTGGGCACGTACGGAAAAGACCATTGGTTTTGTTACCCACTCAATCCCCGAAGCGGTCTACCTCTCAACAAAGATTGTTGTCATGAGCCCGCGTCCCGGGCGGATCACTGATATTATAGAGAGCACGCTACCAAAAGACCGTAGTCTGGATATTCGCGATACGCAGGAATTCATTGATATCGCGCATCGGGTACGTGAGGGGCTTCGTGCGGGGCATGGTGACGATGCTTGATAAACAAATAAATACTAATGCTTGCATGATTTTGTTAATTCGAAAGATGTGCGCATGAGGTCGATTATCCCTATCCTCACCGTTGTCGCGGCATTGATGGCAATCTGGTACGCAGGCGCCATCTGGATGAATAGCAAATGGGCGCTGGATCAGGCCGAACGCGCAGGTGTTGAACTTAGCCTTTCCGAAATTGTTACTGATACATTGGCGCAAGAACGGCCAGTGCTGCCTGCACCGCATCAGGTGGTCACCGAGCTTTGGCAGACGACGGTTGAGAAAAATATCACTTCAAAACGCAGTTTGGTTTTTCACGGTTGGATAACACTCAGCGCGACATTGCTTGGCTTCATCTTTGGCACCGGCCTTGGTGTGTTGCTTGCAGTGGGGATCGTTTATTCCCGCGCAATGGATATGAGCGTGATGCCCTGGGCCATTGCAAGTCAGACGATCCCTATTTTGGCAATCGCACCCATGCTGGTTGTTGTGATGAACACAATTGGTGCGACCGATTTTCTGGGCAAAGATACTGCTGAAGCCCTGTTTGGAACGCAACCCGCATTCATGAAGGGCTTGCTGCCGAAAGCGGTGATCGCGGCCTACCTTAGTTTCTTTCCCGTGGTTGTCGGTATGGTCAAAGGTCTGCGCGCCCCAGACGCGATGCAGCTTGATCTTATGCGCACTTATAGCGCCAGCGGCGCGGCGACTTTCTGGAAATTGCGCCTTCCGTCTTCGATGCCCTATTTCTTTACATCGCTGAAAATCGGCATAGCCGCCTCTCTGGTTGGTGCCATCGTGGCAGAGCTTTCTGCAAGCCCGATCCGGGGTCTTGGCGGGCGTATGTTGACCGGTAGCTACTATGGGCAAACGCTGCAAATCTGGGCCGCGCTTATCGGGGCTGCGGTTCTGGCTGCCGCGCTGGTCGGCCTTATTGGGGCGCTGCAGCGGGGAACCCTGCGCCGTATGGGGATGAAGCCATGAGTTGGGTGATCGGATCTTTGGCTTTTTGGGCCGTCATGACCTGGATAAATTTCTGGCTGGCAAATTCGCCTCTGCGAGGAACGCGATTAGTCAAACTGTTTGTACCCGCAGTTTTTGGGATCACTTTGCTCGTCGTCTGGGAAGGGTTGGTGCGTGGGCTTCAGGTGCCAAATGTAATCCTTCCTCCGCCAACAGCAATCGCCGCTCGGTTTGCGAGTTCGCTTGATATTCTTTGGGTCGATTTTGTTCAGACATTCGTCAAAGGCGCATTGAGCGGGTACATTATCGGCTGCGGTGCCGCCTTCCTGACGGCTGTCATGATCGACAGATCGCCATTTTTGCAGCGCGGGTTACTGCCGGTTGGCAACTTTATCGCGGCGCTGCCGATTATCGGGACAGCACCCATCCTTGTGATGTGGTTCGGGTTTGACTGGCACTCGAAGGCTGCCGTTGTTGTTGTGATGGTGTTTTTCCCGATGCTGGTGAATACCGTGCAGGGGCTCGCGGCAAGCGATCATATGCAGCGTGATCTGATGCGCACTTATGGCGCTAGTTATCCGCAGACCTTGCTGAAACTACGCCTTCCTGCGGCAATGCCGTTTATTTTCAATGGGTTGAAGATTTCGACAACATTAGCGCTTATCGGTGCAATCGTGGCGGAATTTTTTGGCTCGCCCATTCGCGGAATGGGATTTCGCATTTCAACAGAGGTCGGCCGCCTGTCGCTTGATATGGTCTGGGCAGAGATCACCGTTGCAGCGCTCGCCGGATCGGCGTTTTATGGGGTGGTCGCAATGATAGAAAAAGGGGTCACCTTCTGGCACCCCTCACAACGAAGCTGAATCAACAATAAATTCAACATGGGAGACTGAAATGAAGAAAATGCTGACAACTGCACTGGCGGGCGCGATGGCGTTTGGGGCCGGTATGGCTGAAGCGGCAGATGATCTGACGCTGCAGTTGAAATGGGTAACGCAAGCACAATTCGCTGGCTACTACGTAGCGCTTGAAAACGGCTTTTACGAAGAAGAAGACCTGAACTTAACCATCCTGCCGGGTGGCCCGGATGTTGCACCTGCTCAGGTTATTGCGGGCGGTGGCGCTGACGTGGTGATCGACTGGATGCCATCAGCACTTGCCGCACGTGAACAAGGCTTGCCGCTGGTCAACATTGCGCAACCCTTTGCATCGTCCGGGATGATGCTGACCTGCCGTAAAGATTCGGGTGTTGAAACGCCCGCAGATTTTGCCGGTCGGACATTGGGCGTCTGGTTCTATGGCAACGAATACCCGTTCCTCAGCTGGATGGGAACGCTTGGTCTGTCGACAGATGGCGGTGACGGCGTGACCGTGCTGAAGCAAGGCTTTAACGTTGATCCGATCCTGCAAGGGCAGGCAGACTGCGTTTCAACCATGACCTACAATGAATACTGGCAGATCATTGATGCGGGCCTTGGCGCTGATGACCTAGTGACCTTCAAATACGAAGATCAGGGCGTGGCGACACTGGAAGATGGTCTTTATGTTCTGGAAGACAGGTTGACGGACGAAGCTTTTCAAGATCAGCTTGTGCGGTTTGTACGTGCCTCTATGCGCGGTTGGAAATGGGCCGAGGAAAACCCGGATGCAGCAGCAGACATTGTGCTCGAAAACGATGAAACCGGTGCACAAACTGAAAAGCACCAACGCCGTATGATGGGCGAAATCGCCAAGCTTACAGCGGGTTCTGACGGTGCGCTTGATATTGCAGCTTATGATCGCACGGTCGCAACGCTGTTGGCCGGCGGGTCTGACCCGGTTATCTCTGCAGCACCTGAAGGTGCATGGACTCACGCAATCACGGATGCAGCACTGAAATAGCCCTGGCCAAATTTAAAATCAAAGCAGGCGCGGCTTCGGCCGCGCCTTTTCTTTTGAACCGATTGGGCCTGGCGTGCCACCTTATATACAGAAGCATGGTGGGTTGAAGCAGATGAAACAGGCCGAGCGGAGTTTGGAAGAGTTGCTTGTGCTGCGCGCGCAGGCGGGTGACTCCCGCGCGCTGGATCAGTTGGTAAGGCTTCGTGGTCCAAGGTTGCTGGCTCACGCGATGCGCCTGTCGGGTCGTGCTGACGACGCACGTGATATCGTACAAGAAGCCTGGATTGAAATCCTGCGTGGTCTGCACGGGCTGCGAGAAGCGCGCGCCTTCGCAGCCTGGGCGACAAGAATTGTAACCCGGCGGGCTGCGCGATTTGTTAAAGGGAATGTTGCGCGGCGGGCATTATCGGCAGCAGTTTCTGTCGAAACAGAAACTAGTATGCCGGACGTTGGTGAAGCAGCTTCAGATGCACGCGCAGTGCGCAAAGCAATGTCAAGTTTACCCCCTGATCAGGCAGCGACCATTGCCCTGTTTTACCTGGAAGATATGAGTGTGGCCGAGGTGGCCATCGCATTGGATATACCTCGCGGTACCGTGAAAACACGGCTGATGCACGCGAGAGCAAAACTGAAAGACGCTTTGAAAGGAGCATGTGATGAGTAGACTTGATGAACTGATCGAAGAGGCATTGCGCGAAGAAGATCGCGAGATCATTGAGGCCACGTCAGAGCAGGGTTGGTTTCAACTGGGATTGAGCCAGTTCAGCGGCAAACTCGGCTGGGTTACATGGGTCATTATGATCACGCAGGCCATCCTGTTTTTAGCAGGAGTCTGGTGCGCCATATATTTCTTCAACACAACCGAACTTTTGTCAGCAGTAAAGTGGGGGTTATCAGGTGCAGTTCTTATCCTGATGGCAACTCAACTTAAACTAAGTTTGATGCCAAAGATGCAGGCGGATCGTGTTTTGAGGGAAATGAAACGGTTGGAATTAATACTGGCCAGTCACAGAAGTTAGATGAATTTGCACCTCGCCGGCATAGACGCGACGAGGTGCTTTCTTCATCCACGGCCATCGGCGTCCCCGCCTGTACCGCCGGTCAAGATTTAACCAAATAACTTTCTTTTTCCCTAAAATATCCCCGCCGGAGGCAAAAAATCTTAGATAAGATTTTTCAACTTTCAAGCCTCCGGCGGGGATATTTAGAGAATAAAGAAAGAGTAATGTTAGCTTCTGTTCATACGGTTTTCGATCAACTCATCCACGACGGAAGGATCGGCGAGTGTCGATGTATCTCCAAGTGCACCAAAATCGTTTTCAGCAATTTTGCGTAGAATCCGGCGCATTATTTTCCCGGAGCGGGTTTTTGGAAGGCCGGGTGCCCATTGAATGAGATCGGGTTTGGCGATCGGCCCAATCTCAGTGCGAACCCATTTTTCCAGTTCTTTACGCAATTCCTCGGTTGGTTCAACGCCATTCATCAGAGTTACATAGGCGTAGATGCCCTGACCTTTGATGTCGTGGGGATATCCCACAACCGCAGATTCCGCGACGTTTGCGTGTGCAACGAGGGCGCTTTCGACTTCTGCTGTACCCATTCGGTGGCCTGAGACATTTATTACGTCGTCAACGCGCCCCGTGATCCAGTAGTAACCATCTGCGTCGCGGCGACATCCGTCACCGGTAAAGTAGTAACCTTTGTAGTCAGAGAAATAGGTTTGCTGGAAACGCTCGTGATCGCCATAGACGGTGCGCATCTGTCCAGGCCAGCTGTCTTTGATGCAAAGCACGCCTTCAGCTTCGGTTTCATTAATCTCAGCACCACTTGTCGGTTCAAGAATGACAGGCTCTATCCCGAAGAAGGGTAGGGTGGCAGAGCCAGGTTTTGTGGTGGTTGCGCCGGGGAGTGGGGTAAGTAAATGACCCCCGGTTTCGGTTTGCCACCAGGTGTCCACAATTGGGCAATTCCCTTTGCCGACAACGTCATTGTACCAGTTCCAGGCTTCGGGATTGATTGGCTCGCCGACTGTGCCAAGAACTTTGAGATCTGACAAATCGCATTTTTCAACCGGCTCATTGCCATGTGCCATCAAAGCACGGATCGCCGTGGGTGCGGTATAGAATTGGTTAACCTTATGCTTTTCGCAAACCTGCCAAAAGCGGGATGCATCAGGATAGGTTGGCACCCCTTCGAACATAACTGTTGTCGCGCCGTTCGCGAGGGGACCGTAGACAATATAGCTGTGACCCGTAACCCAGCCGACATCTGCTGTGCACCAGAAGACATCGCCTTGGTGGTAATCAAAAACGTATTCTTGTGTCATCGACGCGTAAACCAGGTAGCCGCCGGACGTATGTACAACGCCTTTGGGTTTGCCCGTAGAGCCAGAGGTATAGAGGATGAACAGCGGATCTTCGGCATTCATCTCTTCAGGTTCGCAATCTGGAGAGGCGGCCGCAGCGAGAAGGTTATAGTCGTAGTCGCGGCCTTCTTTCCATGTCGTTTGTCCACCGGTACGTTTTACAACAAGGTTTTTGACTTTGTCCGAGCAATGCAGCAAGGCTGCGTCTGTGTTGGATTTCAGAGCTGTATTGCGCCCGCCGCGCGGGGCCTCGTCCGCGGTGATAACGACTTTAGCCTCTGAATCATTGATTCTGTTTGCCAACGCGTCCGGGCTGAAACCCGCGAAGACGATCGAGTGGATCGCACCGATACGCGTACAGGCCAGCATCGCATATGCCGCCTCTGGAATCATCGGCATGTAGAGCACGACACGATCGCCCCTGGTAACACCCAGGTCTTTCAGCACATTGGCCATGCGACATGTGTTGGAGTACAGTTCTTTGTAAGTGATGTGGAGCGCTTGCTCGTCTGGGTTATCGGGTTCCCAGATGATTGCTGTTTGGTCGCCCCGGGTTGCAAGATGTCTGTCGATACAGTTGGCCGAGACATTCAGAGTACCGTCCGAGAACCATTTGATGTCAACTTCGCCATAGGCGTAGTTGGTCTCCTTGACCGATGTATAGGGTTTGATCCAGTCGATCCGTTGTCCATGCTGGCGCCAGAAACCATCGGGATCAGAGATCGAGGCGGCATACATTTCCCGGTATTTAGCTTGATCAACATGGGCGTTGGCAGCGAATTCGGCGGTGGGTGGATAGGTTTTGTCGGTCATGATTATGAAAAACTCTCTTGCAAGGGTACGCGGACAGAACAAATCTGTCCGTGTCTGTAATCAGATGGCCAGATACTCGGCCCGCAATTCGGCGTTATCAAGCACCTCTTTTGCGGTACCGTCAAATACGACGGTGCCTGTATCAAGGATAACAGAGCGATCAGCCAGATTAAGTGCACGGATCGCATTTTGTTCAACGATCACGGTCGTAATTCCCTGCTCTTTGATGACATTGAGTGTTTTCTCGATCTCGTCGACAATCACCGGGGCCAGACCCTCGTATGGTTCATCAAGCAACAGAACTTTGATGTCGCGGGCCAGTGCTCGCGCGATTGCAAGCATTTGCTGTTCCCCGCCTGACAGGGTTACGCCTTCTTGTTTGCGACGTTCACCCATACGGGGAAAGAGGTCGTAAATCCGCTCAAGTGACCAGCCGACAGGTTCAACGATTTGTGCAAGCTGCAGATTTTCCTCGACCGTAAGTCCGGCGATAATACGACGATCTTCAGGGACAAGCGCCATACCTGCAACCGCCGCCTCATGTGATTTCATGGTATGCAGACGTTCGTGGTCCAGCCAGATTTCACCATGCGTCAGTGAAGGGTTGTCGAGCCGTGCAATTGCGCGCAGCGTTGAGGTTTTGCCGGCACCGTTGCGTCCCAGAAGGGCAAGGATTTCACCTTCGTGCACGTTAAAGCTGACGCCTTGCACGATATAGCTTTCGCCGTAGTAAGCGTGCAGATCCCAGACCGAAAAATAAGCGGGGGCGGTTGACGCATGATTGGCGTTTTTTGGAAGTGCGTTCATTGTCGCCTCCTATTGTTGGGTTTGGCCAAGGTATGCTTCCATAACCTTGGGGTGCCCTTTGATGTTTTCCGGCGTGTCTTCGACAAGCGGTGTTCCCTGTGCAAGGACTGTGATCCGTTCTGCAAGTGAGAATACCACATGCATGTCGTGCTCGATGATCGCCATGGTAATATCGCGCTTGGCATTGATCTCTTTCAAAAGATCGATGGTGTTGTTGGTATCAGCACGCGCCATACCTGCGGTTGGTTCGTCAAGCAGAAGAAGTTTTGGTTCCTGTACCAGACACATCGCCATTTCCAGGCGCCTTTTGTCGCCGCGTGACAACGATGCGGCATGCATGTGGATCTTGTCCTGCATGTTTACGTCTTCGAGCATTGCTTCTGCTTTTTCGACGATTTCTTTTTCTGCCGGGATGGTCTCAAAGGCATGAAGCCGATATGCACCATCGCGTTTTGCAAAACAGGGGATCAACATATTTTCGAAAACTGTGAGGTCACCGAAGATCTCGGGTGTTTGGAACACCCTTGAAATGCCCATTTGGTTGATCTCATGTGGTGCGCGGCCCAGAACGGACTGCCCGTCGAACATGACGCTGCCGGTATCCGGGATCAGCTTACCGATCAGGCAATTGAGCAAGGTTGATTTGCCGGCACCATTAGGCCCGATGATCGCGTGTACAGAATTTTCCTCTACGCTGAGGTTAACATCTCCGAGCGCTTGCAGACCGCCAAAGCGTTTGCCGACACCTTTGATTTCGAGAATACCCATTGTTTCGTATCCTTCTTATTCGGCCACGTGAGGCGATTGTTTCGGGTGGTGTGCAGAGTCGTCATCAGCGGTGTCTTTGGATTTACGTTTAAGGAGGTTCAAAATCCGTTGTCCACCTTCCATCAGACCACCTGGCAGGAAGATCACGACACACATGAACAGCAGACCAAGTGTCAGATGCCAGCCTTCGCCGAAGAAGGGGTTAACAATATTGATGAAGAAATCTTCAATACCGTCAGGCAAGAAACTGAACCAGCCATGCAGCACGTTGTCATTGATCTTGGAAAAGATGTTCTCAAAGTACTTAATGAAACCAGCACCAAGTACCGGACCCATCAATGTACCCGCACCACCAAGGATGGTCATGATCACGACTTCTCCACTCGCAGTCCACTGCATACGCTCGGCTCCAGCAAGCGGATCCATTGAGGCGAGCAAGCCGCCAGCAAGACCAGCATACATACCTGAGATCACAAACGCGGCCAGTGTATAGGGACGCGAGTTAAGCCCTGTATAGTTCATACGCTGTTGGTTTGATTTCACAGCACGCAGCATCAGCCCAAAAGGTGACCGGAAAATGCGCAGGCTGAGGTAAAAGGCAAGGATGGCGATGATCGCGCAGAAATAATAGCCAACGTTAAAGTTAAACTCCCACCCCCCAATCGGCACAATGAGTGATTTGTTCATTGCCAGACCGAAAACATGGGTTGTCGTCAGCGCGCCTTCACCCATCAGGTACTGTGGATCATCAGTGTAAACCTGAAGTCCAGTTTCGCCATTGGTGATTGGTGTCAACACTGAATAGGCAAGGTTAAAGCTCATTTGCGCGAATGCCAGCGTTAGGATCGAGAAATAAATACCCGAGCGACGCAGAGAGATATACCCGATGAACAGCGCAAAGATGCCCGAAGTGATAACCGCAAGGACAAGCCCCGGCAGAACATTGTAGGACAGCAACTTGAACATCCAGACGGTCGAGTAAGAGCCGACACCCAGAAAGGCTGCGTGGCCAAACGAAAGGTAACCAGTCAGGCCGAAGAGGATGTTAAAACCAATGGCAAAGATACCAAAGATAGCGAAACGTTGCATCAAGTCTGGATAGCCAGCGTTGAACTGCGCCAGCGACGAGCCTTCCGGAAAGGGTTGAAGGATGATCGGCGTGCACAGAGTCAGCGCCACAACGACCAACAGGAACTTTGTGTCTTTATTTTCTAGACCTAGCATGAATTAATCCTCCATCACGCCTTTACGACCCATTAGCCCGCGTGGGCGTGTGAGTAGGATGAGAATGGCAACCAGATAAATGATGATCTGGTCGATACCAGGGAAAATGGCTTTGATTTGGTTCATCGAAGCAAAGCTTTCGAGAATACCCAGCATAAAGCCCGCGAGCACTGCGCCTGGAAGAGAACCCATGCCGCCAACAACAACGACGACGAAGCTCAGGACCAGAAAGTCCATGCCCATGTGATAGTTGGGCGAGTTGATGGGTGTGTACATAACACCGGCTAGTCCAGCCACTGCAGCGGCGATACCAAACATGATTGTGAAGCGTTTGTCGATGTTGATACCAAGCAGACCAACGGTTTCGCGATCAGCCATGCCCGCGCGAACGACCATACCGAAGGTGGTGAATTGCAGGAAGGCAAAGACGCCACCAATGATCAAGACGGAGAAGAAGAAGTAGACCAACCGCCAGTAGGGGTAAATGATCACGTTTGGGTCAAACCCAAGCATTGACCCAAAGTCGAATGATCCGCGAAACGCGTCGGGGGCGGGGGTTGGGATCGGGTTGGCGCCATAAAAATGCTTGATGACTTCCTGCAGCACAATGGCAAGACCAAAGGTTACAAGAATCTGATCAGCGTGTGGGCGCTTGTAGAAATGCTTGATCAGGCCACGTTCCATGATAAAGCCGATGCTGATCATGATCGGAATGGCAAACAAAATGCCAAGAGGAACCGACCAGTCGATCAGGGCGGCGCCGATCTCTGGCCCAAACCAGGATTCGACATAGGGTGTTTCGATCTTGGCCGGGTTGCCAAGGAAATCGGTTTTTGTCGGATCAAGTGTCGTCGAGCTCAGGCTCAGGATCTTTTGCAGTGTCACTGCACAGAACGCACCAATCATAAACAAGGCCCCGTGGGCAAAGTTCACAACACCTAGCGTGCCGAAGATGAGAGTAAGGCCCAACGCGATCAGCGCGTATGCACTGCCTTTGTCCAGACCATTGAGAATTTGTAGAAGGAGCGCGTCCATCGTATGCCACCCAGTTCTTTTGGTTGCCTGATCCTTTGGATCAACGTTGCAATGAAAGGCCCGCGGAAGGGCCTGTCAGCAAGATCCGGCCGCGCAAAACGCGCGACCGGCGATTTTTTAGGCTTATGCGCCTGGGTTACATTCACCCAGGTTGCCACCCGCAAACATTGGGTGATCTGCTGGATATGTAACCTGAGCTGCCGGAGTAACTTCAACAACTTCGAGAAGGTCGAATTCGTTTTCCGGGTTCTCTTTACCCTGCACCACAAGCACGTCTTTGAAGCACTGGTGGTCATCTGCACGATAAAGAGTTGGACCGTTGCCAAGACCGTCGAACTCGTAGCCTTCGAGAGCTTCGCCAACCGCACATGGGTTGAACGATCCGGCGCGCGTAACTGCGTCTGCATAAAGCAGGGTCTGACAGTATACTGTGTGCGCGGCCTGTGATGGCGGGAAGCCATATTTCTGACCAAACGAGCGAACGAAAGCTTTGGAGCCTTCATCCTGAAGTGACCAGTGCCAGTTCGTCGAGCCAAGAATGCCCTTAACGTTTTCACCAGCACCACGAGCCATCAGGCGTGAATAGAGCGGAACGACGATTTCGAAGTTCTTGCCGTTCACTTGCTTGTCACGCAGGCCAAACTGAACCGCGTTGGTCAGCGAGTTCACCATGTTACCGCCATAGTGGTTCAGCACCAATACGTCAGCGCCGGAGTTCAGAACCGGTGCGATGTAGGACGAGAAGTCCGTTGCTGCAAGCGGTGTGCGCACTTTGTCTACGGTTGACCAGCCGAGTGCCTCGGTCGCGGCAGCGATCGATTCTTCCTGTGTCCAACCCCAAGTGTAATCTGCAGTCAGGTGGTATGCTGTCCGGTCGGTGCCGTAACGAGCTGCAAGCACTGGTGCGAGCGCTGCACCAGACATATAGCCGTTGAAGAAGTGTCGGAAACCGTTGGCTTTTTTATCTTTGCCCGTTGTGTCGTTAGAGTGGGTCAGGCCAGCCATAAAGATAACGCCTGCCTCTTGGCAGAGACCTTGGACAGCAATCGCAACGCCGGAGGATGAACCACCGGTGATCATGATTGCGCCATCTTTTTCGATCATCGAGCGGGCAGATGCACGCGCGGCGTCTGATTTGGTTTGGGTGTCGCCAGTTACGTACTCGACTTTTTTACCCAAAATACCGGTGCCATCGAGCACTTGAGACGAGAACGTCGGCATCATGCCGCCGTCACCACCACCATTCAGGTGCTCAACTGCAAGCTCGTAAGCGCGCAATTCGTCTGCACCTTCGTCTGCGTAGGGGCCGGATTGTGGAACGTTAAAACCAAGCGTGACGCTGCCGCCAGTTGGTTCGTTAGTGAAAGCATGTGCTGACGACGCCGTAAAGATTGTTGGCATAGCAAGACCAGCGCCAGCGATGGCCCCGGTTTTCAACAAGCCGCGACGTGTCGGTTTCGAATAGGACATATAAATTTCTCCCGTTGATACAGTGCACCAATGCCTCCTCTGCACTGGTGCGGGCCTTTTACAGGCTGGGTGCAG
The DNA here is from genome assembly GCF_023015645.1 of Pseudohalocynthiibacter sp. F2068. Classification (NCBI taxonomy): domain Bacteria; kingdom Pseudomonadati; phylum Pseudomonadota; class Alphaproteobacteria; order Rhodobacterales; family Paracoccaceae; genus Pseudohalocynthiibacter; species Pseudohalocynthiibacter sp. F2068. The sequence continues at coordinate 79,830 of NZ_JALKAK010000004.1, forward strand.
TATCGCTCAGGGTATGAAAATTTCGCAACAACTGCTTTTATCGAAACAATAATTTTGTAAAGATATAGACAGCGTGATAGAAGATTTTGTAAATTTCTTAACTCGCAGATGCAGAAACCTATTGTTTTAAACGGAGATTTCCATGTCGAACCGTACATTGACGGGTAGCCGGATCAGGGGCAGGCGTCTGGATTTGGGTTTGAAGCAGTCGGAATTGGCCAATGAAGTTGGGATTTCGCCGTCCTATCTTAATTTGATTGAACACAACCGCCGCAGAATCGCAGGTAAATTGCTGGTGGATTTGGCGAGGGTGTTGAAAGTCGACGTGTCGAGCTTATCTGAGGGGGCTGAAGCTACGATGATGGTTGATCTACGAGACGCGGCCTCGGATCAATCTACCCCACCTGTTGAACTTGATCGGGTTGAAGAGTTTGCCGGCAGATTCCCCGGGTGGGCCACATTATTGGTTGCAGGCCATCGCAGAGTCAAAGAGCTAGAGAGAACGGTTGAAACATTATCTGACCGTTTAACACACGATCCATTCTTATCGGCTTCTTTGCACGAGGTGCTTTCCACCGTAACGGCAATTCGGTCTACATCCTCTATTCTTGCAGAGCCGGGTGAAATTGAACCGAGCTGGCAAAGACGTTTTCAGACGAATATTCACGAAGACGCATTGCGTTTGGCAGAAAGTGTGGAAGGTTTGGTAACCTACCTTGATGCAGCCGGCGATGCAGAACGCGAACTGACCTCGCCACAGGAGGAACTGGAAGTCTGGCTGGAAGGTCGCGATTATCATGTTGCAGAACTAGAAGGCGCAAAGACGCAGTCACCCGAGCAATTGATAGAAGACGACGTTAAGCTAACGCTCTCCGCACGCGCGTTGATACTAGCATATTTGCAAACCTATCGCGCAGACGCGGACGCCCTGCCTCTCGCGTCGTTTCAGGCCGCAGCTGCAGAGATGCATTACGATCCGGCCCGGCTCGCAACGTATTTCGGTGTTGGGCTTGATATTGTCTTTCGGAGATTGGCGACCCTTCCGTCCAAAGCGGAGCACCTCAGGATTGGGCGTGTTGCCTGCGACGCATCGGGAACATTGACCTTTCGTAAACCCACTACCGGGTTTGATGTGCCTCGGTTTGGGGCTGTATGCGCGCTTTGGCCTCTTTATGGGGCATTGGCGCAACCGATGGCGCCAATACGTACGATTGTTGAACAAGTTGGCCGCAACCCGCGTCAGTTTTTGACCTACGCATTGTCGCAACCACGCTACCCGGACGGGTTTGACGGGGTCGCCGTCTACGAAGTGCAAATGCTTGTCCTGCCAATCGATTTGTTGGCGGAGACCGGCATCAACACAGTTCGGTCTGTTGGAACAAGCTGCCGGATTTGCCCAAAAATAGAGTGTGTCGCACGACGAGAACCATCAATTTTATCGGATGGGTTTTGACTTAAGGTAATTTCTTGCTGATAGTTGGCGGGCAGCCGTTTAGGGAAGGCGGTCAAAAGGGGGGAGCAGATGGGCAAGACAGTCCTTCTGATAGAGGATGAACCAAATATTATTGAGGCCGTAAGGTTTATCCTGTCGCGGGACGGCTGGCGTGTTGAAACCCATTCTGACGGTGCAACGGCAATGTCTGCGATTCAAAAGATAAAACCAGACGTTGTTATTCTTGACGTGATGCTTCCTAACAGGAGTGGCTTTGACATATTGCAGGAGTTGCGTTCAGCAGAAGAAACCGAGGCCTTGCCTGTCCTGATGCTCACAGCCCGAGGTCAAACCAAAGATCGTGAACTGGCAGAACATTATGGCGCAAGCAGATTTATGACAAAACCCTTTGCGAACTCCGACGTTCTTAATTGTGTTCGCGAGCTTGCAGGACCATGAGTGATCGGCGACAGCCGCTGTTTTTGGCAAACCAAAGCTATCGGCGCAGGCGCGTAATGGATGCAGCGCATCTGTTACCTTTGCTGGGGGTTTTGCTTGTAATTCTGCCGTTACTCCGGAACTCAGAAGCCGAGCCAGCATCGACGTCATCGGCCATTTTGTATTTGTTTGGGGTCTGGTTTGGGCTTGTGCTGCTTTCAGCAATGTTTTCGCGCCTTTTAAAGGAGCAGAATCTTTTAAAAGAACAAAAGGAACTGGACCAGGAACAAGGGGACGCGCCCTGATGGTCGGCTTCAATATGCTGATTGTTGTTTGCCTCGCTTACGTGGTGCTTTTGTTTGTAATTGCATTTTTCGCGGACAGGCGCGCGGCCCTCGGCAAACTTGGGTGGCTACAATCACCAATCGTCTACACGCTCAGCTTGTCGATTTACTGCACAGCATGGACGTTCTATGGCGCTGTCGGAAATGCAGCTCGATCCGGGCTTGAGTTTGTAACGATCTATCTCGGTCCCACGTTGGTCATGGTCGGTTGGTTGTGGATTGTACGAAAACTCGTTCGCATCGGAAAAACGCAGCGCATCACCTCAATCGCTGACCTGATTTCATCACGCTATGGAAAATCGAATTTGCTGGGTGTGCTCGTAACCTTGCTCGCAGTTGTTGGCACGACACCGTACATCGCGCTTCAGCTTCAGTCTGTGACATTATCATTCGCCGTGTTCGCTGATCGTGCACCGGAAAGAGTTTCGTCAGGTTGGGATTTGCCAGACCTTAATGCGACGGCGCTCTGGGTCGCGGCGGGTTTGGCGCTTTTTACTGTTCTGTTTGGCACGCGTAACCTAGACGCAAACGAACGGCATCATGGGGTGGTTACTGCCATCGCCTTTGAAGCGATTGTAAAACTGGTAGCACTTCTAGCAGTTGGCATCTTTGTCGTCTGGGGCGTTGCGAGTGGGCCATCAGATATTTTGGCGCGTATCGACGCATCCCCGATAGCAAACTGGGAACTTCGCCCCGGGCGTTGGGCCGGGCTAATCTTTCTCTCGGCGGCCGCATTTTTATGTTTGCCCCGAATGTTTCAGGTGATGGTGGTCGAAAATACCGACGAGAGAAATGTTCTGACAGCCAGTTGGGCCTTTCCACTCTATCTGCTTTTGATGAGCCTGTTTGTTGTGCCGATCGCGGTGGTTGGTCTCGACCTGATGCCTGCAGGTTCAAACCCGGACTTGTTTGTTTTGACCCTTCCTTTGTCACAGGGGCAGGATGGGCTGGCGCTGCTTAGCTTTCTGGGTGGATTTTCATCGGCAACATCTATGGTCATCGTGGCGGCGATCGCGCTTTCCACAATGGTGTCAAACCACATAGTGATGCCAATATGGCTGGCGGCAACAACGACAGGGGCGACTGTATCTGGTGACGTGCGCCAGGTCGTCCTGATGGCGCGGCGTATATCAATCGGGGCAGTACTGGCGCTGGGCTACGCATATTTTCGCTACTCTGGCGGTGGCACTGCGCTTGCGGCCATTGGCCTGATCTCATTCACGGGCGTTGTTCAGGTATTACCTGCGATGCTTGGTGGTATTTTCTGGCGAAGGGCAACACGTGTCGGTGCCGCAGGCGGGCTTATCGTTGGATTTATCGTTTGGGGTTACACACTCTTCTTACCGTCGATTGGCGGGGCTAATATTTTGCCCGAAACCGTCATGCTATCCGGACCATGGGGGCTTGGCTGGTTGCGACCGCAGGCCTTGTTCGGGATCGCTGGACTGGATCCGGTTGTTCATGCATTGATCTGGAGCATGGTTTTGAACACCCTGGTCTTTTGCCTCGGGTCGTTGCTAAGTTTTCCGACACCTCTTGAACGGCTTCAGGGTGTTCAGTTCGTGAATATCTTTGAGCACAGCACCGGCCCACGTGGTTGGACAAAAAGTGGTGTGGAATCCGAAGATCTGCTGGTGATGTCGCAGCGCATCCTTGGGCCAGAGCAGGCCCAACGGCTTTTCCAGCATGAAGCGCAAGCACAGGGTAAGGTCGGGTTTTTGCCTGATACATCCCCTGATTTTCTAGAGTTGCTGGAACGAGAACTGGCCGGATCTGTCGGGGCTGCGACGGCCCATGCGATGATTGGCCAGATAACGGGCAGTGCGCGTGTCTCTGTTGAGGATCTGCTTGCCGTGGCCGATGAGACTGCTCAGATACTAGAATATTCCAGTCAGCTTGAAGCGAAGTCGGCAGAGCTTGGCCGCACTGCGCGCCAGCTTAGGGAAGCAAATGAGAAGCTAACGGAATTGTCGGTTCAAAAAGACGCCTTCCTTAGCCAGATCAGCCATGAATTGCGAACGCCTATGACATCTATTCGCGCGTTCTCTGAAATTTTACGCGACATGGAAGGAATGACCCCTGTCGATCAACGCCGATACTCTTCCATCATTCATGATGAAACGATACGCCTGACGCGCCTGCTGGACGACCTTCTTGACCTCAGTGTTCTGGAGAACGGTCAAGTGGTGTTGAACGAGGCACCGGTTAGATTGCGTGACGTGATAGAACGTGCTGTTTCAGCCTCTTCGCAGGCGCAAACGACCCAAATTCTGAAGGTTCGACGCGACACAGCGTCTGAGATGGTGACGCTTGTTACGGATAGTGACCGTTTGAGTCAGGTCTTTATTAATCTGATTGCGAATGCGCGAAAATATTGCGCTGCGCCGGATCCGCAGCTGACCATAAAAGTGCGTAAGTATGAATCTCGCGTCGAAGTGGACTTTGTGGACAATGGTCAGGGTATTCCAACCAAAAGCCAATCATTGATTTTTGAGAAATTCTCGCGCCTTTCAGATCATGCGGCGGCGGGTGGTGCTGGACTGGGGTTGGCAATTTGTCGCGAAATCATGACCAATCTGGGTGGTACAATCGCTTATCTTCCGGGGCAGGGTGGTGCGGCCTTCCGTGTTTCTTTGAACTTAAAACAAGTGGTCTAAATCACAATCGTGATTTCGGCTTTCAGAAGTAACACTTTCTAAATCAATGCGCAGCATGGTCGAGGCGTGGTTAACCGGGTTTCGACCAATTCAGAGGCGCCAATGCAATCTGTTTTGCAGAAAATTACAATTTCTGCGCAAAACACCCAGCAAAAGCCAGCGGTGATAGCTGCTTCACAGTTGTGCCACGCCTTTGCACTGGCGGCGCAAAATGGTTTTGACATGGCCTTGGCGGCAACGTTGCAAAGCGAAACTGAATTGATGCTCCCGCGTCTGCTAAACGAACTGCCTGAAGCTGCGTTGCTTGTAACGCTTGACGCGCCAGACTGTGCAAAGGGTTGCATGGCGATTGATCCGCAGGTTCTTGCAGGATTGATCGAGGTGCAAACTCTGGGTCAAGTCAGCACCCAGGCTGCGGTGCCGCGGCTTGCAACACACACCGACGCGTTGATGTGTGAAAGTTTCGTAAACAAGGTTTTTGAAACGGCAGACGAACTTTTACACCCGTTGCAAAGGGGGGAATGGTTCTTTGGGTATCGGTTCGGCACCCGTATCGAAGAAGTCCGTAAGTTAGGCCTAGCTCTAAAAAATGTATCCTACCGCTTCTACCAACTAGAGATTGATATGGCGCTGGGTGCGAAACGGGGTCAGATTTTAATAGCGCTTCCGTCCCAGTTTGAGAAAACCGTCGGGAACGACAGTGAAACCAAAGTGCGCCACTGGCATCAGACGCTTTCTGCATCGGTTATGACGAGCGAAGCACAGATTGACGCGATCCTGCATCGCTACATGGCACCGCTGTTCTCTGTCCAAGCTCTAAAAGTTGGGGACATTCTGACACTTCCGGCCAGCGCGCTTTCCTCCGTTTCGCTCGAAACCAATACCGGAATCGAGCTGGCAAATGCCAAGCTGGGTCAGTTGCATGGGTGTCGTGCGGTTCGTCTGTTAAGCGTCGAGGGTAAGGGCGCGGTTGCGCCACATCTGGCCAGCATCAGCGGATCACCGGCCCCACAGGTCCGTGAAGCGAATGAAGATAACTCTGAAACGAGCGATGGCTTAGAGGAAAACCAGCAAGAAGATGGTTCAGCACTGCCATTGAAAGTGATGAGTGAGAAACCTTGATCGATGTCATATCTGACGAGAGAGGTTGTTTGACTCTTAACTCAATCTTTTGCAATCGCGGCCAGATGGGGACGAACGCCTTCGATCTGATATCCTGCTTCGGCCGCGGTTGCGATAATTTCATCGACAGGCTGCGTATCTGCCTTGGACAGGGCCCAAACAATTGTCGAACGTGTGCCTGAGGCGCAATAGGCAAGTACGGGGCCTTCTGACGTTTCTATTGCGGCGGCCTGCGCGGCAATAAGGTCTGGCGTCATTGTGCTGTGTGTAACGGGTAGTTCCACAAATTTCAGCCCGGCAGCTTTGGCTGCGGTGCGCATTTTTGTGGCGTGCAGGGTTGGTGGTATCTCTGCATCTGGTCTGTTGCAGATCAACGTCGTGAAACCGGCGTTTGCGATTTCCGCAACATCGCTGATTTCGATTTGGGGCGAAACCGCATAGTCGGGTGTGATTTGTCGAATATCCATAAATCGCGCAATACCATGAGTGGTGTAGCCATACCAGTGTGTCATGTTATTATTGACCTGCGTCAAAGAAGGGCTGGTGTACTCGCTCCATAGTGCTTCTGATCAAAGGAGAACACAGATGACAAAAATCGCCGAAAGAAAAGCTGCTCTCTTGGAACGTCTGCAGGAGTTAGATGAGCGAATCCACCATATTGAAGAAGAGCTGGATGAGCCCGTATCCAAGGATTGGGAAGACCGTTCAGTAGAGCGCGAAGAAGACGAAGTGCTTGAAACTATGGGCGTTACAAGTCAGGCGGAAATCCGCATGATACAGGCTGCTTTGGAACGAATAGAAGCTGACGAGTATGGATTTTGCGTTAAATGCGGCGTCGAGATTTTGCCAGCACGCTTGGATGTGTTGCCATATACACCGTTCTGTAAAAATTGCGCTGTATAGTGTGAGTAGTGAATTAATTTTAGGAGGAAGCTATTATGTCATTTGAAAACCTGAAAGCTGCGGCGCTGTTGCTGATGGATGAAATTCAGAAGCGACCAGAGGATGCGCATGTTTTACAAGAGCAACTGCGCGAAAAAATCGCCGAGTTTAAAGCGATGGGACTACCCGTTCCTGAAGACTTAGCTGCCTTTGAACTGGCCCTTGAAGAAGAAGAAGCAGAGGAATTGTTTGATAACATGCCACTCTAAGCTCTTGGTGCGCTGCATTTTTTAAGGCCGTGCTTTGCAAATTTTTTAAAGTCGGCTTTGCGTTTTCACGCCGTGGTGCAATAGTGCGTTAAAATCCGGACAAAGATCGGGTATGCGCGCAGGGAGTTGAACCTTATGGGGCAAGAGGTAAAATTTAACGTCAATGACGGCGTTGCTGTTATTACAATCAATAATCCACCGGTTAATGCACTAAATGCCGCGGTTCGGCAGGGCCTCGTCACTGCATTTGACGATGCCGAAGCAAATGATGATGTCAAAGCCATCGTGATGTTTGCCGAGGGGCGTACCTTTCCGGCAGGCGCGGATATAACCGAATTTGGCAAGCCAACGGTGGATCCGTGGTTGCCGGATGTGTGCAACCGCGTTGAAGCGACATGCAAACCTGTCGTTGCTGCCGTGCACGGCACGGTTCTTGGTGGTGGCTTTGAGCTTGCTCTTGCTGCGCACTATCGCATCGCAGACCCAATGACGACATTTGGTTTGCCCGAAGTCACGCTTGGCATTTTGCCGGGTGCGGGTGGTACGCAGCGCGTTCCCCGAATATGCGGGGCAGAGGCGGCGCTTGATCTGATGATTGCCAAGGCACCGATATCGGCTGCAAAAGCCGTCGACTTAGGGCTGATAGACGGGGTTTCACGCGCACATGTCAGGGATGCGGCGCTCGACTTTGCACACGAACTTATTGGCAAACCCAACGCGCTGCGACCCACGCGTGAACGCACCGAAGGATTAAGCGATCCAGTTGGGTATGCCAGAGCGGTTGCGGCAAAGCGGCAGGCATTGGCAGGCAACCCGCTCTTTGCGCCGGCAAAGATTGTTGATTGCGTTGAGGCTGCGATGTTGTTGCCCTTTGAGGGTGGGCTGGCCTTTGAGCAGGCAGCGTTTGAGGATTGTTTGCGCTCAGATCAATCCGCAGCCTTACGGCATGTTTTCTTTGCGGAGCGCAAAGCTGCAAAAGCGCCCGAAGTGGCGCGTGCAAAACCAAGGCCCGTTGAGATCGTAGGGATTGTCGGCGGCGGCACCATGGGGTCAGGCATTGCTGCATCTTTTCTTGATGCGGGGTTTGGTGTTGTTCTTGTTGACCGGGATCAGCCCATGTTGGATACGGCACTAGCCCGGATTGAATCTGTTTTCGATAAAGCTGTTCGAAAAGGGAGCATAACCGCACAGATGCTTGATGAAAGAATGGCGCGTCTTACTGGCGATATTCACTATTTCGCTGTGAGCGAGGCAGATCTCGTTATCGAATGCGTGATTGAAGATATGTCTGTAAAGGAACAGGTTTTCGCGACTTTGGACGCGGTTATCAAACCGGGTGCGATACTCGCGACGAACACGTCCTATCTTGATATCAATACGCTTGCTGCGGGTGTTGCACACCCAGAGAACGTTTTAGGGCTACATTTCTTTTCGCCGGCTCATGTTATGCGCCTTGTCGAAGTCGTGGTTGGAGAGGCAACGGAGGCTGACGTTGTCGCCACGGGTTTTACGCTCGCCAAGAAACTTGGAAAGATCCCGGTGCGTTCCGGGGTTGCCGATGGGTTCATCGGCAATTCCATTTTGGCTGCGTATAGAACCGCCGCAGACTTTATGTTGGAAGACGGGGCGAGCCCTTATCAGGTTGACGCCACAATGCGCGCCTTTGGCTTTCCGATGGGCCCGTATCAGGTGCTTGATCTGGCGGGGCTTGATATATCGTGGGCCCGTCGCAAAAGATTAAAATCCACGCGAGATCCTGAAATGCGATACATCGCGATTGGTGACAAGATGTGTCAGAAGGGCTGGCTCGGCCAAAAGGCCGGGCGTGGATACTATACCTATGCAGATGGTAGCCGTTTGGGTGTCGAAGATCCCGAAGTTCTGGGGCTTATCGCCGCCGAGCGAGAGAGAAAGGGCATAACCCCGCGCGCGTTCGGGCCCGAAGAAATTCTATACAGATGTCTCTCTGCAATGGTGAATGAAGGTGCAAACCTAGTGCTGAACAAGATCGCGCAGCGGCCCTCGGACATTGATGTTGCGATGATACATGGCTACGGCTTTCCGCGCTGGCGGGGTGGTCCGATGAAAGCGGCAGAACTTTCGGGCCTGTTGTCGTTGCGCAACCAACTTCGGGAATTCGCCAAGGAAGACAAGTTTTGGACACCCTCTCCTTTGTTTGACGAGGTCATAAAGGCTGGACATGGCTTTGACACACTCAACGCGGTGTAGCTGTTGCGAACTCATTTTCGCATTTCGGGCTTTCAGAGCAGGTCTGCTGACACTTAAGAAAGCATAATTCCAACGACGACTATGGCCAGGCCAATCAGAGAGAGCAGGAGCGCGATCATATTCAGAACAACGACTTTTTGAAGTCGCCTGCGCATCTCGTCGTCATCAAGACTGTTCCGTTTTGCAGAAGCCGCAATGACGATGCACCAAATAAGCCCCGCAAGTCCGACAAGCGAAACAGCAGCACCGAGCCAGATCATGTTTGCCATTGGCTTAACCTCTTTGTTTGCCTGACCTTCGGGTAAAGGATGTGCGATAGGCGCGCAAGGGTCTTGCAGCCTGTTGCCAGCCCGGCTACTCAGGGGCTCATTCGAAATATGGGGCCATCGCATGAACGACATTACCTCTGACAGTAGCTACCGCGTAACTGCGGATGAACTGCGCCAGTTTATTGAACGTATTGAACGGCTTGATGCCGAAAAGAAAGACCTTGCTGAACAGCAAAAAGAGGTGATGGCCGAGGCAAAAGGCCGGGGTTATGACACCAAAGTCATGCGCAAAGTGATAGCGCTTCGCAAAAGAGATGCGAATGACATTGCCGAAGAAGAAGCCGTGCTTGAAATGTATAAAGAAGCGTTGGGAATGTAGGTGCAAACCTGGGGCGGTTTCGTTTTATGATGTGGGCATTGCACGCACCAGCGTTTTGCCTGCTTCGGACAAATGACGCTTAAGTGCGTCAACCGCTGCTTCTGTTTCTTTATTTCTGCAATGCTTCATGATCAATTCATGATCCCTGATCCATTGCAGGGTTTCTTCGGGCAGGGTGCGATATGCTGCGATGTGTAACTGGCATCGGCGCCTAAGCTTTTCTATCATCACAATTTGATGTTTGCGGCCCGAAGGCGAATAAAGCGCAAGGTGAAAATTCCAGTCACCTTCAGCCCAGCCTTCTGTTTGCACTTCCAGATTTGAACGGCGGAGTACATGTTCAATTCTTTCAAAATCTGCCTGCTGCATGTATGGGATAGCGCGCCGCAGGCAATCACCTTCCAGCAAGACACGCATATCAAATATTTCCTGCACTTCTGAAGGCGACAGCTGTATGACACGCGCTCCCCGGTTCGGCGTAACGGTCACAACACCTTCGACGGACAACAACATCAGCGCATCCCTAATTGGAATGCGGCTAACCTGAAACCGCGCCGCCAGTTCAGATTGTACAAGCTCTGTACCGGGAGAGAGCGTTCCAGAAAGAATGTCGTGCTGTAGAGTCGCTGCAATAGCTTCGGCTGTCATTTCAGGTCTTTCGTTTGATTTTTCATAATGTATACACGTATACAAAATCGAATTAAAGGAAATATCATGGCAAAACAGTACGACTACACCGCACGTGTCGTCTGGACAGGGGATCAAGGGGTTGGGACGCGTGACTATCGCGCATACGCACGCACCTGGAATATCGAGACTCCGGGTAAGCCGGTTATCCATTGTTCAAACGACCCACTGTTAGGGGGCGACCCTAACCTGCTCAACCCCGAGGATCTGTTGCTGTCAACTTTGTCGGCCTGTCACATGCTCTGGTATCTCCACCTTGCCAGCGTTGAAGGGATCGTTGTGACAGCTTACTCGGACGATCCGCTTGGAACAGGCGAAACGGCACCAAATGGGGCAGGGCGTTTTCTAAGCGCGGTATTGAGACCGAGAATCCAGGTGAAAGCAGGTGCAGACTTACAGCGCGCCCATGAAATCCATAAGGAAATTCACCAATATTGCTTTATCGCGAGGTCAGTTAATTTTCCTGTTACATACGAGCCAGAGTTCATCGAAGTGTGAAATTGTATCTTATTTGCAGCCCTGACTCCGTGTCAGGGCGCGATGAAATTGACGCCATGCATGCGCTGAACCTCATCCAAATCCTCTTCATAAAGATCAGTGAGTTGATCAACATAGTCGTCCGTCCAGCCCTCAATATCCAATTCTTGCTCCATCTTCTCCACCATCGCAAATTTCCCCAGAAACGCAGCGATCACACGGCGTTTCTGAATTTCGTTTCGCGGTGGATGGCTTTCCAGATAGCTTTGGAACCTTTTAAAGCCGCTGCGGGTCATAATTTCTGCTAGCAGATCATCTGTTCCTGAAAGCTCAACCATAGGATCAACGCCCGCAAGCTCGCGCATGAGTTCCGCCCAGATCAACGGTGTATCTTCGTTGGCCCAAACCGTGAGAGTTGCATTTGGAACCGCAGCTTTGATGCGTTTCAATACGTCGGACCAGCGAATATCGAGCGGGTTAATCTCGTTCATGAAATTTTCGTAAGATATGTTGCTGGTGCGGTCAAAAACACTCGGGATAAAGGTTGCCGGATTGCGAAGTCCGATATGAAACTCCACCTCAGTTGCGGGAAATAGGCCAGCAAGTGCCTGTGCTTTCTTGCCAGCCAACGCATAAAATTCGCTGCCATGGAAAATGCGAGTGGGAACGCAGATCATGTGTTCACCAGACAGAATCAAACGCGTTGCTTCATCTTCATCGATTATCGCATCGACAAGCGCGTCTTGCGTTTCCCGCTTGGGTGTTTCCCCCCCAAGAGCGGCCAATGTTTCACGGATTAATTTTCTGAAACGACTCGGGCCGGGGACAACCACCCCCTGACTTCTGAGAACATCCTTATTTTTCAATAAGCACTTTAAAAGCCGGTCTTCATCTGTGGAATGGGCACCGATGTGAAAGACAACCTGCATAAAATCACGACAACTTTCAAAGATTCATCCGGGTCAATATACGGGCTTTTCTGGACAGTGAAACCGCTTTCCGATACTGCGCCTTTTATGTCTGAGAAAAACGCTCATCTTATGGCAGTGCCGAAACGGAGAAGCACGCTGAACCCGTGGTCTTTCGGCGCTGCAGTTATTGCGATTCTTGTGATTTTGCCGATCGCAGCTGTGATTTGGATTGGGTTTAACCCGGCGGAAAACATCTGGCCTCATTTGGTTTCAACGACGTTGCCGCGTTATCTTTCAAACACCGTTATTTTGATGGTGTCTGTCGGTTCTCTCTCGGCCTGCGTGGGCGTGGGCGCGGCCTGGCTCTTGGTGATGTATCGCTTCCCCGGAGCACGTTGGTTGGAATGGCTGTTGTTGTTTCCACTTTCGATCCCTGCCTATGTAGGGGCCTATGCGCTGGTTGATTTTCTGGAATACGCAGGGCCTGTGCAAACGTTTTTGCGAGAGGCCTTTGGCTGGGCTGATTCACGCGACTATTGGTTCCCTGAAATCAGATCGCGCGGATCTGCGATTGTCGTTCTGACGGGCGCGCTATTCCCATACGTATACATGTTGGCCCGGGCTGCTTTTCGCGAACAATCAGCTTCCAGCTTTGAAGTCGCTCGCGCCTTAGGCGCGGGTTCGGTCGCTCGGTTATTCCGGGTTGGTCTGCCTCTGGCACGTCCGGCGGTCGCTGCGGGGGCTGCTATCGTAATGATGGAAACGGTCAGTGATTTTGGCACAGTCGAGTATTTTGCCGTTCAGACACTGACAACTGGCATTTTCAGTACCTGGCTGGAAAGCAACAATGCAGGTGGTGCTGCGCAGATAGCAGGCGTGGTTCTGACACTCGTGTTGCTTCTGGTTGTTTTGGAAAAAACCAGCCGCAAGAAGAATCGCTATTACAGTACGGCGCGTCACCAGCGCCCGGTTACACCCGTTAAACTGAAGGGTGTGCAGGCAGGGGTCGCATCGATTTTGTGTTTTATTCCCTTCGCAGTTGGGTTCCTTCTTCCCGCCCTCGTGATTGGCAGTCATGCTCTGAGCAATGCGCATCCCTGGGCTGATCCGGCTCTTGTCCGTGCGCTGGCAAACACCGTTGTTGTTGGTGGCATTGCAGCGCTTGTGACTGTTTCTGCTGCCTTGTTCATGGTGTACGGAGTGCGATTAACAGGACGGCGCTTACCACGCATTTTACTACCCGTCTCAACGATAGGCTACGCCGCACCGGGTGCGGTTCTCGCTGTTGGTATCCTGATCCCGATGGCGGCTCTGGATCACCTGATTGCGGATGGGATTGAAGCCGCTACTGGCTTTGATCCCGGTCTTTTGCTCACCGGATCAGCCTTTGCGCTAATCTACGCGTATGCGGTCCGTTTCTTCGCGATCGCGCAAGGGACTGCGGATGCAGCCCTTGGCCGTGTCTCCCCAAGCTTGCCGATGGCGGCAAGGTCTTTGGGCAGAACCGCGGGAGGTGTGCTTCGCGAGGTGCACATCCCGTTAATCCGAAGCTCTGTCGGGACGGCCCTACTGTTGGTTTTTGTCGATTGTGTGAAAGAACTGCCTGCAACCCTTTTGCTCAGACCGTTCAATTTCAACACGCTTTCGACAAGGGTTTACGAGCAGGCGTCGCTTGAAAACCTGGCTGGCGCCGCCCCGGCAGCGATGATGGTTATTCTGGTTGGCCTTTGTGCCGTTTTGCTCATGGCCCGTTCAAATCGATAAATTGAGCAACTTTTGCGAATGAGAGGCTTGCAAGACAGCAAACAACCGCGTAAATCCACCCGCGAGCCCCTATAGCTCAGCTGGTAGAGCAACTGATTTGTAATCAGTAGGTCCGCGGTTCGAGTCCGTGTGGGGGCACCAATATATTAAACTAAATTATTGTTTTTATGTTATTTAATTGAAATTTTTTATTCCTTATCCACCTTCTCGACCACCTAAAGTTTGAACTTTCATTCGTCATTCTTTTGTGTCTCGCTTGTTGTGAAGCGTACTCAATCCGTGTTGAACCTTATGGCCTGATTGAAGGGGTAGTGCTCATGCGATGCGGGATTAAAGGGTTTTCCAGCCTCCTCGGTGCCATCCGGCGATAGAAGAAAGCGACCCTTCAGCAATTCCTCTACCTTAGTCCATCCCAAACCGCCGGTCAGCGCGCAAGTCGCTGTGGCGGCTGTCCGTGTTTGTCGTTAGGTTTTGGAAAAGAACAGGCGAATCTGGTTGTTACTCAGGTCGCCCAACCGACTGAGGTTCAGGCAATCAATGGCGATTAAGAAATCAGAATTATATTCTTCCCTTTGGGCATCTTGTGACGCTTTGCGCGGAGGAATGGATGCAACTCAATACAAAGACTACGTTCTCTTTATGCTCTTCATCAAATATGTGTCGGACAAATACGCCGATACTGATGATTTCGCTCCGGCGGTTGTTATTCCCGCCGGAGCAGGCTTCAAAGATATGGTGGCCCTCAAGGGTAACCCCAATATCGGCGAGAAGATCAATACACAGGTCATTCAATCACTTATTGAGGCTAACAGCAAACTCGCGCGAAGCGATTTTCCCGACTTCGATGATCCCACCAAACTTGGCGAAGGCGATGCGAAGGTAAAGCGTATCTCAAACCTGATTGGTATATTTCAGAAACCTGAACTCGATTTCTCCCAGAACAGAGCCGAAAACGATGACATTCTTGGAGATGCTTACGAATACCTGATGCGGCACTTCGCGACGCAAAGCGGCAAAAGCAAAGGGCAGTTCTACACTCCTTCGGAAGTCAGCCGAATAATCGCGAGTGTTATCGGCATATCCCATGAGAACACTGTTGGTTCCACGACTGTCTATGACCCGACCTGTGGTTCAGGTTCATTGCTTCTGAAAGTTGCGGCTCAAGCCGAAAGACATATCACACTTGAGGGGCAGGAAAAGGACGTTACAACCGCAGGTTTGGCGCGGATGAACATGATCTTGCATGATTTCCCGAGCGCTAACATTCTCGCTGGTGACACGCTTGCCGCACCTAAGTTTTTGGATGAGGAACGTCTGCGGACTTATGACTATGTCGTCGCCAATCCTCCATTCTCGGACAAACAGTGGTCAACCGGCGTCAACCTAGGCGAAGACGACAAACACAAGCGTTGGGCATGGGGCAACCCGCCTGCCAAGCAGGGTGATTACGCATACCTCTTGCACATCATTCGTTCCATGAAAGGCAGCGGTAAGGCGGCTTGCATTCTTCCGCACGGCGTCTTGTTCCGTGGTAACGCGGAGGCAGCCATCCGCGAGAAGCTGGTCCGATCAGGTATCTTAAAAGGCATCATTGGGCTGCCTGCCAACTTGTTCTACGGAACCGGCATTCCAGCCTGCATTGTTGTACTCGACAAGGAAAATGCCGCGAACCGGCACGGCATATTTATGATCGACGCGTCCAAAGGGTTCAAAAAGGACGGCCCGAAAAACCGGCTGCGGTCTCAGGACATTCATCGGATCGTTGATGCCTTCACTAAGGGGCAGGACATCGAAGGGTACGCGCGTATGGTGCCTTTCAATCTAATCTCGAGCGAAAAGAACGCATTCAATCTCAACCTACCGCGCTACATCGACAGCAGCGAGCCAGAGGACCTTCAAGACATCAACGGCCATCTGCGCGGGGGCATTCCTGAGCGCGACATCGACGGCTTGTCAGACTATTGGGATGTGGTTCCGTCCGTCAGGGCTGAATTGTTCGAACCGTTTGATCGTCCCGGATACTATTCGCTGCGTGTTGATGTGTCTGAGCTGAAACCGACTATCTTCGCAAATGCAGAGTTCCTGAAATTCAAGGCAAAGGTCGACCAAATCTTCGCCGACTGGCGTAAGCAAAACACGCCTCACCTGAACGGGTTTGCGCAGGATGGTTTACCCAAGGACTTGATCCACACGATCTCCGAAAATCTATTGACTGGCTTCAAAGCTGCCCCGTTGATGAACGCTTATGACGTCTATCAATACCTGATGGACTACTGGGCCGAGCAGATGCAGGACGATTGCTATTTGATCGCGGCAGATGGGTGGACCACAGGGGTGCAGCCACGTGAGATTGTGAAGATAAAAAACAAAGACAACAAATTGGCCTGGCCTGAACCAGCTGACTATCTGATCGGGGCGCGACGGTTCAAATCAGATCTGGTGCCTGCTTCCATTTTGGTGGCGCGCTACTTCACGGCGGAGCAAGCGGCGATTGATGCGCTCGATGTAGAATTGTCAGAGCTGGAACAGAAGATGACCGAGGCCTTTGAAGAGGGCAGCGGTGAGGAAGGGCTGCTCGTTGACGCCATTGAAGGTGACGAGGGTAAGCAAAAAGTTGCGGAGAAGCTGCTGAATGCGCGGCTGAAGCAAATCAAGGGCAACGCTGATTTTGCGGATGAGGCTAAGGCGCTATCAGACTACAAGACACTACTGGATGCCCAAAAAGCGATGAAGAAGAAGCGAAAGGACGCGCGGACAGCTCTCGATAAAGCCATCCATGAGAAGTATCCCGCGTTGACCGAGGATGAGGTGAAGGTGCTTGTCATCGCTGACAAGTGGCTAACACAGCTCGGTAGTGACATTGCATCAGAACTTGATCGCACGGCGCAGAGGCTTACTGGTCGCGTCCGTGAGCTGGCTGAACGGTATGAGACATCACTTCCTGATCTCGATAAGGAACTTGTAAAACTTAGCGCCAAAGTTGCCGATCACCTTAGAAATATGGGTGCGACATGGGAGTGAGCGGAGGATATCAGGATACCGATTTTGGCAACTTTCCGGAGGATTGGGATATTGTTCCCGTCGGTGATCTCTTCACCTTTAAGAACGGTCTCAACAAAGCAAAAGAGTTCTTCGGTCATGGCACCTCCATCGTCAACTACATGGATGTGTACAACCACCCTGCACTGCGTGTTCGCATGGTTGAGGGTAAGGTCGACGTAACCTCCAAGGAGCAGCAGTCTTACGAAGTCTTAAAAGGCGACGTGTTTTTCACCCGCACGTCTGAGACGGTTGAAGAAATTGGAACAGCCGCCGTTATGCTCGATGATACGCAGAGCACAGTTTTCAGCGGCTTTGTGTTGCGAGCAAGACCAAGTGATGACGCCCTAGTCGACGAGTTCAAAGCCTATTGCTTTCGGCCTAGATACTTCCGTGATCAGGTTACTTCAAGAGCGAGCTACACCACGCGAGCACTGACCAATGGGAAGTCCTTGTCAGCTACGATGTTGGCAAAACCGTCAAGGTCGGAACAACACGCGATTGCAGAGGCTTTAGGGGATGTGTATGCACTGTTGGATGGGTTGGATCGGCTAATCGCTAAGAAACGAGACCTGAAAACCGGCACCATGCAACAACTTCTCACCGGTAAAAAACGGTTGGTAGGCTTTAATGGCGAGTGGGAAGAATGCGAGCTGGGGGAGCTTCTCGACTACGAACAACCGACAAAATATTTAGTTTCTTCAACGGAGTATAGCGAACAGTACAACATTCCTGTTTTAACAGCAGGCAAGTCATTTTTGCTTGGAATGACTAACGAAACTCATGGTATTTATGCGAACGTGCCGGTAATTATTTTTGACGACTTCACCACTGCCTCCAAGTACGTAGATTTCCCCTTCAAAGCAAAGTCTTCTGCAATGAAGATGCTGGCCAAGAAACGCAAAATCGATAATTTACGGATTTTGTATGAGATCATGCGAACTGCGGAATTCATCAAGTCGGGTCACAAGCGGTATTGGATTGCAGAGTACCAAAGGGTGAAAGTTGGCGTCCCTTCGCCTTCGGAGCAGGCAGCTCTCGCTCAGGTACTTTCGGACATGGAGAGCGAGATCAACTTTCTTGAAGCAAAGCGAAAGAAATCCTATCGGCTCAAGCAAGCAATGATGCAGGAGCTCCTGACCGGCAAGACGCGCCTACCATTTAAGGAGGCTGCCAATGACTAGCCGTCCCCGCTCCGAACGCGCCTCACAAAACCGCCTCGCCGCCATGATCACCGCCACGGAAAGGAACGGGGGCCTTGGCTTCATCCACCTTGGCGACTGGTCCAAACGTGATGGCAACCGCCACATCGAAACCGATCTGCTGAGCGCCAATCTTAAGGTCCGTGGGTATTCGGAAGCCCATATCTCGCGCACCCTAGTCACTCTGAAAACCCGCGCAGAGGTCACAGGTGTCACGCTCTACCAAGCCAACATGCGCACCTATCAGCTTCTGCGCTATGGCGTCCCGGTTCAAGTCGATCCCGGCAAGCCCTATGAGACGGTGAAGCTGATCGATTGGGACAATGTAGACGCCAACGATTTCGCGATTGCCGAAGAGGTCACGCTGAATGGCGGACACGAGCGGCGGCCTGATATTGTGCTCTACATCAATGGGATCGCTGTGGGGGTGATCGAACTCAAGCGCAGCTCGGTCGAGATTGGCGACGGCGTTCGCCAGTTGATCACCAATCAGGAACCCATCTTTAACGAGGGCTTTTTCACCACTGTTCAGCTGGTGCTGGCAGGCAGTGACGCCGCAGGCCTGCGTTACGGCACCACGGGGACGCCAGAGGGGTTCTTTGTCCAGTGGAAGGACGAAGAACCCGATAGCACCACTGGCGCGGCGGGAGAGCTTCTGGATCGTCCGATTGCGCAGATGTGCCGCAAGGATCGGCTGCTTGACCTGATCCGTAACTTCATTGTCTTCGATGCCGGCCAAAAGAAGGTGCCACGCCAGCACCAGTTCAAAGCCGTCAAGCTGGCGCAGGAACGACTGCAAAAGCGTGAGGGTGGTGTCATCTGGCACACCCAGGGCAGCGGAAAGAGTATCCTGATGGTGCTGATGGCGAAGTGGATTTTAGAAAACGATCCTGATGCCCGTATCCTTGTGGTCACCGATCGGGATGAGCTTGACAAGCAAATCGAAGGTGTTATGCGCAACGCAGGCGTTGTCGGCGAAGATGACCCCTCACCACGCGTCACCAGCCGAAACGAGTTCGTGTCGTGGCTTGGTAGCCCATTGCCGCGTCTGATCTGTGCCCTCGTCCACAAGTTTGACTCCACTGATCTATCCGGCCCGCGACCTGTGGTTTCGGGACAGTTTTACGTGTTTGTCGACGAGTGCCACCGCACCCAAGGCGGCGACATGAACAAACAGATGAAACGCTGGCTGGAAGGGGCGATATTCGTCGGGTTCACTGGTACGCCGCTGCTGCGTCGCGACAAGCAGATGACCCGCGATGTCTTTGGGACCTACATCCACACATACAAGTTTCACGAGGCCGTTGAGGACAAGGTCGTACTCGACCTGAAGTATGATCCGCGTGACGTGCCGCAGCGATTGACAAACCAGAAGGCGATTGACGACTGGTTCGAGCAAAAGACCAAGGGCTTGAACAACTTCCAGAAAGCGGTACTGCGCCAGCGGTGGGCCAACATGGAGGACCTGATGAGCGCGGGCGAGCGTAAGCAGCGGATCGTTGGCGAAATCATTCAGGATTTTGGTCTGAAACCGCGGCTGAACAATGACCGTGGAACCGCTATTTTGATTGCCGCTTCCATCTATGATGCATGCCACTATTTTCGGCTGTTCCAGAACACGAGCTTTGGCCAATACTGCGGTCTCATTACATCCTATGAACCTAATCATAACGCGATTTCCCGTGAGCCTGCAAACAGTGATGAACGGTACAAGTTCGACACTTATACCAAGCACGTCCTAGGGCCGAGCCAAACGACAAAGCAGTACGAGGACGAAACCAAGCGGAGGTTCATCGAGGAGCCAGCCAATTTGAAGTTGCTTATCGTTGTAAGCAAGCTCCTGACTGGATTTGACGCACCCAGCTGCACTTACATCTACCTCGACAACGAACTGAGAGATCACAGTCTGTTCCAAGCGATTTGCAGAACAAATCGGTTAGACGGTGACGACAAAGACTTTGGTTACATCGTCGATTTCAAGGAGCTTTTCGGGGACGTCCAGAGCGCAATCGCCGTTTATAATTCAGACAAGTTGGACATAGATGAAGGTGGGGATGGCAAGGATAACGTCGAAATTAAAAACTGGTTGGAAGCAGGAAGAGAAAAACTCGACCAAGCGAGGGAAGGTCTGCGGTTTTTGGTCGAGCCAGTACCGGAGCCTAGGGAGGTAGAACAATATCTTCGTTATTTCTGTGGTGACGCAAATGATCCAAATGCTTTAAATGACACAGAAGCTTTGAGGGTTTCATACTACAAAGCGGTTGCCGTGTTCGTTCGCGCGTTTGCTTCTGTTGCACAGAATCTGAGCGAAGCGGGCTATTCGGATGCCGAGCAAGCCAGCATTCAAAACGAGGTGCATTTCCACAGTGATACGCGTGCAGCCATTAAAAAACACTCTGGTGAAGAGCTTGATATCAAGCCTTATGAGGCGGACATGCGGCACCTCATCAACACCTATATTCAAGCCGACACGCCTACTTCGCTGGGAGGCCTGTCCAATCTATCACTAACTGAGTTAATCATAGAGACCGGCATCCATGATGCCATCGCTGCCAAGCTTAATGAGAAGGGAAAGCTCAGCAACAGCTCAGTGGCAGAGGCTATCATCAACAATATTCGAAAAACGATCATCCGTGATCAACTTACAGATCCTCGCTATTATGAGCAGATGTCAAAACTTCTTGATGACCTGATCAAGCAAAGTCGAGCGGATGCAGCGGCATATGAAGAGTTTCTTAGAAAAGCCGAAGAACTTGCAAAAAAGATCGGTTCTCCAACTCCATCCGAAGAACGTCCCGCCGTTTTGGCCGGGAAGAAAGAGGCTTCAGTATTTTTCAACAACCTGCCCGATCTCCCTGCGACGGTTTTCATATGTCCGTCCGATAGCGAAAAGCGGGCTCAATTGGCGGTTAAGATCGATGATGCAATACGAGGCAATGCTCCGGCAAACTTCAAAGGAGATGAGATAAAGGAGCGGCAGGTGCTAAATATCCTATTTCCTCTGATGTCCCGCGACCGTGAAGCAACAGCTGCGCTGTTCGAAATTGTCAAAAATCAGCCAGGGTATTGACGTTGGAAACTATCGAACTCGGTGACTTAGACATATCGGTAACAAGGAAGGACGTTAAAAACGTTCATCTCACCGTTCATCCGCCTGAAGGAATCGTGTCGCTCGTGATTCCGTTGGACACGCGACTTGAAATTGCGCGTGCATATGCAGCAACCAGAATTGGCTGGATACGGCAAAAACAGGAACAGTTTCGGCAGCAAGCCAGAGAAGAACCTAGGCATTTCATAAGCGGGGAGAGCCATTTTGTTTGGGGCAGGCGGCGCTTGCTGGAAGTGGAACCGCAACAGGGCCGCCCTGAGGTTGTTGTAAGCCCAAATCGGATAGTAATGAGAGTAGATCCAAGAGCTTCGGAAACGCGAAGAGAAGGCGTTTTCCGTAGCTGGGTACTTTCGGAAATGCATCGAACAGTTCCCCGACATATTTCCAAATGGGAAGCTGTCCTCGGTGTCGGTCCACAGAGGTATTTTCTGCAGAAAATGAAAACCAAATGGGGTAGTTGCAATCATGCTGCTCAAGCAATTCGCATAAATACTGAGCTGGTGAAAAAACCACGCGATCTACTCGACTACGTCGTACTCCATGAGATGATCCATTTGATTGAGCCTAAGCACTCAGATAGCTTCTTTGCTATATTGTCGCGGCACTATCCCGATTGGCAAGACGCACGAAGAGACCTCAACGAAATGCCAATACCCTCATAAGGTACAACGGCACTGCCGACGTATCCGTTGGATTTTCAGAAGCAGCCTAAAAACTCGCTGCTCAATCCGAAGGGAGTCTCAGAAAGAGAACTTTCTAATTCATTGTTTTTCTTGGGTGAATTGGTGCCGCTGAAGGGGCACGAACCTCCGACCCCATCATTACGAATTTTGAAGTCCGTGAGTTGAACAACATCGGACAGCACCGTCCAAAGTTGGATAACCCATTATAGTCATTATGCTATTTCTGGTATCGACCTTGGACGCCGCCGGACAGCGCAGGAGAACGTTTGACGTACATCCCCTACTAATCGCCTACTAATGCCCCCCCCATCGACGGGTCTAGATTGGTCACCGGTCTAGCGCCCTCCGGGTTCGAGTGCCTGGACCTAAGGTGCTTGGCACAAGCGCCTCATTGAGGAATACTGAAATTTAATTGCCTCAATGTCCTTAAACGCGCTTTGAAGAATGGAATAGATACGCCGAATGCACAACGAACTACGAATAGCATCAGCCGAACTAGCTAAGTTTCTTCAACAGGAACTCCCAAAGCTATCCGAATATTGGTGGGAAAAGCATGTTGTAGAAAGATTAAGCTTTCAACAGCAGAGGATAATCGAAGAAAAAAGGTTGTCCAAGCTTCGCGAACTTGACCTTGCTGCTCTGCTCAGAGTTCTGGATCAAAACTGGTATGAACTTGCAAATAGCCTGCAGTTGCCTCGTGAGGCGCGTAACTGGGTGAAGGAGCTACAGACTGTAAGGAACAAATGGGCTCACGCCTCAGTAGAAGAGGCACACCCCAGCGAAATGTACCGGGACGCCGATACGCTCGAGCGGTTGCTCTCTTTGATCGAAGCCGAAAATGGCGCAATCGATGCGGCGAAGGCGGTTAAGGACGCAGCTTTGGATTCAATGACGCAGCGGCCTAAAGAAAAACACGAGCAAACTAATCAGGCATCAGACACTCCGGTTGAGGTGATTCTCGAGACTCCCATCCATCTATTCAGCGTCGGCGAACTTGTGACGCTTCGTTCAGACAACAGTGTCATAGTCCCTGTACTTGAGGTAATCCTAGGGGGACCCGAGATACGTTACCGAGTCTTCCAGGATGGGTCGAAAGCCACTTACTACGAGAGCCAGCTTCGGGCAGTGGGCGGTGATGACGACCAGAAGCCGGAAATTTCGATTGAAGAACTCAAAGCGCGGCTTTCGGCGCTACACCTGCTATCACCCTCCACGGCCAATTTGTTCTCGTTGCGATCGGGACGCGTAAATTTCGTGCCCTACCAATATCGGCCGGTCTTGAAGCTCATCCGCTCCGATCGACCTCGATTGCTGATCGCCGATGAAGTTGGCGTCGGTAAGACCATTGAGGCGGGACTTGTCATTAAAGAGCTCCGTGCCCGGATGGACATCTCCTCGATCTTGGTGATCTGCCCGAAAGCGCTTGTAGCCGAAAGAAAGTGGCAAACCGAGATGAAGCGTTTTGACGAGGAGTTCACCCACCTCGATGGCAAGCTTCTGCGCCATTGCCTGCACGAGACCGATCTCGAGGGTGAGTGGCCGGACAAATACGGTAAGGCAATTGTGCCCTTCTCGCTCTTCGACTCCGAGCTCATTTTCGGCAAAAGCGATCGCAGAACAAGGAAAGATCGCGGCTTGCTTTCGCTCGACCCAGCCCCCGCGTTCGATCTTGTCATCGTCGACGAAGCGCACCACATACGCAACTCCGACACGTTCTTACACCAAGGGGTCAGGTACTTCTGCGACAACGCCAAGGCGGTCTTGCTAATGACAGCGACGCCCGTGCAACTCGGTAGACCTGATCTGTTCACCTTGTTGAACGTCGTCCGTCCAGATCTTGTCATCGACGAGGCCAGCTTTGAGCAGATGGCCCAGCCAAATCGCTTCATTAATGAGGCTGTACGTCTCTGCCGAGAAAAAGCCGATGGATGGCAGCAGGCTGCCGCAGATCAACTGCAGGAGGCCGCTAAAACAGAGTGGGGACGCCTGTTCTTAAGGGAAGAGACTAACTTCCAGGAGTCTTTCGACAAGCTTCAGGAGATTGATATTTCCGACACCGATCGCGTGGCGATGACCCGAACGCTCGAAGATCTCTATACGTTCAGCTCTATCATCAACCGAACTCGCCGCCGCGACATCGGAGAATTCACAACTCGGAAGCCCCAGACACTTACAGTTGAATTCTCCGATCAGCAAAGGGACTTGCACGATACGCTCCTAGGCATCATCGCTAAAATCCTCGCACGCTGCCACGGACAACAGAACGTCAAGTTCATGATGACGACGATCCGCAGGCAGGCTGCGAGCTGCCTCTACGGATTGGCTCCCCTTCTCTCCGATATTCTGGCGCGCAAACTTGATCAGCTTGAGGTGATTGAAAGCAACGACATCGACGATGACGTCGATCTGTCCTTCCTCGAGGAAATAAGAAACGAAATCGAAGAGCTTCTCGAAAAGGCTGACCAACTTGACCCTAAAGACGCAAAGATTGAAGCGTTTATCGGCGCATTGAGTGGCAAGGGTGGCCTAGAAAATAACAAAGCGCTTGTTTTCAGTACTTTTAGACACACGCTGGCTTATCTCGCGAGGCACGCCGAGGCGGCAGGCCTTCGCTTTGGCTTAATTCATGGGGATGTTTCCGATGAAGAACGTGCTAACCTCAGGCGGCGATTTGCTCTTCCCAAAGAGGACGACAATGCGCTCGACGTGCTCCTGTCGTCCGAAGTCGGCTGTGAGGGTCTAGACTTCCAATTCTGTGACTTCTTGGTCAACTATGACCTTCCTTGGAATCCGATGCGGGTCGAGCAACGAATCGGGCGGATTGACCGCTATGGGCAGCAGAGTGAGGCTGTCAGTATCGTCAATCTCGTAACGCCCGGAACGGTCGACGCTGACATCTATCAGCGCTGTCTTTGGCGGATAGGTGTGTTTCATCATGCGGTGGGGGGAAGCGAAGAAATTCTTGGCGAGATTACACAGGAGATTCATGACATCGCAGAAAGTTTTGTCCTGACGGAAGAGGAAAGGGAGAAGAAACTTAAGCAACTCGCAGACAACGGGATCCGTCGGATCAAAGAAGAGCAAGACCTTGAGGAAAAGGAATCTGAACTCTTCGGGCTTAATGTGCCGAAGAAGTCATGGCGCGAGGAAATCGAAGATGCAGAGAGCGAATGGCTTTCACCAGCTTCGATCAAGCGCTGTCTAACAAGGTACATTCAGTCCAAAACAGGCGGGGACACGGACCCACTTCCAGGTGAGAAGCCGCTTAGGACGCTTAGGGTTAGTCAAGAAGTGCGAAATGCACTTCTTGCAGACTTTAGGATGATCAAGCGCGGCAAGGACATATCGTCCAGAAACTGGGAGAAATGGCTGAAGGGCGGCGACCCTAACCTGTTGGTAACCTTCGACCAAGAGACCGCTGCTGAGAACCCATCTGCGGCACATCTCACTGTTCTGCACCCTCTTGTAAGGCAGGCAGCGCGCTTCCTTGAAATGGATGAAGCGATGTACTGCTCACTAGAGGTCGCGGAGGGTCTACCACCGGGGCAGCACAAGTTCGCGCTGTACAGATGGACCATGCATGGCATCAAGCCTGACGAACAGCTCGTAGCAGTCGCCACCAACCCCGTGGTAGAAGCCGCGCTGCTCAAGGTGTTGCATACGGCGGTGGAGCCCATCCGAACTGTTTCACAGTTCTCCTTTGACTTTGATGATCTCGACCGGTTGCACCATGCGAAGTGGTCGGCAGCGCAGGCCAATCATATCGCCGAGAATCAGAAGCTGGCGGAGCATAGAGTTCAGAGCCTGACGGTAAGCCATCGTGCTCGTGTGCGGACCCTAGAGGATCAGCTTTCAAAAGCCACCAACGACCGCATCCACAGAATGAAGGAAGCGGAACTCGCGCGGGCGAACGCTGACTTCGAACGTCGAGTGAGGGAACTAAGCAGTGCAGGTAATACGGGCGATATAAGGGCTGCATCGGTCATGCTCGGTACCATTTCGGTTCAGGGTGTTAAGCAGTGACTGATTTCCTGACCAAACTGTCCGAGCAACGACGAAAGTTCCTAGAAGGGCTGGACGCTAATGAAGGGGACATCAATCTCGATATCTTTGAAGAATTCTACCCGGACCAGGCGCACTTTGTTTTTGAGTTGCTTCAGAACGCAGAAGACGCCCAAGCGACGGAAGTCTCTTTCTCACTGAGCTCGGGAGGATGTGTGTTCGAACACAATGGCGCGCGGGTCTTCACTGAGCCGGATGTTCGTTCAATCACGGGAATACATAACAGTACAAAGGAAAAATCTGCCGACGAAATTGGAAAATTCGGCGTCGGGTTCAAATCTGTATTCGTGTACACTCTCACGCCCGAAATCCGGTCGGGAGACTTTGCGTTTCGCATCTCACGACTTGTAATGCCTGAATGCCTCGATTTGGACGGTGGCGATCCGGCAGTTACGCGCTTCTGGTTTCCGTTCAATAATCCGAAAAAACCAAAAGACGTGGCCTTTAAAGAGGTAGGCGAAGGTCTTCGTGACCTTGCAGAAACAACGCTCCTCTTCCTGTCAAACATTCATGCGATCAACTGGAAAACAGATGATGAACAACAGGGCTCAATTCTGCGTGTTGAGCACTCTGAGGAACATGTCGAAGTCCTAAAGGAAAGTGGCGGCTCGACAACAGCCTCGTCGCATTTTCTGAGGTTTTCGGAAACCGTGGAAGGACTGTCGAGGCAGAAGGTTGCGGTTGCTTTCAGCTTGGAACCGGCCAAAGAGAAAGAGCCTTACCGTTCTGATGTGCCACTGGCTAAGCAGTTCAAGATCGTACCGGTCAAAGGGCAGGTGGCGGTGTTCTTCCCGGCGGAGAAGGAGACGTCGGGGCTTCGCTACCACCTGCATGCCCCGTTTGTCCCGGAGCTCAGCCGCGCGAGTATCAAAGATACCCCTGCCAACGCACCTCTTTTCGAACAGCTTGCGTCGCTGAGCGTGAACGCACTTCACGGTGTAAAGTCGTTGGGCTTCATGACGACCGATTTCCTTGCAGTTTTGCCGAACCGCAATGATCAGCTTGGCGATCGGTATCAGGTCATCAGGAAGAAGATCACAGTTGCTTTCAACGAGCAGCCGCTCACTCCAACCTTCGACAAGATTCATGCGCCCGCAAAACACCTCATCCAAGCCAAGGCCTCGCTCAAAGAGCTACTTTCGATAGAGGACATCGAGTTTCTTATCGAATACTCGGATGTGGCGCCAAAGTGGGCTGCAAGCCGTGCGCTGCAGGGTACGAACGTCGAGAGGTTCATGAGTAGCCTGGCTATCAAGGATTGGGATGTTAATGATTTTCTTGAAGAAGTAGCCAGTAATTTGAATGCAAGCTACTCGTGGAGTCCGCCCGACACTCAGTTCTTGGAGTGGCTGTCGGCGAAGTCTCCGGAGTGGGTACAGCAGCTATATGCCCTTCTCGCAAGCGATCCAGATACGAAGGAAGAGCTTTACCAACTGACCGACGCCAAGATCGTCAAGCTTAGGGATGGCACCTTCGGCGTTCCAGACGAGTCCTATTTTCCCGATGAACAAGGGCGGTACGAGAAAATTGTCCCGTGCGTCGATCGCGAAGTCCTGGACGGTGGAACTAGCCCGAAGCGCAAGAAGTTCGCAAAGCTTTTTCTGGAGGAAGTTGGTGTATCTGAAATTGGAGAGCGACAGCTTGTCGAGGCACTGCTCGAGAAGCGTTACTCATCTTCCGATCACGCTTTGAACGAGAAGGATTACGTCGCCCACCTCCGACGCTTCATTAAACTGGTCGAAAATGAACCTTCGGCAAGATCTGCGTTTAAAGATTATTGGATTTTTCTTGGGAGTGATGGACAGTGGCACAAACCAGGAGAAATCTATCTCGATGATCCTTACTTGGATACGGGGCTGTGCGAGTATTATGAGGTTGTCACTAACTCCAAGGACATGGTGCAACTTCATTCTTTGTACCAGAAACTCCCTATTGAACTGCCAAAGATAGCTGAATTGGCAGATAGTCTTGGTACACAGACTCTCTTAGAGATCGAGCAGACTAGCTGCCGGGACAATGTGCGATGGGACTACTTATTCCAGGTTCCGGGCTGGCGTTGGACCGAATATTCAATTGATAGGGATTTCAAGATTTCAAATCTGAAGAAGACCCTAAAAAACCAATCCGTAGCGTTGTCGAAATTGGTTTGGATGACGTTGGTTTCAAACCTACAATCTCCGTATTCAAAGTATCTTAAAGCGCAGTATCAGATAAACCGTTCTGGGGGGTCCAGATACGTCGACTCTCAGCTCATTCATACTTTGAAAGAGCTTGAGTGGGTTCCTCAATCTGGGAAGTTCGTTCGTCCCGCGGCTGCCCGAGCGGAACTTCTGCCAGACGGGTTCACTTTTGACCCTGGTTGGGGCTGGGTCAAAGCGACAGAATTCGGCAAAGAAGTTGAACTCGAAAATGAAAAGTCTCGCGCTGAGGCAGCCGCTGCTCAGGCGAAAAAAGACAAAAGGCAGGCTGCCGCCGTTGAGCTAGGCTTCGAAAACCCTGGTGACCTAGAGTTGCTAAACGAGCTTTCTTCGCTATCAGCTGAAGAGCGTCTCGAAATGCTCGAGGAAAGCCGCAGGCGGAAGTGTGCCGGTGGGCTACCCGAGAATGAACCTAGCAATACCGAGCGCCGAGATGCCAAAATGCGTGAAATCGCGGAGGATGCACAGGGGCGAGAAACGGAGAAGCGCTCGAGAAGTGTTTCGGTCGGCCAAGGAGCCGTCAAGGAAGAAGCGAAGCAGTACCTGCAGCACCAGTATACAGGTGATGATGGGCTCTTCTGTCAAATTTGCGAAGAACCAATGCCATTTGCTCTTGATGATGGAAGTCCATATTTTGAGGCGGTAGAGTTTCTAAGCGACAGAGATCTCAAGAAACGGTATCCCCAAAACTATCTCGCATTGTGCCCTAACCACGCAGCGATGTTCAGACACGCGAACGGGTCGAAGGACATCATGAAGGTCATGTTTGTCGACCTCACCGAAAGCAGATTAGAGATTGTTTTGGCGAAGGCGGATCAAACCATCTATTTTACGAAGACACATATTGCGGACCTGAAGAGCGCGTTACGGGCTGAGACGGACTCAGAAATCAGGCAAGTGAACGGTCATCCGGGCAGTTGAGGCTGCTGTCTGATGGGAGCTTGAACATGTATACTCAGCACAATCATACTAATTGAGATAACTTTTTTCGGTAAAATTCCCGAAGATAGCCTAAGTTTTCCGCAGTCAGAACTCCTTCGCTCGAAATTTCAACCAGTTGTTTTTCAACGGCCGCTTTCGTAGTCCATGGTGCGCTTGGATCATTTGACACCCATCGCTCATGCACCGCAGCCTGAGCGGCTGAACGAAAATTTTCTGAAACGAAGTTGGGAGCATTCCAGTATGATAGACGTTGACCAAGTTGTCGTAGCCGCTCGTCTTCCAACTGGCTAACCAGATGAGTCCGTTGCTCCCAGTTAGAACCCTTGAAGAGTTCCAGTATTCGTTTATCGGCGGCTCTGTAGAACCCACTATAAATCTTTTGTTCTACATGCTCTGGTGGCTCTTGGTCGGCGTAACGATTGGCCAAAGCTTGGCCAACGCGTTTCTGAAAATCTGGGCGTGCGGACACTATATCCGCAGCTGCAAGATGTTTGGGTTGAGGGTCGGCAATAGGGAAGACATTGGGCACCTTATTGATGGCAATTGTCCGGATAAGCTTAGGCGATGCTGACACTGCTTTCGCAAGCGTCTCGTCATCAGCCTCCAGGAGGCGGGCTGTGTCACATAAATCCAGATCCAGAAAGGCGACGGAATTTCGATTTGTTGGGTTTCTCCCCGCAAAAACACCAAAGTAGGAACGGGGAGGAGCTGCACCAAACCGTTCGATTAGTCGAAGAGGCCGCGCACTTTCGAGATTGCGGCCAACCTCATTTTTATCTCTGTTCTGCAAAGCTTGTGACCACAGATCAGGGGCGCGCTCACGAAGAAGCGACGCCAAATGAATGGTAGCTTCCACATCGCCTAATGCATCGTGAGCATCGTGGTGTGCGAAGTCGTTGGCGGGGGCGAGACGGTCGAGTTTGAAGCTCTGGCGACCTTTGTCATCAAGCGGCCAAGAGAGAGCATCTGGAGCAAGCTCCCAGGCGGCGTATACGACTTTCATCAGATCCAAGCGATCATTGTTATCAAACTGGGTTTGGTAAAGATTGGGATGCAAGTTCTGATAAAACGACTGCCGTAGAAACTCTTCATCAAAGGCGATGGTATTGTATCCGGTCCAGGTTGCCGGGGCCCAGCGAGATATGAGGTCGGCTATTTGAAAAGAAAATTCATACCAGGAGGGCAGGCTCGGATCTTCTAGCATGTTGGGCGTGACACCGGTTACAGCCATCGCCCAAGGCGCCGGAAGAATATGCGGGGCCAACCTGCAGCGAATGTCGACCCGTTCGATTTGTCTGAACTTATCATCTGTTAAAATCGCAGCAAACTGGAGCGGTTGATCAAAAGCGGGAGACGTGCCCGTTGTTTCTAAGTCATAAAATGCGAACATGGCTGCGCCTTCAAATGCAAATTCTAATCATGATTAGACTAGGAAAACTGTCATTACCACTCACGTGTTCAGGCTGATCAGTCCATCATTCCACTATAGGGGCAGGTGCCTTGCCAAAAAGTGCGGCAGGTGTGGACACCCGCCGCACAGGATCCTATCACCTCTCGCGTTAGTCCTTAAAACTCTTGCCCTGCTCGAGCTTCTTACGAAGAAAGGAGGGTTTTTTCCGCTCGACATCTTGGGACCAGTTTGCAGCGTCCTCGTTCCGCTCCGTCGGCCTGCTCCTCATCGCCTGGGATTTGTAGAGGGCCTCCTTGGAGAAGGACTAACCTTCACGCCGATCGGCGTAGGCTTTCAAGCGTTTCAGGGACCCGAGTATGCGCCTTCAAGGAGCTTTTCATCAAAGGAGCGACAGCGCGGGATCACCGATCGGTTATCACAACCACGCGCCCGAACTGTTCAGTTCAACCGCGATGCGATTTCTTGTTTTCTTGAAGATTATAGGTGTTCGTTGCCGCTATAGGGCACCTAATATGTTCACTAACACTCAGAAATAGAAATAAAAAATGTTTAAATTTAGCCTCTAATCCACCCGAGTATCCATCAAATCTTTGTTTGAATGGTTCGCAAGCTGCGGTCCGCCTACTAGTGCCTCGACATGACTCTAAATGAAATCGACGAAGTAATCAGGGGGTTCTGCTTTCGTGGCGGTAGTGTCTATTCGCTTCGCCCGGTGGGGTAATGCCTCGGTTATTTGGTCTTCAGAAATAGGCGCATCATTTCGTTGCAAAATTGCTTCTGTGTCGCAATTCCGCTCCCTCACGCTTAAAATAACACAAATATCCGGAAGGAAAAACTTTGTACGACGTTATACCAGACATTCACGGCCAGTCCGCAAAGCTCAAAGGGGCGTTGGCAAGCCTTGGATATAAACTCCGCAACGGTGCTTGGCGCCACGACAACCCAGGCCGGCAATGTATCTTTCTTGGTGACTTCATTGATCGGGGTCTCGACAACCGTGAAGTCTTGTCGATTGTGCGTAACATGGTCGACGCAGGAACTGCCTTCGCCATAATGGGCAACCACGAACTCAACGCCATTCACTTCCACACAGACAACCCAAAAACTGGGGAGGCACTGCGACCGAAGTCCGAAAAAAATATTCGGCAACATAAGGCCTTCTTAGAGGAGTTTCCAATTGGTGAAACTCAAACAGCAGATGCAATCGCCTGGATGAGGAGCCTGCCGCTCTATCTCGAGCTTGATGGCTTTCGGGCGGTCCACGCTTGCTGGGATGAAACAAAAATTGAGCGCCTGCGCGGCCTCTCAAATCTCGGTGTTTTAAGCGAAGACCAGATCATTCGAGCTGCTGACGAACGCGACCCCCTTTTTAACCTTGTGGAAACGACAACCAAAGGACCAGAAGCGCCGCTTCCCCCTGGGTATTCCATCAAGGACAAGGAAGGTTCACATCGCACGGAAATTCGCCTTCAGTGGTGGAATAGCAGTGCAAAAACGTGGCCTGACATTGCAATATCGGTTCCTGATCTTCGTGATCTTCCGCAGGAAGAGCTTCCTTCGAGTATTAGCGGTAGTGTTTATCCGGAGATCGCAATCCCCGTGTTCTTTGGGCATTACTGGCTCGATGGAACCCCTGCCTTTCAAGCGCCAAACGCCCTGTGCTTGGATTACTCAGCTGGAACCGTCGGCCCTCTTGTGACCTATCACATGGATGGTCAGCCTGGCCCTCTATCTCTTGAAAAGATTACAGTTCACGAGAATTAGGAACCACTGGCGAAATAAACTTAACAACATGCTACGCTGATTGGATTTGGGTATTAAACCGCGTGTTCGCCACGTTGGGTGCTATGACAGAGATCCGTTCATCGCGCGCGCGCGCGTGCCGTGGGAAATATAACCCGATTTCGTGCTGTATTTAGCGCTTGGTTGCGCAACGCTGGAACAATGTTTTTTTCGTAGGCTTTCTAGACTAAAAATAGTTCAGCACGTCATTGGATGTTTTCTTCTTGAATTAACTTGCTTGAAAAGGTGGGCGTGGTGTCCGGCAATGTGGGACGTAATGTCCCAACTTGGTGGGCGTGGTGTCCCACATTCTTATCGGCTGAATTGGATAAGTTTTGTGGTCGGATTTCTAATCTAGTTGCGTAATTAGGGTCAGGACCTATTAATCCAATATAGCCCGAATGACCGGCATGCGGACAAATCGAACATTGGCCGCAAAAGGCGCGACTACCGCTAACGGCCCGTAGCGGACTTTGGACCGCGCCACGGACGCTGCTGCGCAGCTTCTCAAAACCGGACATTGGTGTCGAGCTACAGCGCTTGGTATGATCAGGTCAGTGTCTAGCGCTTGCCTTCGAATGCTCGATTTAAGTCTTTAAGAATTCCAAGTCTATTGAGTTGGGGCTCAACAGTTTTCCAGCCAACCCCAACAACACGGTTAACTCGTGATAAATACGAAGCGATGGCCTTTGGCGCGGTAGAATGTTCGAGATTGGTTGCGCCGATCTGACATCGTTTCATGTAACGTTTTGCAGCCAATAAAGTTAAACCTTCAATCCCCATGCGTCTTATCACTTGGGCGTCGATATCCAAGGCTAGGCGTCTTAAGATCGAGGAACATAAAATCGCGTCAAAATAGTCGAGTCTGATCGGTTCACCTTCCTCAAAGCTCTTCAACTTCAGCGGCCCGTGCTCGTTCGTTAGCTCTTCCCAGTTGGCCAAAGACTCAGATAGGCTGGCCGAAATTACCTTCGTCTCTAGCTCTCGACTTGCCACCCCGCTACGATGAATTATGCAATTACGAGCCGCACGATAGTAGTCAAAAACAGGCGCTACAAATTCGACATTCAATCTGCTGAAGTTTTGGCGTTCACAAAACCTTTCAAACGCCATCCCTGGATTGTCGAGGCCACCACTGTCGTCGTCCGGTCCGCTTTTCAATGCGACGGGCTGTGAAGAGTGATAATGGTCGATGCTATCAAGCTCGGCTCCAATGTCGCTCAAATATCTATCGAACGCTGAAAAACTCCTGGCGAGTCCAAGGTTCGCAACTTCGGCATATGCTGTTTCCGCAATCTCTTGAGTGAAAATGGGTACTGTCCCCCAATGCTCAGATAGCGCCCCAACTCGCGACCAAAGTGATTTAGCCGGGGTTCCATTTTGAATTTCTTCTATTGTCAGCGAAAGGCCTACGCTGACTATCTTTAGGACATTCCCAAGCTCTTCATGTGAATTACTAAAGGTCTTGAATGCAGTAGTATTTGCTCTCTCAATACTCAGCACTGTCATCGCAAAAGATTTTCCTTCTTCGACCTACAGCCAACATTCGTTTTCACTGCGCTGCAGCCTCTCAAAATAGGCCGTTCAAAGTTCATCAATCACAGGCCCTTCAAACCATTGTTGTTGAACCCGTCTTGAGTCAGCTTCTGGCCCTGTCGACAAACGCAAGAACAATCCGTTTTGGTATCGCAACTGCCAACACAGCGCCTGCAGCTTAGCGTGATCGTGCTCATCACCGACGGCATTGGTGGACTTCTTCACCTCAACAACCAAGAGGTTGCGAAGATTGTGCCCACGGTCATGCACTATGATATCCGGAAAAACTCGACTGGTCGTCAAAACACCGTTTTCGTCCGGCATTTCGATGTCCTTCGGTTCCAGACCGGGACCCTTGCGATTGTACTCAATATCCACGTTGTATCGCGTAAACTTCGGGTCCATCAGCATAGCCAGTCGCCCGCATATTGCGCGTTCACCGATGTCTTGAGCTAAGATCTGCCCATCTTGTTCGTAGAGTTCTTGCAGGCATGTTCTCACTATTTCATCGAGCTGGTTGCGGTCCAAATCTATGTTTCCAATTTTTTGTTGTACGCTGTTCGTGCGGTCAAGCATGATCGCTTAGGCCGCAGTAGGCAATGACGGCCCATAGCCGACATTCGGCCGTTCAAAATTACGACGTTTCAATTTTCCCGATGCGGACCTTCGTGGCAAGTCAGGAATAACCCGAAGCCTCAGAAAAAAACAGACTTTGAGCTATTCCAATAGCTCCAAGGCAGAAACTGGAATAATGGACTGATCTTCGGTTTCTCGACTCTTTTGCATGTAATTTGAACCGGTCACGCAAATGCCAATAACTCGATTGTCCTGGGCAATCGCCGGCCCCCCACTCATGCCGCTAACTATACCGGCATTGGTAAGAAGGCGGCGGACCCCTGACTTCATTCGAGTGCCCACGATAACTCCGGGCGAGAGGATACCGGAATCTCCGCGATTGTAATTTGGGAATCCGCAAACAGCTGCGTGATCCATCTGGTTCAAATCTCGGTTTGATGGTTTCAGAGCGCCTGAAACCGAAGCGCCTTCGATCTCAATAACTGCTAAATCAAGGACGCTGTTACTCTTCTTGATCGTAACCGGATACTTTTGAGAGACATCATCTGCCCGGAACGCCCTCAAGTTGAAAGTTCCACTTACGACGTGGTTATTCGTGATCGTGCCGAAGCCTTCTAGATCAAAAGCAGTTCCTTGGATGCAAGCTTCATCACATTCAAGGACCCACATTGCAGCCTCTACATCCTTGAGGGAGTATTGCGGCGGAGCGGGAAGCGCCATCTTAACCCGGTTTTCATTGATCCGTCGTGCACGCGGAAGAGGTTTATCATTTGCCCAGCTTATGAGATCACGATGGACTTGGTGCCAATCGATGGTTTCATTTTCCACGTCCGCTACAATCAACACTCGATCCCAGCCAAAACGGTCTGACAATGCCTGAATCTGACACAATTCGGAATATTCTCTGGCATTTCCCACTGAGTTACGCAGGTCAGTGAACTCGTCCTCATCCATTGAGCCGCCAGCAGGTAAACCACTTTCTTTGAACTGGATCGTGGTGATGCAAACATTTTCGTCTAAACCTATCTTGAAGTTGCACTTTGTAAACGAAGGCAGGTCTGATTTGAGTTCGAGCGCTTGCTCATTCACCACCCTAAACAGCTCATTCATCATTGCGAACGCAAAGTCGGGGATTAGGTCTTTTACAGGATATGGGTACATATGTCTCTTGTAGGCTAGAACAACGAAGGCTGCAGTGCACTCAGAATAAGGGCCTCAAGCCTAGCTGGAAAATTGAACAGTTTTCAAGTGTTACTACTTTGCGATACGGAGCGCGGCCAGTCGTTTTTGTTCTTTCGCAGTTGTGCAAGTCAAAGTCCGTCAAACTTTGCAAAGTCCGGTTCCTGCGCATTGTTACCGTCGGTGCGTGATGCGGCGAGTGTCCGCTTTTCGCCATTTTAGTTGATGTGGCTTACGGCCCTTTCCGGACCTTGGCATGCTGCAATGCGGCCCACTGAAGGAGACATTCGCTGTATAGGCAAAGCCTGACATCCGGTCATGTATCAAGTTGGCTACCGAGTCTAAACCCGCTTGGGAGCACCTCAACGCTGAGTGAGCAATGATCACAATGCGTGAAGTCCAGCAGGCAAAATACCACGCCAGTAAACACGACGAGAGGGAGGGAAAGTATGACTAGTGATCCAGTTAAAAAATAGCCGCTTTCAACTGAGGCCACATACCGCCTTGGAAATAGCTGATCTCATCATTGAGATTACCTCCCTCGTTTGCAACACTCTGCAGGGCATTATGGAGGGGAATTGCCATTCCCGCGTGGTCACCACGTGCAAGGCGATTGGAAACGGCGATGAGCTCCTGCAACGCATCACGATACGCAAGTTTTGCGACTTCGATCCGATTGCTTGGTGTACGCATCCCACCTAAGGACGCAATCGTTTCGATGGCCGTCTCTCTCAACTCCTTGAGCTCATCTTCCATAGCGACATCAACATTCGGATTGAGAAGCGCATCCCGAAACTCTTGGGCATCTTGCAGAAGAGTCTTCTGGGTTTCTTGCAACGCCTTGTAATCATAGGATAGGTTATTGCTGATATCCTGCCCCAGAACATACGCTGACCACAGCAGCGCTAAGAGGGTCAGCCCTATGCTGAGGAACCACCTTGCCCAGATAACGAACTGGATTAGCCACGACTTTCGAGCCCACTGCAAAACGGCGGAGACTTTCTTTGTCGGATTTTGGTCTTGGTCAGCTGTCATCGGTGTCATGGCGTAATCTTAGCCGTCCCCTGTGGCTTTGTTGCGTTCCGTTCGAGGCCGTTTTGCAACCCTACAAGATATTCATTATAGCTCGAATATCCAGATGTTGCGAAAAAGTTGGTCAAAGCGCTCGCACTAGCTTGGATTATCGCGGTGCTTCCTCCAGGTTCTTGGCTGTTTGCGACATCGACATGACCTTGAGCAATCAGATCACCTGCAACCGCAAGCGAAATGCCGCTAGCAGCAACGATCCCAAGCAATTTCACCCCAAAAGTGGCCACTCCTTTCGACTCGAGAGATGCGCGACCGTTGGGGCTATTAATCGTCGCATGAAGATATGGCGCGTGTGCGACCCGTCGTGCCCACGTCACCCGACCAGGTTCGAGTACCTCACCAGTCTCGACGAAATGCTCGATTGCGACGTGTAGATCAATCATCTGACCCAGGACAAGGGCGTCAAAATCATCAGTGTTGGCCATCACGCCAGCTACAAAATCGCTGTCCCGTTGATAGTCACCATACGCAAGGCGAAGAATTCTATCCTCAGAATGCCCGCCGATGTTTTGGACTGCGCTGGTCGATCGAGCAGCACCCAGAACGTCCGCAGGCAAAGCTAGCATGGGGACTTTGTTTACGACCGTTACGGAACGCGCCAAGAATTCAAGTCCAGCATAGTGTCCATGTCCTTGAACCCGAGACCTTGCGGCGTTCTGCGACCCTAATTCGGCTAGAACAGCTTTGCCTGAAATGCCCTTTTGCGGGATCACTACAAGGCTACTTTCGGGCATATCCCAGAGGATTTCTTGCGCGGCGTTTCTGAGCCTAGTCCTTGCCCCTTGTGCTCCCGCGACGAGGTTGAGGCCAGTCCGGTAAAAATCAAGGTCTCGCGAGGGTCGCGGAGTGCGCGCCTCAGATTTCGGTCGTTTTGCCCATCTGCGCATAATCCTTGCCCGTTCGAGCATCGGGGCGATCTGGTCGGCGTCCGGTACGGGTTGCCCGTCTGGGACGTCGAAGAATGGCAGATCTACTGGCAGCAGTGAATTTTGAATAACATTGTCATAGAATACGTAGCGGGCACCTGGATGAATGAGGTTCACCTGCATCTGGTCATCAAGAACCCGTGTGGCAAGGTCGATTTTTAAAATTGGCAATTCTTCGGATCCATGAATCTATTGGTCTAATACCCAGTGTTTCACAAAGATTTGCATTGTTCCAGCGTGCATTTCTAGTTGCGTTCAGGGCTAAATTAATCGCTTCAGTTGAGTTTTGCGGAAGATAATAAATAAAAAGGTTCAATTACAATAAATGGAATGCTTATCGAAATTCCGCTGTTTGGACCGAGCTAAGCTTTGATTTCCCCAAAGTATACACCCATCAGGACGGCAGCTTTCTTCCATCAGAAGGCAAAGCTGAGCGCCCGCAGCGAAAGGCTGCTTTCCGCCGATTCTGTGGAAAAACAACGTGTTGCTGGCGCAGAAAGTAGAGGCTTTAACGCGGCGCAAGCGCCTTCCACATCAGGCTTTTTGCATTTGCTGCGGTGCAGGAAAGATCTTGGCTAGTTTGCGGAGGTTTTGGGCGGTTGCAGCGAGGAGGAATTCGTCATTTGCGCCGCACGGACCTCGTAATCGGAGGCGACCCAGGCCAAGGATGCGCTTGAGGTGGGCAAAGAGCATCTCGACCTTCTTTCGAAGCCGCATCGATACGGCGTATTGTTTGGTCTTCGCGATATCGCGGGCCATTTGGCGGGCGTCTTCATGTTCTTCGCGGGTGATCTTCCGGGCCTCCGCATTCGGGCAGCACTGCATTTTTGATGGGCAGGCCTGACAGGTATGTTTCAACGCCTGATACTTGGCGACACCTTTACCGCTGGGACCGCGATTGGGGTCGGAATAGTTGCGGCGGAACTGTTTGAGCGGCTCGCCCTCTGGGCAGATGTATTGGTTGTTCTCGGCGTCCCATTCGAAGTCGACGCGAGACCATGTTCCGTCTGTCCGTCCGGCTTTGTCGAGTACCGGAATGTGGGGATTGATTTTGCGGTCAACGAGCCACCCAAGCATCGGCCCTGACCCATAGGCGCTATCTGCAATGAGGCGTTCGGGATCCAAATCATGCCGATGCTTGATCCTATCCAACATGGTGCGAACAGAGCCTACTTCAGCCTGCCGGATTGACCTCGTTCCTTCGACGTCGACGATCACACTATGATCGGTATCGATCAGATAGTTGGTGGAATAGGCAAAGAATGCTGGGCCTTTACGTGCCGCCGTCCATTGGCTGGAGGGGTCAGAATGGGATGTGAACTTGGGCTCAACCTCAGATGCTGCACCAAAGGCAGCATCATCCAGCACATTGAGATACTCGCGAACGGCGCGTGGCGCATCAGTTGGATCAATGGTGCTGCGGTCCCAGTCTTCCTTTGGCGTAGAGTTCTGTTTGTTGGCGTCAGCTTCGATTAAGCTGGCATCTGCCGCAAGCCGTTGCCCACTCACCAAACCGTCAGCAATGCAGCGCGCGACGGTCTTTTCAAACAAGTGGCGCAGCAAAGAGCTCTCACGGAAGCGCCCGTGCCGGTTCTTTGAGAAGGTCGAGTGGTTGGGTATTGGATCAGACAGATCAAGGCGACAAAACCAGCGATAGGCGAGGTTCAAATGCACCTCTTCGCACAACCGGCGCTCTGACCTGATACCGAAGCAATAGCCCACCAAAAGCATCCGGATCAGCAGTTCCGGATCAATCGATGGGCGGCCTGTGTGGCTGTAAAACTCGGACAGATACTGGCGGATGTCGCTCAGATCGACGAAACGATCAATGGATCGCAGCAGGTGATCATGGGGGACATGATCTTCCAGTGAGAACTCATAGAACAGCGCCGCCTGTGCTTCCTGCTTCGGTCCCATCATCGCTCAGCCCCTCGCTTTATAGGGAAATTGAATCAGCCGATGGCCTTCAAATCAAGAAGAGTTTTTCAACAGAATTCGCCCTAAAGTACCAAATGCTGCCCTTGAATCTAATGTCTCCTCTGGGCTTTGAGCGGACATTGCCGAGTTTCAAGATTGATAGGTCCTGACCCTAGATTTAGGCCGGCTTTCCCAATTCGCTGTTAAAACGCGATTTCCTCTAATTCATTCTTGTGTTCGATCCATTCCTCAAATCTCGGAATGCTGTAGTGCATCTTGTATCCTGGGCGGTTTTTGTTCCGAACAATCCATCCGTTGAGCTCTAGGTTGGTTACTGATCGTCTTAAGCATCGTCGATCCATATCAGATAGACGCGCTAGCTGGCTTTGGGTGAAATCCATTCTCCAACAATCCTCCGTATGATGTTGGTATGCCAGCATATCCATAACTCGGTAGTCGTTTGGGTTCATGTTGTAGACCCCTCTCAATTTTATTTCAGTCCACCATTTCAACGCTTCAGCACTCACCGCCAAAACTCCAAAGCTCAAGAGAATTATTCGCATACACGCGTGGCATTGGCTGGCTCAATCGCTCGTGATGTCAGGTTGAAGTTTCGAAATCCATTCTTCAATCTGCTGTTCTGGCCAGTAGAGGCGGCCGCCAATGCGAAGCGGGCGTGGCAATCGCCCATGCTCCAAGTCGCGGTAAATTGAGCTTCTGCTTCTGTTGCCGAGTTTCTCACCAAGCTGGTTGAAGTTCAGGTATTTCATGTCGAACGCCCCAATTTGTTTCGCTGGGCAACATGAAACACCAGTCTAGTCTTCTAAATAATGGGACAGTTTTTGGCCAAAGAGATTTCAGTCCCCCCGTCGGTTCCCTTTTAGATGCTTTGGCAGATACTTATCGGGGGAGTATCTTTCTGCTCTTTTATGGGTTCGTGTGCGATATGTATCTCTTTCCGCTTCACTTAGGCCTTCGAACCATGACTTTAGGTGAGTGGCGAAATCGCTGTCTTTTCGCCATTTTGGAAACTGTTTTTCGAGTGTACTCGCGGTAATCCTTGCGTCTCGACCCAAGAAAAACCGCGCCCAATAAGTGGCAATCTCGGCTGCCGTCTCGACGGAAACTCCACAGAGTACCAGAGACAACATTTCATAAAACCATACATCTTTTTCAATTTGTCGCTTTGCCCGGGCCGTCTGCGAGTTTGTGACTTCAAGCGTCTTGGCGGTTTGGAGAGCCTTCGGAATCGGAAGATCAAAATATTCACAGTAATCTTTAGTTTGTTCGATCCAGCAAGGCTCGTCGGTTTCAAAATAGGTGGCCAACAAATGCGCAATTTTCCGAAAGTGACAATTTAGCTCTTCGATTTTCCCCCGCTCTTCCCACTCCTCAAACTCCTCATGCGGAATTTCAAACTGAAGATCTCGCAATATGGCCCGATAGACATCGTCTGATTGAGACTCGGTGTCACCGTAAGACAAAAAGTTGACAGGAATGGTGATCGGAGGTGGCTTCATCACATAGGTTCGCTACTCGGGATTTTGCTAGAACCAGTTACGTGGTCTGCCCATTGGTTCATAAGGGGGCGCCGCTTTTCGAGAAAATCGGTCCGGCGATAAGAACGCTCGACTGACGTTCCGGTAACATGTGCCAGAGCCGCCTCAGCGACCTCTCGTGGCGTTTCCGTGGTTTCCGCAACCCATGTGCGAAAACTGGACCGGAAACCGTGTGGGCGTGCCGTCATGCCGCGTCGCTCCATGAGCCGAGCCATCGTTGCGTCCGAGATCACCCCTTTTCGAACGCTTGGAAAAAAATAGCCATCACGACAGAAAGGCCTGGCTTGCTCAATGACCGACATCGCTTCCGGAGAAAGCGGCACCTGAAAATCTTTCGCATGCCCTTGACGTGATTTCATAAGCTCTCCGGGAACAGTCCAAAGGTCGCCTTGGATTTGCTCGACGCGGAGAAAACGAATGGGTTTGGACCTCGTGCCAGCCGTGAGTATGAGTAACCTTAGCGCCAAATGTGTAATGGAACCGTCAGAGAGGCTTTCATAAAATTCCGGAACGTCTTTCCAGTGTAGGGCAGGAACGTTCTGTGGAACGTGGCGGGACTTGCCGAGCAATGCCTTGGCCTTTTCTGTCGCTTGAAGGTCAACATCTAAGCCCATCGCTGCCCCGAAACGCAGAACTAAACCGAGGCGGTTCATCGCTTTGCGTGCTGTGTCGGCTTTCATGTGCCAAATCGGCGCCAAGGTCCTTTTGATGTCTTGCTGGTCAACTTCCTCGATTGGAATATTTCCAATCTTGGGCAAAACGTGAAGCTCAAGTGGCGTGAACCATCGGCCAGCTTTACCATCGCCTTTAAGTTCGGCCTTGCGAGCTTCGAAGGCCTCAGCGGCAACGGTTGCTAGGGTATGCCGTTCTCTTGCCGCCTCGCGTCGTTGGCGTTCACGTTCTTTGATCGGGTCTTTGCCATCACGAACAATCGCGCGCCATTTTTCAGCAGCCTGTCGCGCCTCTTTAAGGCTTACGGCAGATAGCGACCCAAGGCCCATTTCTCTACGGTTGCTGTAAACCGTAACCCTTAGCACCCACTGTGCGCCTCCATCATTTCTCTTAACTAACCACAAACCACCGCCGTCCGAGTACTTACCAGGCGTGGCATTGCGAACTAAAGCTGCCGTCAACTTGTGGAGTATCAAAATCAATCCCCCTGCCAATCCACCTCTACATATAGTATATATTGATGCAGCTTGAAACCAGATGA
Source organism: Pseudohalocynthiibacter sp. F2068 (assembly GCF_023015645.1). Taxonomy (NCBI): domain Bacteria; kingdom Pseudomonadati; phylum Pseudomonadota; class Alphaproteobacteria; order Rhodobacterales; family Paracoccaceae; genus Pseudohalocynthiibacter; species Pseudohalocynthiibacter sp. F2068. The sequence goes on from NZ_JALKAK010000004.1 coordinate 122,113, forward strand.
AATGCCTTAAAGTCCGCTAATTAAGGGAAATATCAAAAAAAGGAGTGGATTGTTACGACTTGATATAGAAGTTCAATGCCGTGTGGGGGCACCATTTTTCGATAAAATCATCATACATGCTTGATTTTAAGGGATTTACCGGACAGCTGTAACACATCATGGACACAAAATGCGTCCTTGGGAGCAACTAAATGTGCAAGCAGGTTACCCTAAAACACCTTGATGAACTCGCAGATGGCACCTTCAGGTTCCGCAGGAGGTTCCCCTTAGCCCACCAAGAGGCACTGTCAGACAAAACCGACTTGAGCCGGGCAGGGTGGTTTCGTAGCCTCGCTGGATGACAAAACGCAGTCCATTTCGCTATTTTAAAACGTCGCCAGAGATTATCAGGCTGGCAGTTATGTTGTACGTCCGGTTCCCTCTTTCGTTGCGCAATGTTGAAGACCTTCTGCATAAGCGTGGCATTGACGCTAGCCACGAAACCATCCGGTTTTGGTGGAGCCGGTTTGGCCTGTTGTTCGCCGCTGAAATCCGCAGAAAATGGGTTCAGCAACTTCGTGCTCGTTCAAATTGGCAATGGCATTTGGACGAGGTGTTCGTAATAATCAACGGTGTAACCCACTATCTCTGGAGCGCTGTGGATCATGAGCGCGAGGTGTTTGAAAGCTATGTCACCAAGCAACGTGATCGCAAAGCAGCATTGAATTTCCTCAAAAAACGATGAAGCGTTTTGGCCAGCCAAATGTCGTCGTGACCGATCTACAGCGGTCTTACGGCGCCGCGATGAAGATCATCGGCAATGCTGACAGACAAGAAACCGGCCGTTGGCTGAACAACCGGGTTGAGAATTCATACATTCCGTTTCGGCGACGAGAACGAGCCATGCTGCGCTTCCGCCGAATGCGAAGCATGCAGAAATTCGTCTCAGTACAGGCCTCCGTTTGCAATCATTTCAACCATGAACGTCACCTTTACTCACGCGATAATTTCAAGCTCAACCGCACCGTCGCTCTCGCTGAGTGGCGTCAACTCTGCGCGGCATAAATAGTCGCACAACTGGCCTAGAAGTGACTGCCTCGCATTTGTCTGACAACACCAGCGAGGGCAATCAATCTATTCGTCAACATCTTGCCTAGGGGTGGTGGCATTCGCTGAATTTCAGGAGACAGATTTTCGACATAACTACGCCCAGCCCAAGGGTTCCGGACAACTGCCGCGACACCAATGATGTGCAACACCGGATCAGCGATCCCTTCCCCCCTCGCGGTGAATATCTTCATCAAAAGTAACAACTTTTCTGAGTTCTGGTAACATGTTGCTTCCTATTTCAGTGTCTTGACGGCTCAACTTTTGTGACGTGATGAACCGTTCCTTTGGTTTCATCGCCTTGATAAATACCAAAACTTCCGTGACGGAATTCGCTTATATAGCGTTTAAGCATACTGCGTTCAGCCTGGCTTTTGATCTTTTCAAGTGGTACGTCTTTCAAGGGAAAAAAGGCTGACCGTTCCGGCGCATCTCCTTTAACTGTACCATGGTAGAAGATGCCGTGCGCCCTGGTCTCGCTGTCCTGATAAACCGCGTATAAGAAATCCAGGACCGGGTTCAAATTATCGCGCCGCAATTGATCCCGCAAACTTTCGAGGCTCGCTGATTTGCCACAAATTTTCGGCACAGTGAACGAACTGTCTGGTTCAACCACCAAAAGCAGTTTCTGATCTTGCTGAACAATAGCCCCTATCGTCAGATCACCAGAATGCGAAGCTGCCGAGACCAGTTGTTCCTCTAGCCCGACAGAAAAATAGTTACCTTTAAAGTAAACCAGAGGTGAGCCGTCATTTTCAGCAAAATCAACGACACGACCAATCAGAATGATGTGGTCCCCAGCGTCTATCAGTTTTTCTTTTGAGCAAACAAAACTGGCCAACGAGCCGTCTAAAAGCGGCATGTTAGAGGTACCAGAATGCCAATCAGATATTTCAAATTTGTCGGCTTGCTGGGAAGCAAACAATCCGGAGGTTGCCTTTTGATCTTCACTCAGAACATTGATCGCGAAATGATCAGATGCGATGAAGACATCACAGCTAAGGGCAGACTTTGCGACACATATCAACAAAAGTGGAGGGTCAAGCGAAACGGAAGTGAAAGAGTTGGCGGTGAAACCTCGCGGTGTTCCATCTGATTGGCGGGTCGTGACAACGGTGACGCCTGTTGCGAATGTGCTAAACGCGTCGCGAAGCTCGCGTTGCTTGTCGATTGATATTTGTATCAGCGCAGATGTTGTTAAAAATTCGTTATTGTCGGCCCCCATTCGCGGTGGTGTTTTGGGTGCGGGCAAAGGTGACGCACTAAAACGAAGCGGATTAGCAGCAACTTTCCAGGGCCGCGCATTCGGGTCAGGATGCGGGACATCGACGAGCATTTCCCGTGCCGATGTATGCGGGTCAGCAACGATGTCTGCAATTGTATTAAGAGGTCCAAAAGGTATTACCCCGCCAAGCTTTTGTGACAACTCTGCCTTGGTGAAAGATTTCGTCCATACTGAAACCAACGCGTTTAGCTCTTTAGAATTGGCAGAACGTGCGCTTCGTGTTGCATAGCGGGCATCGTTTCCAAGTTCGTGCAATTCCATTGCCTTGGTCAAGGCGCGCCAAAATGCGTCGTCCACAATCCCAATTGCTACATCGCCGTCTTTAGCCGGGAACAGACCGAAGGGCGCAAGAAAGGGGTGATCATTACCTTCAGGGCCGGGGACTGAACCATTAAAATCATGTAGATAAACCGCTCTCTCGCACAGGCTAATCATGGCGTCATACATAGCGACGTCAACGAACTGGCCCTTACCTGTCGCCTCTGCCACCCGTAGGGCAGCCATAATGCCAAAGCACATCATCAAACCCGCGAAGACATCGCCAATTCCGGGCCCAACCTTGGTCGGCGTCTGCGCATCCGGACCCGTTAGTCCCATAATGCCCCCCATCGCCTGCGCAACCACATCGTAAGAGGGCCAGTTAGCATATGGGCTTTCGCCCGAACGCGGGTCACCAAAGCCACGGATTGCAGCATAGACGAGGCGCGGGTTGATTTCGGCAAGGCTCTCGTACGACAAGCCCAACCGCTCCATGACGCCAGGGCGAAAATTCTCAACGATCACATCGGCTGTTGCTGCCAAAGCTCGAAAGGCGGCTTTTCCTTCACGGGTTTTAAGATCAAGCTGAACACTTTTCTTGCTGCGATTCAGACTGACAAAATATCCAGCCCATTCATGATCCGGGTCATCATCACGAAACGGGCCATTGTTTCGGCTTGTATCGCCGCCCGCGCTTTCGATTTTGATCACCTCCGCGCCGTGATCAGCCAACATCATTGTACAGTAGGGGCCAGACAACATCCGGCTAAGATCCAGCACGCGGAGCCCTTTGAGAATACCTGCTTCACTCGTGCTGTTCATAAACCTTCACCCTTTACAATCGCACGATCCAGAAACCCCTTCAAAGGGAGGTTTGTGGTTGCTGGGTCTTCGGCAAGTGCCATATGACGCAGGCCTTTAAGAATATATGTCTCAGTTCCCTCGATCTCCGCTGCAATTGCCTGAGCCATCTCTGGTCCGTTGCCGAAGTCTTCATCACCGGTCATCACAATTGTCGGACAGGCTATGGGTGGTTTTGGTAAGGTAATTTCATCAATGCTATCAGCTAATACCCGGTAAATGGTGTGATAAACCGCCGGATCGTTGGCTAGTACCCAAGAGCGTACAAGGTTCATTGTTTCTGGGTTCGTTTGGCGAAAATCATCTGTAAACCAACGCTCCAGGGCAGCCTCAACCGTAGCAGCAGGCCCGTCTGTTCGGGCTTGGTCTACGCGTTTCAAAATTGCCGCCTGCGCTTCTTTTGTGCGTTGATGTGGTGAATGCAGAATGCCGAGCGCCAAAACACGTTCAGGTTCATCCTGTGCAAACCGCCGTGCGATCATGCCACCAAGCGAAAACCCAACAACAGCGGCGGCCAATATCTCGCAATAGTCCAACAATTCACGTAGTTGATCGGAGAACATCTTGAGCGACGGGGGGCAAGGCGGTCGTGCGCTGTCGCCATGCCCAAAAAGATCATAGGTGATAACATTGTAGTTGTCGCTAAGTGCCGGAACCAGCCATTGCCAGACTTCACGGTTCAGGCCTAACCCATGGATCAAAACGACAGCCTCTTTGGCTTGGGGTCCATATTGTTCGAATACGGTGCCATCATGTGCGGTACTCTTCATCTAAATTTCTACTTTCACCGGGCGGTAGGCGACGACTTCGATCTCGACGCGCACATCGACGAGCAAATCGCTGACGACTGCGGAGCGCGCTGGCGGCTCTTTCGGGAAATACGCGCCATAGACTGCGTTGAAGCCCGGAAAATCAGCCCGGTCCCTGAGCCAGACCATCGCTTTCACGACATCCTCCAAACCACACCCGGCTTCGGCCAGCGTTATCTTGATGTCTTCGAGAATAGCACGGGTTTGATCTTCTACTGTCCCAGTGGTCATCGGTGCGCCGTTTTGCATTGGGATCTGGCCTGTCAGAAACACGAAATCTCCCGCCCGAATTGCACGAGACAATGACAGCACGCGCCCACCAATCTCTAGCGGTCCACCAATAACCTGCTTTCTCTTTGACATTTGTGGAGCCTCCCTAAACTCAAGCTAGACTTCATAGGGGATCAATCATTTGGTAATTTTCGACACAAGAAGGCGATAAATCGCATGTTTGTTGGAAAGAACCGATAAGAATAGGAATCGAAACAGACAGGGACGAGGGCGCTATGACGGATATCCAAACCTACCAGATGCTCATTGACGGTGATTGGGTCGATGCGTCTGACGGGAAAACCTTCGACAGTATTAATCCGACGACTGGCAAGGTGTGGTCGCGCGCTCCGGAGGCAACTGCCGAAGATGTTGATCGGGCCGTTCGTTCCGCACATCACGCATTTACCAAAGGCCCCTGGGCCTCCATGACGCCGACAGAACGCGGCAAGCACTTGCGTCGTCTGGCTGACTTGCTTGCCGAGAAATCCGAAGAACTAGGCCGGACAGAGTCTATCGACACGGGAAAGATGCTGAAGGAAACGCGCTGGCAGGCGAAATACATTGCCGAGTTTTTTCACTTCTATGCTGGCTGTGCTGACAAGATCAGCGGAGAAACCCTGCCAATCGACAAACCTGATCTTTTTGTCTTTACCAATCGCGAACCGCTTGGTGTTGTCGCTGCAATTGTACCGTGGAACTCGCAGCTGTTTCTTGTTGCTGTGAAGATGGGGCCGGCGCTTGCGGCGGGGAACACGGTTGTTCTGAAAGCTTCTGAACACGCCTCTGCCGCAATGCTTGAATTTGGCAAACTGATTGAACAGGCAGGGTTTCCGGCAGGCGTCGTTAATATCATGACGGGCCACGGGGACCCGTGTGGTAAGGCCCTGACCTCGCACCCGCTGGTTGCGCGTATCTCGTTTACGGGCGGCCCGAATGCAGCGCGGCATGTTCTTTACAATTCTGCTGAAAACTTCGCGGAAGTCTCGCTCGAACTTGGGGGAAAATCCCCATTCATTGTCTTCGATGATGCGAACATCGAAAGCGCTGTGAACGGGTCAATTGCGGGCATCTTTGGTGCGACCGGGCAAAGCTGTGTCGCTGGCTCTCGTCTGTATCTGCACGAAGATATTGCCGATGAGTTTCTGGAAAAGATGACAGAAATGGCGCGTAATATCGTAATTGGGGATCCTTTGATGGAAGAAACCCAGATGGGTCCGCTTTGCACAACAGGCCAACTGGAAAATATCGAGCGCGAAGTCGCCCATGCCCAAACCGAAGGCGGGCAACTTTTATGCGGTGGCAAGCGCCCCGAAGGGATGGGCGGGCTTTACTACGAACCCACAATAATTGCCTGTCCGCGTCAGGACATGCGCATCGTGGATACCGAACTGTTTGGCCCGGTGCTGAGTGTTCTGCGCTTTCGCGATGAAGACGAAGTTATCGAACTTGCGAATGATACGGTTCATGGCCTTGCGGCAGGCATCTTCACCCAAGACAGCGCCCGATCCTTGCGAATGGCCAAGGCTGTGCGGGCTGGTATTGTCTGGGTCAACACATACCGTGTCGTCTCACCCATAGCCGAGTTCGGCGGCATCAAAGGGTCTGGCTACGGTCGCGAAAGCGGCTTTCAGGCGATGTATGACTACACCCGACCAAAAACCGTCTGGATGAATACTTCAAGCGAACCAATCTCAAACCCATTCGTCATGCGGTGAAACGCGTATCACCTGAAAAAGAATAGCCACGCCGAAGACCAAATAAACTGGTTACTGGCAGAACGAGAAAGGCTCTGAACATGAAATTCCAACTCGCAATAAACATGGAACGGATTGATGACAGTCTGGACATGACCGATGTGCAGCAGCACACCCTTGAGATGGTCAAAATGGCGGACAAGGGCGGTTTCAACATAGTCTGGGCGGCCGAGCATCATTCGATGGAAATGACGATTGCTCCGAACCCGTTCCAGATACTGACATGGTGGGGTGAGCATACGAAAAAAATTCGGTTGGGTACCGCCGTTGCAGTTGCCCCGTACTGGACCCCAATTCGTTTGGCGGGCGAAGCGGCAATGACCGATCTGATCAGCGGTGGACGTTTGGAGTTTGGCATTGGATCAGGTGCCTACCAGCGTGAATTTGACCGGATGCATCCGGGGCTCAAACAGTCTGATGCTTGGCGATACATGCATGAAATGCTGCCGGCAGTACTGGCGTTATGGCAAGGGGATTATGCACATGACGGTGAGTTCTGGTCCTTCCCCAAAGCAACCTCTGTTCCCAAACCGTTACAGCAACCTCATCCTCCAATATGGGTGGCAGCACGTGCGCCAATCACCTTCGATTATGCTGTCAAACACGGCTACAATATCATGTCCTGGCCATTGACCCGCCCAATGAGCGAGGTTGATCTTTACTTGCAGCGGTTAGACGAAGCGATGGAGGCAAACCCCGGTGCCAAACGCCCGATTATCGCAATGATGCGCCATACCGCTGTCTACGATAAACCTTCGGATCGAGGTGTGCCCATCGCTGCAGCCCGCAGGCAGCTCAGCCAATTTGAAAACCTGTTCAAGAATCTTGATGATGTGGTCAATGGTTTTGCCAAACAGATTCCACTGGAAAGCTTAGAGAACCGCGATGAGTATGATCCGGACATGCTGGCGCAGAACCTTATGTTCGGCACACCCGAAGAGGTGATCGCTAAGCTGAAGCAATACGAAGAACGCGGTGTAGATGAATTCATCTACTACGCGAGCATGGGGCTTGGATTGGCTGAACAAAAGCATTCACTCGAGCTGTTTTGCGACGAAGTCATTCCTGCTTTCGCATAACTTGAATTAGGAGAAACGTGTGACAAATGGTGTCGAGGTAACCCGGAACGGTCGCGTTCTGGAAGTGAAACTGAACAAACCAAAGGTAAATGCCATCGACATACCGATGAGTCAGGCCTTGGGAGCCGCTTTTGCGGAGTTGCGCGATGATCCTGAGCTTTGGGTTGGAATTCTAACAGCCGAAGGCGACCGTGTGTTTTCGGCAGGCTGGGATCTGAAAGCACTAAACGCTGGCGAGATGCAGTTGGACAATTGGTGGGAGACTGCCGATTATGGAGACGGCGGTTTCGCCGGTCTAACTGAAAACTGGAACCTGAACAAACCTGTCATTGCGGCCCTGAATGGCCTTGCGATAGGCGGCGGGTTCGAGCTTGCCATGGCGTGTGATCTGATTATCGCAGCCGACAATGTCGAGTTCGGCCTACCAGAAATGCCTCTCGGAATTGTGCCGGACGCTGGAGCTTTGCAACGGCTTCCACGTCGTATTCCTCACAACATTGCAATGGAAATGTTTCTGCTCGGTCGACGGATGAGTGCTGAAGAAGCAGCACACTATGGACTGATCAACAAGGTCGTACCCAAAGACCAACTTATGGAAGCAGCGCGTGAATGGGCTGACTCAATTGCTTGGTCTGCCCCGCTAGCGATGCAAAGTGTCAAAGAAGTGCAGCGTGCAATTGAATGTGTGCCGTTGGAGCAGGCGTTCCAAAAAATGCGGACAGACGAAATGCCTACCTATCGCAAAATGCTGAAGTCAGAAGATGCGGCTGAAGGGGTTGCTGCTTTTGTTGAAAAACGCGAACCCAGCTTTAAGGGCAAATAGATGCTTCCTGCTGTGAATGAAGTTACGAGGGTCACCAGTATCGGAGGTGGCCCTATCGGCGGCGGCTGGGCCGCCCATTTTCTTGCACGCGGTTACGATGTAACGCTTTATCTTCATGATAAAGACGAAACGCCCGCCTTTATGGCGATACTGGAAACTGCGTGGAAAAGCCTAACCGATCTTGGTCTTTCGTCTGGCGCTTCTCTGGACAGACTCAAGATCGTAACGAACTTGAACGAGGCCGTGGAAGGCGCTGAGTTCATTCAGGAAAGCGCGCCAGAAAATCTGGGAATGAAACAGACGCTCTACAAAAAACTTGGGCAGATCGTGCCACCTGACATTGTGATCGGATCATCAACATCGGGTCTGATGATGACCGATATTCAGGCTGGCTGCGCCACTCCCGAAAGAACGGTGATTGGGCATCCATTCAATCCGCCATATCTTCTGCCTTTGGTCGAGATTGTCGGCGGAAAAAAAACAGCTCCAGAGGCCGTACTCTGGGCCGAAGAATTCTATAAAATCGCGGGTAAAGTGCCGTTGGTCATGAAAAAGGAAATTCCCGGATTTGTGGCGACACGGCTTCAAGAGGCACTGTGGCGCGAAGCCTTGCACATGGTAGCAAACGGCGAAGCGACGCCGGAAGACATCGATATTGCGCTTATTAACGGCCCGGCGCCCCGTATGGCGGTTCAAGGGCAATGCATGGCATTTCACGTGGCGTGCGGGGCAGGTGGAATGGCCACAAATCTTGATCAGTTTGGACCCGCGCTAAAACTACCTTGGACTCGATTGGAGGCGCCCGAGTTGACCAAGGAATTGCGCGACCGGATGGTTGATGGGTGCAACAAAATTGCCGGTGATCGCGGTTTCGAAGAGATGGCGGCAAAACGCGACCGTCAGATCGTTGCAGTTTTACGCGCCATTCGCGACACGGCCTAGTACCCTGAACGCTGTGCCTGTTTTAGTCGGTGGTTGACTTCAAGTGTATCCAGGAATTTTGAAAGCGTCCCTGGCCAATGGGGTGCCGTGTCATTTTCCGGCCAAGCCATTCGATACTCACTCGGCCTGCGCTCAAAACATTTTTTAAAGGCAAAGGCAAAATGTGAAAGTGAATTGAAACCAGAGGCAGTTGCAATCTCGCGAACCCCCAAGTCGGTTGAAATCAACAATACCCGTGAATGCTGCAAGCGAAGGAGCAAGCCAAATTGGACGACACTACAGCCCATTGCCTTCTTAAATTGCCGCTCAAGTTGCCGCTGGGAAATACCAATTTGTTCAGCGATCTCGGGAACAGTAAGAGGTTCGCTGATAAAGGCTTCTATGATGTTGATTGCAGCGCGAACATCTGGTGCTAGTGTTTCGATTCCACGCCCCAGTGTCATGCGTTGCGGTGCATCGGGTGGGCGGACAGGGTGGTGCATAATCTGGTCCGAAATTTCGCCAGTTAGTCGTTCTCCATATTCGTCTTGGATGATGTGTAACATCAGATCGATACCCGCTGTTCCGCCCGAGCAGGACATTATCTGTCCGTCTACGGTAAACAATTGTTCCGTCGCCAATGCATCGGGAAACTGTTCCTGAAACCCTGCCAAATAAGACCAGTGCGTCGTGACAGACTTGCCCGACAACAGCCCGGCGCGCGCAAAAATATAGCTGCCAATCTCTACAGAGCAGAGTCGTACTCCAAGGCGTGCCTGCAGCCTAAGCCATGAAAAAAGCTTTGTATTGGCATAGTGCTCACCACCCCAACTGCCTAATACAAAAACGATATCGTTGCGCCCTAGTTTCTCGGGCGGTGGAACGCATTTGACAGACAATCCGTTGCTTGCCGCGACTTCTGAACCATCGAAAGAATAGAACTCCTGAGTAAACAACGGTGTTGGTGAAAGGTAGTTTGCGATCCGAGCTGGTTCGAGCAGACTCGTGAATGTCATCATGTTGAAACGCGGAATTAAGACACAGGCAATGCCAATGGCTTTGGTTTGTGGGTCCTGATCAAGATCCATTTCCCGCCCTTTCACAATATTTCTTCGATAGTGAGAATATTCGCCATAAGTATAGCTGATTCGACGAAAAATCGACATGCAGAAAAGGACTCCGCCTCAAGATGGTGTCAAATAAGGGGGGGATTGCGCTTGAATTACGATGTCGTTGTTACCTGTGCGGTTACAGGAGCCGGAGATACAACTGGCCGCAGCCCGCATGTTCCTATCACACCAAAACAGATTGCGGATGCTGCAATAGAGGCAGCAAAAGCCGGGGCCGCAGTCGCGCATATCCATGTTCGGGATCCAGAGACGGGCAAGGGTTCGCGCGCCCCTGAATTGTTCAAAGAGGTCGTTGATCGTATTCGCAACAGCGACACGGACGTCATTATCAATCTGACCGCCGGAATGGGGGGAGATTGGGTGCCCGATGCACATAATCCTGCAATGCCGGGTCCGGGTACCGACATGATCGGCCCTGAAGAACGGCTTGCTCACATCAAGGAATGTATGCCCGAGATATGTTCACTGGATTGTGGCACTCTGAATTTCGGAGATGGCGACGAGATTTACATCTCAACACCGCCGACTTTGCGAAAAATGGCCGAGTTAACCTGCAATTGGGGTGTGAAGCCCGAACTTGAAGTTTTTGAACTGGGTCACATTCGTTTTGCGCGTCAGATGATTGCGGAAAGTTTGATTGCGGATCCACCCATGTTCCAAATCTGCTTGGGCATTCCTTGGGGCGCAGATCAAAGCGTCGATACCATGAAGGTAATGAAAGACCACCTTCCGCCGGACGCAAGCTGGGCAAGTTTTGGAATTTCACGCATGCAGATGCCAATGGCGGCAGCGGCAGTGGCTATGGGTGGAAATGTTCGCGTTGGTCTTGAAGACAACATTTATCTGGATCGTGGGGTTCTGGCCACAAACGGTCAGTTAGTGACGCGTGCGATTGAAATTATAGAACGTATGGGCGGACGCGCAATAAACCCGGCCGAAGCTCGCATTAAGCTTAAGTTGCGCGGAGCAACCGAATAAATGGTGGGTGGGAACAACGCACAAGGCAGTCTTCAACTGAAGAAACTGCAAAAGAAATTCGGATCCTTTGTCGCGGTAGACGATGTTGATCTCGAAATTCAGCAAGGTGAGTTTCTGACACTGCTTGGTCCGTCGGGATCGGGAAAAACAACCCTGTTGATGATGATTGCAGGGTTTTTGGATATAACTTCCGGCGACATCGAGCTTGATGGGTTGTCAATCGCGAATGTGCCCGCTGAAAAACGCAACTTTGGTATGGTTTTTCAGGGGTATGCGCTGTTTCCACACATGACAGTCCGTGAAAACATTAGTTACGCACTGGACGTTCGCAAGCGCCCTAAGGCTGAGATATCTGCCCGTGTTGATGAGATGCTGGACCTAGTTCAATTGCATGAATTTGGCGAACGCAAACCGGGCCAGCTCTCTGGTGGCCAACAGCAACGGGTTGCGCTGGCGCGCGCGCTTTGCTTTGCCCCTCCGGTTTTGCTGTTGGATGAACCTCTGGGTGCATTGGACAAAAAACTACGCGTCGAAGTCCAGGAGCAACTGAAAGATATCCACCGCCGTGTCGGTACCACTTTCGTCTACGTGACACATGATCAGGAAGAAGCGCTGTCAATGTCTGACCGCATCGTGATCATGCAGGATGGTGCAATTGAGCAGGTTGGAACACCGCAAGAACTGTATGAGAAGCCGGAAACGAAATTCGCGGCAAGTTTCCTTGGGAAAAGCAACTTTCTTAATCTCAAAGACGGGCTGCATGCTCTTCGTCCAGAGAAGATTGATATTCACCCGGCGGGGCAGGGAGATGTCACCGCCCGCGCTACGGGAACAATTCGCTCAATCACCTATTTTGGCTCGGTCCAGAAATTCATGGTTTCCGTCGAAGGCGACGAGGAGTTGGAGGTTGATGTCGACTCCTGGAGAAACAGGTACCCGCTTAAAGAAGGACAAGCAGTCGATTTGACATGGGAAGACAGGGCAACAGTTAAGCTAAGGAACGGGTAGATCACGATCAATTTGAGCGTCAGAAAATGGCGCCAGCTAAAAGAGCAAAAGCTCGTTAACACCAACAAGGAGTTATCATTATGCAAGACAAGCAATTCATGCGCGAAACACTGTTCGAAGGGGCTGAGGCGTTCAAAGCCGGAAGAATGAACCGCCGGTCTTTCCTCACACTTTGTGCGATGGCGGGTGTGGCCTCTTCTGCAGTTATGGTCGGCGATGCCGAGGCTGCAGCGAACGAGATCGTAATGTGGAACTGGGGCGGTCAATCCGAGGAATGCCACGGCAATGCCATCGGTAAACCATTTGAAGAAGCCACAGGAATGCCTTTGCGCTTTGACACCTCTGGCCCATTGCAGGGTAAAATCAGGGAAATGGTGGACAGTGGAAATGTCACAGCCGATGTTTGCGACGGAGACCTGTTTGACGCAATCGCGCTTGGGCCATCAGGCCATCTTGAAGCGATCGATTATGACGTTGTTGATAAGGCAAAAACCTTGCCAAACTATGCTGTAGAGCACGGTGTATCGATCATCCTTTACGGCTATGCGTTCGTTTACGACACCGAGGCATATGGCGATACCCCCCCTAACTCGTGGGCAGATTTTTTTGATACTGCAAAATTCCCTGGCAAACGTTCGCTTTACAAATGGGCCAATGGCTCTCTTGAAGCGGCTTTGATGGCGGACGGTGTCTCCAAAGACGAACTCTACCCACTTGATATGGATCGTGCGCTGGCCAAGCTGGTGGCCATGAAGGACGACAGCCTTTATTGGGGTTCTGGGTCCGAGGCACATTCGATGGTTGTGAATGGCGAAGTTTCCATGGGTATGGTCTGGCAAAACCGTGGCCGCAACATCGAGATCGACACAGATGATCGCTACAAGTTGGTAATGAACGAAGCGTTGGCGATGCCCGGAGCCTACATTGTTCCAAAGGGTAATCCGGCGGGCCGCGAGGCAATAATGAAGTTTATTGCCACGGCGCAAGATCCTGCTGCGCAGCTTCAGCTGCTTGAGTGTTTGGGGATGACACCGTCAAACCCAGAGGCATTTGCCATGATCCCCGAAGACCAGCAGCCCTATGCGATAACGTCAGCGATGAACATCGACAATGTCGCCTTTAACGACCCGGTCTGGTGGGGTGAGAACGGCGGCGATGCAGTGAACGCTTTCCTTGAAGCGATCAGCTAAGCCAAAGGCCTCAGCCCGGCGATACCTCTTCCTGATCACCGGGCTGGGCTGATCAAAGATAATTTTTGAATTAAAAGGCGCACTCAGTGATCGACTCCCTGCGTAAACATGTAAGCCCTGGCTGGGTGCTGGTCGCGCCTTTTTTGATGTTGGTGGTTGTTCTCTATCTGGGGCCGATCCTGAACATTCTTTGGCTAAGCTTGACGGATCCAGAGCCGGGCCTGCAAAATTATCAAAAGCTATATACCAACGACACTTTACTTCGCATTATCTGGACAACTTTCCGGATATGTCTGATCACTACGATCATCAGTGTCGCATTTGGTTATTCAATCGCTTACGCCATGGTGCACGCGCACAAAAAACGACAAAAACTGATGCTGACGCTGTTACTGGTGTCTTTCTGGATATCCATTCTGGTGCGTACGTTTTCGTGGTTGATGCTGCTTGGTCACAATGGCCTTTTGAACAATGCGTTAGAAACCCTCAATATCATCAGTGAACCTGTCGCCTTTGTTCGTAACGAGCTCGGTGTTTTAATCGGTATGGTACACTACATGGTGCCCTATGCCGTGCTGCCCCTTTTGGTAAACATGCAAACGCTGGACACCCGGGTAATGAGTGCATCGCGAAATCTGGGTGCCACAGGGTCGCAAACATTTTTCCGCATTTATCTGCCTCTGACCAAACCCGGAATCGTGGCGGCTTGCCTGCTTGTTTTCATTCTAAGCCTTGGCTTCTATGTCACACCTGCGATCCTTGGCGGCGGCAAGGTGCTGATGGTTGCTGAATATATCTCCGTACAACTGCTTGTGACATTGAAATGGGGCACCGCCGCGATGCTTGCTGCACTGATGTTGTTCGGCGTGTTAGCGCTGCTCTATATCATGTCGAAATTCATGAAGCTCAGCACCGTATTCGGGGGGAGCACGTCATGAAACAAAGCATGCTAGCAATGTTTAATCGTACTGGCGCCTGGGTGCTGCTGTTTTTTCTTGTTCTGCCAGCGCTCATCTCGATCCCCGTATCGCTGACGCCAAAACGGTTTCTTTCGATGCCCAAGGGGGAACTCTCGCTCAGGCATTTCGAAAAACTATTCACAAGCCCCGAATGGCTTTCCAGCTTTGCACAAAGTGCAATAATCGCATCAAGCACCGCGTTGCTCGCAACTATTCTGGGAACACTTTGCGCCATTGGCTTGTGGAGAGTGTCGTCTAAGTACAGCGAACTGGTTCGAGCATTCCTGTTGCTGCCATTGATTATTCCCCAGATCATTTCAGCGATGGCGTTCTACCGACTTTGGATACCGCTTGGCTTGCTTGACAGCTATCCGGGATTGATCATCGCACATACAATTCTTGCTAGCCCGATGGTGTTGATTACTGTCAGCGCATCACTTGCGAATTTCGATCCCAAGCTGGAGCAGGCCTCAAAGAACCTTGGTGCATCAAACTGGGCAACGATGCGTCGCGTTATCCTGCCATCCATTCGGCCCGGAGTGTTTGCCGGGGCGCTGTTTGCTTTCATCCTGTCCTGGGATGAAATCGTGGTGACTTTGTTCATTTCAAAATTCAACGTTTACACGCTGCCACGCCGCATGTGGAACGGCATCCGTGAGAATACTGATCCGACAGTCGCGGCAGCGGCCGTTGTTTTGATCGCCATAACTGTAATTGCTTTTGGGGTGTCGACGGTTCTATCGCGCAGACGCGCCCAAACTCAGAATGACTAGCGGGAGTAAAATGTGAATATCGCGGTTTCCCACGAAAACGAACTTTTGCTGAACACTGTCCGCAGTTTTTTGAAGGAGGAGATTTATCCTCATGAAGAATTGGTTGATCGTTTAGGCGACGTACCCGAAGAATTGGGCCGCCAAATAGAAACGCGCGCCAAGGAAGTTGGTCTTTATGCTTCAAACTTACCCGAAGATGTCGGTGGCGGTGGGCTGAATTACTCTGCAATGGCCGTTGTCGAACGCGAGTATGGCAAAACCAGCCACGCACTCCATTCGTGGATTGGGCGTCCGACAGAATTGTTGCTGGCGTGCAAAGGTGACCAGATTGAACGCTACCTTGCGCCATGTGTCACCGGAGAAAAACGCGAGTTGTTTGCCTTAACTGAACCAGAGGCTGGTTCAGATGTGATGGGTATGAAGACCAATGCTCGGCGTGATGGTGACGACTGGATACTGAACGGCTCAAAACACTTCATTTCGGGCCCCTGTATGCCTGATTTTGCGATTGTGTTCGCCACAACCGGTATCGATGAAACAACTCGTGGACCGCGCAAACGTGTTACCGCGTTTCTCGTTGATGTCGGATTGCCGGGCTTTAACATACGTGAAGGCAATAAATGCGTAAGCTACCGTGGGTACAAAACTTTCGCCTTGAGTTTTGACAATGTACGGCTTGGCCCTGATCAGATTCTGGGTGAAGAGGGCAATGGTCTGGAATTGTCAGGCAAGTGGCTTGGTATGGGGCGTATCTGGGTAGGGGCGACCTGCTGCGGCAAAGCCGAACGGATTATGGAGTTGGCAACCGACTGGGCGGCAAACCGCAAGCAATTTGGTAAACCCATAGGTAGTTTTCAGGCAACAGGGTTCCGTTTGGCTGATATGGCGATAGGACTGCGCACGGCCGATTTGTTGGTAACAGATGCGGTCCAACGTGCCGACGCAGGCCACATGCAGGATATGGATGCCGCAATGGTCAAGGTTTACTGTTCAGAAATGCTAAACAAGGTTGCCGATGACACCGTTCAGATATTTGGTGGCATGGGGTTAATGGAAGAATTGCCAATACAGCGTCTGTGGAGAGATTCCCGCCTAGAAAGGATTTGGGACGGCACTTCGGAAATCCAGCGCCACATTATTACACGCTCTATCCTGAGGCCACTTGGTGCATGACGCCGGAACAACGAAAGAATTTCGATCGGCTACTTAACCCGCGTCATATTGCGTTTGTTGGCGGGGCGGATGCGATTGTTGCAATTGGCGAAGCGCGCCGGCGCGGATTTTCGGGTGAATATTGGCCGGTGAATCCAAAACGTGAGGATCTGGCGGGAATATCTTGTTTCGCTTCTGTCGACGATCTTCCACGAGCTCCAGATGCCGTGTTTTTGGCAGTTCCTAGAGATGCAGCAGTTCAGACAATTGAAAAACTGGCAACAATGGGGGCTGGCGGGGTTGTTTGCTACACCGCAGGCTTCAAAGAAGCAGGTGCAGAAGGGGAAGCGGCTGAGCACGCGCTAAAAGAAGCAGTGGGCGAGATGGCCCTGATCGGGCCTAATTGTTATGGCATGATCAACTACTTGGACAATGCAGCACTATGGCCATTTGCGCATGGCGGTGACTGCCCAGGTTATGGTGCAGCAATCATCACGCAAAGCGGTATGTTTTCGTCTGATATAACGATGAGCCAGCGTTCGGTCCCGCTTGCGTATATGATATCTGCAGGCAATCAGACGGTTTTATCGCTCGAGGATTACATAGAAATCCTAAGCGAAAAACCGGCGGTAAGGGCAATCGGCGTTCATATTGAAGGATTGCAGGACATCCCCCGGTTTGCGCAAGTTTCTCTTAAAGCCCTGAAGCTGAACATTCCGATTGTTGCTCTAAAATCAGGAAGCTCTGACATTGGTCGGTCACTCACGGTCAGCCATACCGGATCATTATCGGGCTCAAAGGAGCTATACGAGGCTCTTTTTGAGCGAACCGGGGTGATTTCTGTCACAAGCCCATCTCAATTTCTTGAGACGCTGAAGTATCTGTGTGTCGTCGGCGCACCTTGCGGAAACAGAGTTTCGGGTTTTACTTGTTCCGGTGGTGGTGCCACGATGTTGGCCGATCATGCGGAAAACATAGGGTTGGTGTTTCCACCGTTTGATGAAGACAGCACCAATAAACTAATTAGCATTTTGCCAAGCATCGCAACGGTGTCAAACCCGCTTGACTATACGACCCCAATTTGGGGTCAGCCAGAATTTACGGCGCCTGTTTTTGAGCAAGCTATCTCTCTGAGCAACGCCGATGCAACGATTTTGGTTCAGGACTACCCGGCAGCTGGTTTGGATGAGTCCAAATTCTTGTATCAAAATGACGCCATAGCTTTCGCTGATGCTGCTGCAAAGGCCGAAACCCCGGCAGCAATTTGTGCCACCATTCCTGAGAACATGGATGCTGAAACGCGTAGCCATCTGATAAATTTAGGTGTCGCACCGATGCAGGGTGTCCACGAATCACTGAATGCAATGGCAGCCGCTGCAAATTGGCGGCAAGAACGATCGAGAATTTTGGCCCACTCTCCTAAACTTCTGAAGGTCAAAGCAATACCGGAAACATTGTCAATACTGGAGGAAGTGGAAGGCAAAGAACTGCTTTCAAGGGCAAATATTTCGATTCCTGCTGGCTCCGATGTCAGAGGCAAAGGAGTTGTCGAGGCTGCTGTGCAAATAGGGTTCCCCGTTGTTTTGAAAATGATGGGTCCTAAGCTTGCACATAAGACCGAGGCGGGAGCTGTCGAACTCGATCTTCAAAATTCTGAAGACGTTTCAGGTGCATTGGAACGTATGCGGTTGAAAGTTACATCTTATAATCCGGATGCGGTTACAGACCGTTTTCTGATTGAAAAAATGGCTGAGCCACCGATCGCTGAGCTATTCGTTAGTATCAGACAAGACCCGCAGTTTGGCTATGCCATTACGATTGGCAGTGGTGGCATATTGGTTGAACTGGTTGGGGACGCCAAAACCTTGTTGCTTCCAACAAGTAATGAAGAAATCAAAGGTGCGATTGCGTCGTTGAAGGTATCTCGGTTGTTAGAAGGATTTCGGGGAAAACCCAAGGTCGACCTTGACGTTTTGTGCATGTCTCTGTTCAATTTAACGGAATTTGTACTAAGTAATTTGGATCAAATCACCGAGGTCGAAATCAACCCGCTGTTTGTCTACGAAAAGGAAGTGTTAGCTGTCGATGTATTAGTTCATTCTGGGCGATCTTCATGAGGCTCCCGAAATCTGTTTCCAACCCTGACCTCAGTGTTGGGCCAAATAACAAACAACGTTGGAACCAACCGGAGCACCGCCGCCATGGCTTTCATAACGCACATCTTCTGTTCCGCCGTGCATTGATGTTTCGCGCCAGAACTGTTCTGACGC
The DNA here is from genome assembly GCF_023015645.1 of Pseudohalocynthiibacter sp. F2068. Lineage (NCBI taxonomy): Bacteria > Pseudomonadati > Pseudomonadota > Alphaproteobacteria > Rhodobacterales > Paracoccaceae > Pseudohalocynthiibacter > Pseudohalocynthiibacter sp. F2068. The sequence goes on from NZ_JALKAK010000004.1 coordinate 140,722, forward strand.
TAACAAAAAACGGCAACCACAGTGATTTAGGTTCGATACCTGAAGTCGCAGCCTTAACAAGCCACCCCGCGTTCTCTGCTTTGGTTTGCGCGCGGGGCGATCAGATTCTTTATGAAACATGCGCGGAAGATTTCAGCACGAAGCACCCGCATTCGATACAGTCTATATCAAAGATGAATATCCATCTGATCGTTGGCAAACTGGCAGGACAGGGTCTGCTGGATTTAGGCAAACCTGTTTCATATTACTTGCCGGACATTGGTTCGGGGTACGCGACAGCACCCGTCCAAAATCTTTTAGATATGAATGTTGCCAATGATTTTTCCGAAGACTACGAGGACCCGCAGGCAGGTTGCTACACCGAGGAAATCGCACTTGGATGGCGCTTGCCAATAGGCGATGCTCCGGAGCCTACGCTGCGAGAATTCGCAAATGGGATCACGGGTGACGACCTCACAAATCAATCGGGGTTTGCTGACTACAAGTCTGCGAATACGGATGTGCTGACTTTGATTTGTGCAAAGATCAGCCCAGTGCCTTTGAGTGTATTAATTGAGAATATTGTTGATGCAGCGGGATACGAAGGGAGCTTTCACATCAGCGCGTGCGCTGAAGGCCTGCCAGCATTTTCCGGTGGTGGGTGCATGAGCGCCGAAGATCTGGCACGGTTTGGTTTGCTGATCGCCCGCCGTGGAATTGGTGTGGATGGTAAGAACGTTGCTGCCCGTGATTTTTTGGATAAATCTTTGGCCAGGTCAGGTGTGACTTTGCTTCCCCCTAAAGATTGGCTCCGATACTCAAACCATCTGATGACAAATGGCCGTTTGGTCGGGCACGCGGGATATGGCGGACAATTTTTACTAGTTGATATGAGTACTGGCATTTCGTGCGCTTTCCTAAGTGTTCTGCAGAACGAAGCTGGGTATGACAGCGACTATATGACTAAGGTTCTGGATGGCCTGAGTGCTATTCTTGAAGCCTGTCAGTAAGACAATGTTCCAGTGGCTCTCTCTAGCTTGCCAAGCGTTCAAAGTTGCTTCTTCTAATAGCCAATTGCAGACCTTCTCAATCTTGGGCGAAGCCTTCTTCGCACCCCGAGGGCAAAGTCAGAAGAAACCGGCGTGAGGCGGGCAGGGTGGTTTTGTAGCTTCGTTGGATGACAAAACGCAGTCCCTTTCGCTATTTCAAAACAATTTCAGAAGTCATCCGGCTGGCGGTGATGATGTATGTTCGGTTCCCGCTAACGCTGAAGAACGTGGAAGATCTTCTGCACGAGCGTGGCATCGAAATCAGCCATGAGACAGCCCGGTTTTAGTGGAATAGGTTTGGCCCGATGTTCGCGGCCGAGATACGCAGAAATCGAGTCAGCCGAATGCGGGCCTTTTCGAACTGGCAGTGGCACATCGACGAAGTGTTCGTGAAATCCAACGGCGATGCGCCTTTGTGTGGGTAGATGTTGTCTCGACAGCCAACAATTAATTGATACATCGCTGGATTTAGGCTCGCCGATAAGATTTGCGCACCCAAGGCCATGTTTGACTAAAGGCTTTTGAGCCCTCTGCGGACTGCGTTATTCTCATTTCTTGTAAGGATGTAGTTTCCTAGAGTGCGGGCAAGTTCAACGTGCCCGCGTGCTACGGCTCGATTGAAAAGCTCGCGCTGATAGCGTGGGAATTTTTTGCGGGCGCGAAGCAAACCATAAAACTCTTGGCTGGTTAGTGTTCCGGATAATGCGCCGAGAATAATCTGCGATAGCAATCCCATTTGGTTCAAGGATGATCCCAACCTGTGTCCCATCAGGGGCGCGCGCAGGTGTCGCACATTGTCATGCTTGAAGCGGGCAGCATGTGCTGCGTCCAAAGGTTCATATGGATCGTAAATAATCGAAACGCTCCGTGCTGCTTTTGAAACTTCGGCAGCATCGCCAAAGTCGCCGGAAAAATCACGATCCCAAGCAACCTTGTACCGTGTTTCCCAAGGTACTATTTCCTTATCTAATGTCGACTGTGGGCTGATCACGACGATGTCTGCACCTGGTGCGGCCACCGAAAATGCACACGCAGCATAGCCGCCCATTGATGCTCCGTAGAATATTACGCGCTTGAATTGTTTGAAGAAACCGCTGTCGCGTAGTTCATCGAATTGCTGATAGACCCAAGGTTCGCGATACCAAGTCCAGCCGCCAGCCAAGACACCCAGCATGGACCAGTCCTGACTCTCGATTAGCGAAAACCCCCACGGCCGACGATCATCACGTTTGGTCATTGCAATGTCGAGGTTATCAAATGTGACAACAAGCGTGTCCTTTGAGCGAGGCATGTATAAGAATGAGTGACCAGCAATGCCTCGTCGATAGAATCCATTTTTGCCGGCCAACTCTTGTGCAATTCGATCCCAATCGGTTTCAGAATCGCTTGCTTGTGGCGGCTTTGGCGTGAACATCACGCGCGACACTTTTCGCCCCTCTTCAACTGTGTCCGATAGAACCACAGAGCTACCGTAATCCTTCAGGAAAGGAAAAGCGCCGGATCTTTTGCGAATATCCATGAACAGCCGAGTTTCTGAATGAAGACATCTGTCCAGAAATGTTTTTAGTCCCGGCACTTTGAACTGATCGCCAAATCCGCGCAGATTACAAATAACGTCGACAGGACGTAAATCCTTTTTATTCTCAATCACTTTAACGCTGTCTGAATTCACATCATGATCGATCAAAAACTGAACATATCCATTGATCCAATCCTGATGGTGTTTTGATATGTTGCCCTGTCGATCAGCATTCACCAAATGGATGTCACAGTCATGTTTATGATGCAACGCCAAGACGAGGCTACGTGCTTCACCTGTCAGATCCGCGACCGTTTCTACAGTGTCGAGATCAAGCTCATCTACTAACCCACCGTCAAATCTCGCTTTAGCACGGCCCTTTATTGGTGCCAAAGCTGTGTTTATACCGTGAAGCTGGGTCAAATATTCCAGATAGGAACCTGCAGGCGGAAGGCCAAAGTGATTGTTACCTAGTGGCTTTTTGTTGGAAGCCCACAAATGCAGTCCTGTGGTTTCGTCAGTGATGTATTCTTTTACATAGCTTGCATCGCGGAGAAATTTTCCGCGGTTGGGAAATGTAATAGGATAAAAGGCCTGAAGGGGTAGTACGTGTTTTTCCAGGCCCAGTTTGTGGACAAAATGGGTGACCATCAACGGCCCCCAAACCCCCCAGGGCTGCTGGCTAACATGAACCGGATTTCCAGCATCTCGCGCAGCACGCATCTCTCGCTGGCGTTTTTCAGGCAAAAAAGGCGCGATTGATGTGCGGTCTGATGTAAACTGCAGCATTTCTGACAGTATTTCACTGTCGGCGGGCAGGCCCAAAACAGCATTGTTCACGCGGTGTTCACCAGGTAACTCGAATGCCATCACAAAGTCGTCGCTACAGTCGATAGGTCGGTGACAATAAACATCTGTGTCAATCCAGATCATACCAGGGCACCTGTGTAACATGTGAAGGCGAAACAAATCCGCAAAAAGGGCAAAGCTGTCTTTCTGCTCGTATTTTATGAAGTCGTCTGTATCGATGATCTCACGCCCGCTGCGCCAAACAACACCCTTTGGGATGTTTGGGATATCTTCGTAGCTGAACAGTGTGATTTTTTGCCCTTTGTCTACAAAGGACTTCAAGCAAAGTTGTTCCATCCAACTCAGGGGGCCACCAATCCAAAGAGTACCAACTTCGCGCGTACATACCATGTAGGGTTCCTGAAAGCTTGCTCTGTTTTTTGGATACTATATGCGTGCAGCGAGTCTGCGTACAGGCAATTCACGGTTTCCGCGGGGTGCTTGAGATGAGCCCTCCCTTCGATAATTGCCCATGCAGCAGCGCAATTCGTGCAAGGATCGGGTTGCGTATTACTGCGAAAGCGTCAACATAATCCGATCTGCGCTTCCATTTGCAGATCCTCCAATTACTTCGACTGTGCCAAGTTCTGCCATATCAGCCTGCGCTGCCAAAGATTTGCGGCGCCTTAAATCAAGAATAACTGCCCCCCCCTTATTCAAAGAGGTCTTAAAGAAACGTTGGTAAGTCTGCCAAGGATAATGGAAGCCACAAGAAATGAAACTAAAAGCAAAGTCGACATTTCTTACTTCGTTTAGTTTATCTTTTTCAGGGTTCAGCGTGAAGATCGATCCATCCTCTAATCCATTGTCAGTCAGAAGTCTTCGCGCGACGTCCAAATTTGAATAGGCTGCGCCCTCATTTTCGAAGCCAAAATGCTTGTGGTCGTTTTGCTCCAGATCAATTAGCACCACTTCGCAACCAAAATCGCGTGCCAAAAATAGATTAAAAAAAGCGTATCCGCACCCAATATCTGCAACTTTCTTGGGAGGAGCTTTTTCGAAAATGGGTTTCAATTCGAGGTATTCGAGAAAGATGACTGCACCAGCGCGTTTGGCTATTAGATCGGCGCCAAGTTTTTCAATGAGTTCCATTATCGGAGCGCTATTTCCCTGCGTCCAAGCCTTGATATAGCGATTGTGATTGTCTTGATCACGGATGATTTCGGAACGCTGAAGTATCAGATTTAGAATATCCTGCTTACTGAAAGCGCTGGTATCAAGCGAAGCAATTTCGTCGAGGTCCATAGCTGCTATCGCTTGGTTGAAAGTAATCACGCATAAACCTTTTTGTTGGTCAACGGGCAGCGATGATCACTTGCCCCATTTCTGATTGTTCGTGTTTTTGCCATCTACTATCAACTCTATCCGTGTTGCAACTGATTGATTGCGTTAACATTGCAGACACCACTCAGCCGGAGATAACAGATATTCAGATCGAAACGCCATCTATGTGAAACCCTTCAAGGGCCTTTATTTTTCAATCTCGGCCCCCAGGTTTTCTTGTTTATTGAGTTTTGTCTTTGTGACTTTGCCGTTCAGGCCCTCACCGCCTCATGGGCCATGGAAATTTTAAAATTTTGATACGTTTGAAAACTTAATGGTTCGCGTGCGTGAAAAGCTACCGGGATAGAATTCTGAAATTGGGGGTATAGTCTGACTACTCGTGCGTCGTCTCGCGTTTGGAAACTGTGAAAAAAAACGTTTCATCCGGGTCCTGGGATAGGATTTCATCTGGAATAACTTCCGGGCCTGCCAGGAATACGTTGGCGCCAAAATGCACATGCATTCTGGATAGTTTTTCGAGCCGCTGGCTTGTCAATGCCGCGTAAAACTCCGCGTAGTGTGGCACTTCCAAAAGTTCTCTTATCTTTTCTTGGTGCATCCTAACGCAATCAGCATGCATAGCAGCTATTTCTTCATCGGCCATTATCGCGTCATACTCGGACATCAAAGCTTTTGATTTGCTAGCGATTGAATGGTCCACTTCAGCATTGTTGTTCATCCGAAACCAGTACGCCAGTCCCTGATCACGATCCACATGGTTGACACGCCCGCGGTCACGTTTGACCAAAAAGCTTTCGGCCGAACGAACGGCATAGTGGTTTAACGATACTAAGTCATAGCCGTAAGTTTCAACGGTGGACCGCCAGGCGTTTCGGTAATGATTGCGCGGTAGGGGCTCGCCCGATCCATTGACCCAGTTGATCTGATCCACAAGTTGGGCGTTCAGGCCCTTGGGTCGATGAACCCCGAGTTTTTTGAACAGACCGATGTTTTGAAATAACGTCTTAAAGCCCCATGCTTGATGTGGTTTGCGTGCGAGTTCGGGCGCGCATCTTGTAAATTGCTCGGTTATAAAGCGATCTGCATATGCGTGAATATCGGCGTTCCCGAAAAGCCGCCAAGTCATCGATATCATGTTGGCGTCAGGGATGACCGTAAACAAATCATCAAGCGTGCCAGCTCCGACCTTAATGTTGATGTATTCGTCAACGTCAATGCAGACGACCCACTTTGAGTTTTTAATGACCTGTTCTTTTTCGGCGGCTTGCAACGCGGCATGCTGTGGCTTTAGCCCTTTTGAGCGAAAGGGGTTGTTGCGGTGCTGAAGAAAACCCTTTGATTGCAGCAGATCTAAAAGACTGTCGGTTCCGTCGGTGCAGTCATTTGAATAAACCAGAAAGTCATCGAATCCGATTGCGCGATGATATGCCAGCCATTCCAATATAAATGGTCCCTCATTCTTCATCGTTGTCACGATCACGCAACGGTCTCGCTGAGATGTTGGCTGCTCCGATGACAGTTTGGGCGCGCGCACCGGTTTGTGTTTGAAGTAGTATTGAGAGAGTCTTAAAAGATCGCGATGCTCAACCAGAGACGACTTCGGTACGATCTTCGATACCGACCGTTCCGGATGGCGAAGCGCCATGAAACGATAAAATCTAGCTGTTTGCGACCTATCAGGCGTTGCATTTCCCACGCGCACAGCGCGCCAAACAGATTTTTCGGGAGCGCGGGCAGGCGCAATACACCACTTTTGCACCTTGGAATCATTGTCAAATTGAATACAAATATGATCCGCAAAATGTATGGGTTTATCTTTGCGGATTCGCCACGGATAGCATCGTGTTCCCAGGATTGAGATCACTCCACCTGCAGATTCATCCGCACGATCAAATATATTTCCATCCCCATCTTCTGCCAGCAAGTCAGAAACATCTATGTTTGCAACTGCGCGGGCTTTAGACAAATGCCGTACACGCGCAATTTCATAAAAGAGGGGCGTTCCAAAAGGCGAAGACCAAGGGTCGGGCGCCGGAACAACCATTCTGTCCTTACCGGGGGCAGCGGGTGCGCAATAAGGGTGAGCTTCAGGCGGCAAACCGACTTTACCCAGAGGTACTACCGCATCTAAAACTACCACGTCGCAACTAAACTTAGCCTTTCTGAGGCCATTTTTTAATGTGGTTAAAAATTTCTCGTCAGTATCGGGTTTCGCCCTGTTCAAAATTACTGCTGCGTTCATGCCATGCGACGTGCAATGATACTTAAGCCAAGTGAGAACTGTGTCGGCGCATTCACCGTTGCGTACGGCGACCGCCGCATTTGCGGCTGACAGTAAATCCAACTCGGCCTTGGCAGGATCTATCTGTACCCTTTCGCTCGCCAAGTTAAGCTCAAGAGGGCCAACATTTTTGGATTCGGCTACATACCAGAGCCCTTCGCCGACACCACCGGTAGCAACGATTTCCCAGCCCTTTGCAAATGAGATATCCTCTGGGTTTGTCCCTGCGCCAAAGAACAACGACACTTGGCGCACACCTTTTTCACCAATGCTTTCAACTGCATCCAGCAGCGTTACTCCGCAAGCTTGAATGCAGACCAAGCGACGTACGATCAATTTGCAGCTTGGTCCCGCTTGATTAGGCATTTGCGAATGAGTTTCTTACATTCAAGAAATCGCCGCTTGGGGTTGCGCCACCACGAAAACTCTCAGAAAACTTATCAAATCGACACTTGAGGTGTGTGAGGGAGAGCAACGTTCGTGTCGGCATTTGCAATCTAGTTGGCAAAAGTTTCATTTTTTTCAAAAGAGACCGGATGGTGCTTGAAGCATCCAAAAGTGTGTTGGCCAAGCTTTCAACTTCGGTGGCAAATTTGTTTTCCTGCTCAACTGTTGGGTCATCTTGCTTGTCGAGATACTGACCATATGAACGCAATAAACCCGCAGAACTAGAAATCAACTCATCGGTAGCCGCAAAAACGCGCGGAGCAATGTCCCTCACAGACAAATTTACAGATTGGGTTTCTTCCTCGATTTTTAGTATCTCTCTCATTTCATCCCCAAACAACGTTTCCGCTGCTTCAGGCACTAATTATTGCTCTATCAAAAGATAAAAGACAACCCACACGACCGAACTCAAGCATACCATCCAGCCAGTATGCCTATGAGGAGCCAAGCGAAATCCCCCTTATTCTAATCTTAAGAAACAGCAATCTAATTGAAGTTCATGCTTACTGAATGTTCACACCCGAGAAAACCGGCTGCCCGCTCTCGCTTTTGCAATGTTATGGTGCTGGATTTACAACAATGAACCACCCAACATTGGTATTGCTGAAATGAAGCTGGTCTCGAAATTATTCGCTGCATAAATCTGACTTTTTGACCCCTGTCTTGCGCCTAAGGATTGGGTCACTTTTTTCTTCTGAGAAGGGAAGTCAGTATGGCCATAAACCGCTACAGTGGCGAAGACGTTGTGAAACAACTCCGAGATTGAGCAGAACCTTTCGTCTGGTAGTGACGTGAAATCAGCGTATCGAGCCGTGGGGATCGGCGATGCGGCATACTACAATTGGAGCAAGAATATCGGGGAATGGGGAAGTCGGAGCTTTCAGAAATCCGGGCTCAGGAAAGAGCTCATCCGGCCGAAATTCGTGCGAAATTGGTCAATGTGTAGAACCTCAACCCTCGATCTCGGATTTCACCTAACAGACGTTCCATGTCGGAATGCGTGGAGTAACGGCCCTCGCCCGTTGCCTCATTTCGGATGTCATGCCCGGTGAAGATACCGACCCCTCGATGTTTGACGAGGGCGTCGAGAATGGTTTGCATCCATTCCCATCCTCCTTGACTGGAATGTCGAAAATCAATTGATCCGATGTTGTCGACCGAACTGTTTCGACCGGGCGACTTGTAGATCCGCCGAACCAGCTGATCTGCAGTCATGCCGCGTGGCCCCTTCGCCCGGACGACCTCAAACCGTTTTCCGGTCTCTCGCCTCGTTTCCCATGTGGACGCGTGAAAGGGACTGGCGAAACTCGTCGCTGGAAATCCTGCTGCGCGATGCTCCTCCACACCGGCATCGATCTCTTTGGTCAACCAATTTTCTAGGCCATACTGGCGCAGGTAAGGGAGAAGCCGGGGATGGGTTCGAGAATGAAACCCGATCTCATGCCCATGCAACTGAAGTGCACGAAGTCCTTCGATTTGGCCCGCTGTCGCGCTGTGCAGTTGCGTCACGCAGAAGGTCGCTTTGGCTTGATGCGACTCAAAGATCGGCAATGCCGCAAGCCAGTTCTCAACGAAGAGGTCATCGAATGTCAGGCAAACGCCAGTCGCGATTTTTTCCATATCATTCCCTTGATGCCCCTCATAGCGTGTGCACCGAGTCTATGACATCAGATGGGCTTATCAACGACAATTTCCGGCTGTCGAGGGCGGCGGGGTCCATACCGTTGGCTCCTGCATAGCAAGACATTTCTGATGTGATTGTTGTTTGTCAGATGCGGTCATGTGTCCGGCCTGTTTGCGCGGCGCACGTGGCCGCTGTCGCGTGGCCTCACTTGAGTGGTCCAGATTGAAAGCTAGGATCGGGCTGTGTGGAACCCGTGTTCCACCTGTCAAAACGCGTTCGGTTGCAAACATTGGGCCAAGTGGCTATGTAGGTCAGGTAAGGGACTGCCGTTTTCTGCCGTTCAGGCGCACCGCCTGCTGAAGAGAATTGCACACCACTATCAATGAAATTCAGCTATCACGCCCCTCGCGGGGGCTTGGTGTATTGGAAGGTTGCCGATGTCATCGCGCACGACCACGTCATTTGTGACGTTCTTTCATCTCTTTGTAACAGGTGGCTACATCGAAGAGTTGCCGACGGGAGGTCACTAGGTCATCGCGCAGGACAAGGTCTTGCCGAACCTCAGGTTTACAACTTGTCGCAGATGGCCAACGCCTCTGTTGATCAGGTGGGCTAGGGAACAGGCCAGTCCCAATTCTACCCTGTAGATCATCGCGACTTGGATATGGCCCGTGCGCAAGATCGGGCCTGTTAAAACAAACATAAAAACAGTGAGGCGGCGCTTTCTCCGCCGGAGGATAAAAAATGACTTTTCCAGAATGGACCAAACCCGGAGTATATGGCGCTGTAGTAGGCGCGGTTGCGGCTACTATCCTTGGCTTTGCTTGGGGCGGATGGACAACCGGCGGCAACGCCGAGAAGATGGCAAAAAGCTTTGCCAGTGACGAAGTCACACGAGCCATGGTGCCCGTTTGCCTGGATATGTCGGCTGCTGACCCTGAACGCGTTGCAAAATTAGCAACCATTCAAGACGCCACTGGTTTCAACCGCCGCAGAGCGGTCATGGACACGGGCTGGGCGACACTGCCAGGAACTGAAGCGCCGAACCGCGACCTTGCAGTGGCGTGCATTGAAGGGCTTGAACTTGATGCGTCGTAATACTGATTTGCCGCGGCTGCGCACACCAAATTTGGCGTGCGTGTGCCGAACGGTAGATCCAAGTAAAAATATTCAATACATGGTAGCACTTCTTACCTGCGCTATTTGGGCTCTGCTGCTGTTTTCTGTTCCTGCCTTCGCGCAATCTTCCACCATCTCTATGCCAGACAACGCACATGCCAAAAACTACGGCGACGGGTGGGAGTGCGACTTAGGGTATCGTGTTGAAGGCGACACATGTGTTGACGTTGTCATTCCGCAAAACGCCTATCCGACGAACCGGGTCTATGGGACTGGTTGGAAATGTTTTCATGGTTTCCGGGAAACTGGTGACGCTGTTTGTGCTGAAGTAGTTGTTCCCGTTGGAGGCTTTCTGGATCCATCGGGGGAACGATGGCAATGCCTGCGTGGGTATCGAAAGGTTGACGATGTCTGCCAGGAAATCACTCTTCCGGAAAACGCCTATCTGGCAAATGCCACTTACGGTTCAGAATGGCTTTGCAATCGCGGGTTTGAGGATGTTGGAGACGCGTGTTCCCTAATTGCGGTGCCGACCAACGCCTATCTGAATGCATCAGGCTATGGGCAGCCCTGGACTTGTGAACGCGGTTTCGTTGAACAGGATGGCACGTGCGAGGCTGTTGCAATCCCTATGAACGCCTATTTCGATGACGCGACCTATGGAAAGGGATGGAAGTGCGAACGCGGATATTCCGCCTCTGGCGATAGATGCGAAGCGATAGACATGCCTGCCAACGCTCATCTCGACAGGTCAGGCAACCGCTGGGAGTGCCACAGGAATTTTCGGAAATCAAAAGGCCAATGCGTTCCCAACTATTAACCTTCAATGCTCTGGGCTTTGAACCCCAGAGTTTCAAAACTTGCGTCAATCACAGTGAAATCTAGCACGCAGGTCACCCAAAAGGACCAAACATGGAAACCGAACTTGAGACCCTGAATACCATCCAACGGAAAGTAAGAGGTGCTCAAACCCTGCCAACTGAAAATACCATCAACCAGAAACACATTACTAAAGCACCCACCGCGGTTGTGTATTGCGAGGGTAACTTCGCAAAGATTGATGGCAAAACCGCAAACGGCCTCATCAGACATTCACAGGCTTATCGTGTTCTTTCGGTGATCGACAGTAACCACGACGGATCGGACAGTGGTCTGGTCCTCGACAATGTCATCAATAACATTCCTATCTTCGGCGACATTGAAGCAGCAGTTGTTCACGAAGCAACCGTGCCAGACACATTGATCTACGGAATGGCCCCATCTACCGGCAAGCTTTCGTTGGAAGATCGCGGCGTTGTGCTCGATGCAATTGCACTCGGTATGAATATTGTCAGTGGGTTGCACGAATACCTGGGCGATGATCCCGAGATTGCCGCCTTCGCCAAATCCAGAGATGTCACCATCCGAGATATCCGCAAGCCCAAGGCCAGCAAAAATATGCGCCTGTTTGACGGTAGCATCGCTGATGTTAAGGCGATCCGTATCGCGGTCCTTGGTACTGATTGTGCAATTGGCAAACGGACAACTGCAACCGTTCTTGCACGTGCCTTGAATGTGCAAGGTATCAAGACGGTTCTGGTCGGCACTGGCCAGACTGGGTTGATGCAAGGTGCGAAATACGGTGTGGCGATGGACGCTGTGCCGCCTCAGTTCTGTTGTGGAGAGCTCGAGCGAGCCATTGTCGCAGCATCTGATGCCGAACAACCGGACGTTATCTTGATCGAAGGCCAAGGCGCTCTGAGCCATCCGGCTTTCTGCACCTCAGCGTTCATTTTGCGCGGCAGCCAACCTGACGCCGTTATTCTTCAGCACGCGCCCATGCGCAAGCATCGCTGTGACTTTCCAAATATGGTTATGCCAGATCCGGCGAGCGAGATTTCACTGATCGAGGCTTTTGCCGATACGAAAGTGATTGGCGTGACAATTAATCACGAGGGAATGTCCGAGGCGGAGATCAAGGCGGCTATCGAGGACTACTCGGAAAACCTTGACCTCCCCGTTACCGACGCTCTCAGCCGTCCGACATCGCGCCTTGTTGGACTCGTGCTGTCCGCCTATCCGGGTCTTCTCCAAAAACCTGTTGTGGCGGCGGAATGATCTCACCGCGTATCGAAATTGACCTCAGCAAAATCCGCCACAATACGCGGTGCCTCGTCGAGCTTCTGAAGCCCCACGTGATCACAATCACCGGTGTGACCAAGGCCGTCTGTGGTGATCCGGCTGTCGCAACTGCGATGCTCGAAGGTGGCGTGGCAGGGCTCGCGGAGGCACGGTTAAGCAACGTGAAAAGGATGCGTCAGGCTGGTATCAAATGCCCTATTTGCTTGATCCGCTCCCCAATGCTTAGCCAGCTGGACGAGATCGTGTTGAGCTGCGAGACCAGCTATAACACCGAGATTTCAGTTATAGCAGGCCTCGCAGCGGCCGCGATACGAGCCAAGACAATCCACAACATCATTTTGATGGTCGAAATGGGTGACATGCGCGAAGGGATCATGCCAGAACATCTCGTTGCGATGGCGCTGCACGTCGTCAAGATGCCAGGGGTCGCATTGAAAGGTATCGGCGCGAATTTCGCTTGCCTCAGCGATCTGGCGCCCAAAGCGACAACAATGGCTTATTTGTCGACCCTGGCGAATGAGATTGAAGGTGCATGCGGAGCCTTCGTTGGGATCGTTTCAGGCGGTAGTTCTGCCAATTTGCCGTGGGCGCTGGGGCCAGATTCTAAAGGTCGCATCAATGATCTGCGGTTAGGCGAAGCAATCCTTCTGGGCGTTGACCCTGTTTCCGGGGATCAGATCGGCGGTCTTTATACGGATGCGTTTACACTCATCGCCGAAGTTATTGAAACGAAGGTCAAACCAGAGCTTCTTCCGTTCGATGATCCCAGTCCGGCGTTACCACGTCTCGTTCCGGACACCAATTTGACTGCGCGTTCAATCCTTGCAATTGGGCTCCAGGATACTGACGTCACCGGCCTGACAATGCCCGAAGGTGTCACGTTCGTCGGAGCAACCAGTGACCATACAGTCATAACAACCACCCGATCTCACCTGAGCGTCGGGAGCGAAGTTAAATTTAATATGAAGTACGGCGCGTTGATGCGGGCTATGACAGCGCCTTACATCGCAAAAGTAATACTAGGCGATACGCCATTGCCAGAGCCATACCCCGCCAAACGCAGCGGGCCGTGGTTGACGTTGGTCTAATGCAGCCTAAGCTCAAGCTCCCCAAAACAGTCATTGACGATGATCGTGTCGTACAGGCGATTGCCGACATCTCCAAATCCCGCCTATGCCTACGTTGCAAAATGGAATTTGTGAGTTCCGGTTTCGGAGATCGCATTTGCCACCGTTGCAAGGGAACAAAGGCATGGCGCAATGGGGTTGCAACGACATATGGTAAGTCAAGCAAGTGGTGACCTTTGCCAGAGCAGAATTGTGTTGGCCGGCATTGACCGGATCGCTAGCGAATGCCCACGACGATTTTGCAGAGGCCAAGAAAATGTTCCAGGCACCTGCAGCGGCAATGATTTCAAAGCACCGCACCCTCTGAACACGTCATCTAACCGAGGCTTCAAGAGGGCGTAACAAAACGAGAAGAAGCCCACTTTTCGCCACACGTAAGCGATCAGCGGATAACCCGCAGCCCCGAAACGGCCCAGACGACATCCACTTTGGGCGCTGCAAAATCGAAGGAAGCCCTATGTCTAAAGGCAATAGCAAGCGCGGCAATAAAGAGACCAAAAAACCCAAACAAGTGAAACCCAAGATCTCGGCAACTGCGAATTCTCTGGCCGGAAGGCCTGCTCTGGCAATCGCCGGCAAGAAGATAAAGTAAGGTTTTGGAGGGTTGGTTGCGGCTTCAACGTCACCCAATCCGTTCATTTTTAGATCCGGGCATTTTCAGGGCCTTTAATTATTGATGCCCGTAAAACGGACGGATTCCCTTTTGACGAGCCGGGGGCATGTTGTTCGATCAGCCATAACAGATTAGTCGGAGAGTCGGCGAGGGCCGCAGGCTGGAATACACACTCCAAAATATAAACCGGAGGCCCGGTACTTTTGGAACGGATCGGACTGTCGGCGTGGTTGGCCCGGATGGTGACAATTGGCCTTCACATGGATTTCAGTGGCCGCTTTCGGCATTTCGCTGCGGGTTGCCCGCTGCGCAGCATGCGGTAGTTTGGGTTCAAAGTAACCGCTCTGCGTTTTTCGTTGAATGGTTAGATACCAGTTTTTCAAAAAGTTATCTGATAACGACAGACGCGGGCGCAGCTCAGGGTAGGCCAAAGCGAATAGCTTTGTGCACCTTGCCAAGAAAAAATCACACTTTCTGTTGTGGAATTTCTTAAAATTTTTTGTGATAATGCAAGTCACCAGCTACTATGTAGCCTGTAACTTGTTGTTTTTTTTTATTTCCAATGGAGCGGGCGATGAGATTCGAACTCACGACCCTAACCTTGGCAAGGTTATGCTCTACCCCTGAGCTACGCCCGCATCCTATTGGGTGAGCATCATCTATAAAGTCTCGCACCAAGCCGCAAGTGAAAAAAACACCTCTACGCATAAATAAATATACGACGTTGGCGCTACGCCTTCTTCCTGTGTTTTCGATTGCGAAGCAGGTTCAGCCCTTCAACACCCCCGGCAAAAACCATTGCTGCGTAAATAAACCCGCGTTCAAAGTGCTGATGCAGCCCGTCGGCAACCAACGCGACGCCGACCATCACCAAAAATGCCAGGGCCAGCATTTTAGTCGATGGATGATCCTCTACAAATTTGGCTATTGGCTCCGCCGCGATCATCATAATCAGGATGGCCACGGCAACGGCGGCGATCATGACTTCCAAATGGTCCGCGATGCCGACGGCGGTGATAACTGAATCAAAAGAAAAGACCAGATCAAGCACCATAATTTGCAGTATTACAGAGGCAAAGCCGGTCACAATCACCCTTTGTGTGTTTTCCGGGCCCTCCATTTCAACGAAAATTTCACTTGTCGCTTTATAAAGCAGGAACACACCGCCGGCGATCAGTATAATGTCGCGCCAACTGAAAGATTGGCTGAAAATCTCGAACAAAGGTTTCTGAAGCGATACAATCCAGGCGATGGAAAACAACAAACCAATACGCAGTAACAACGCACCAATTAGCCCAATGGTTCGGGCTTTTCGGCGTTGTTCTGGTGGCAGTTTGGATGAGGCGATAGAAATAAAGATAACATTGTCTACCCCCAGAACAATTTCGAGAACCGTGAGCGTCAGGAAGGAAACCCAGACAGCAGGATTGGCGAGTAGCTCTATCATGAATACCTCTTGTGGTTTGTTCTTTTGTTACAGCAGTTCTACTGTCGCGCTCCCAATTTCTTAGCCTGACCCGGCTTTAATGTGGCTACGCATCGGCTGGTTGTAGCTGTGGATGTGGTCCCCGTGCCTGTTCAAAGTCTTCTGTATGCGCTACCACATTATCCGCTGACAACAACACGATGCCGTAGGCGCCAGGTTCATCGGTGGACAGAGAACCGTCCCTTCCCGTTAAATCCATAGGCATTTGATGGCAGGGGCTTTTAAACACCGTAAACCCAAGACCGCCGATGTTGCCTGAAATTGTACGGTGCACATGCCCGGCAAAAAGATGTCGGACGTTCGGGAAGCGCTGCAACAGCGCCATAAGTGCGGTGTCGTTTCGAAGTCTGATTTCATCCATTGCCGGGAATCCAACGCGAAACGGCGGATGGTGCGTAAAGATCAGTACCCGCCGCCCGTTCGCGCGCGTCAACGCAGTCTCAAGCCACGCAAGCCGTGCGCCACATAGATGGCCCGCATGGCGGCCCTTCGGGTAAGGGGGTGCGTCCACAGTGTCCAATGTGATCAGACACGTATCACCAAGCTCCAGCATCTCCTGCACATGGCCGGATTCTGTACATTTCGTTTCCGGAAAAACCGAAAGGAAATTATCCCGATTATCGTGATTGCCAATCATCAGTGTGACAGGGACAGGCAAATTTTTTAGGGCATTGCTAAGGCGCTGATACTCCGCAATTTCCCCGTTATGGGCTAGATCACCGGTAATGATTATGCGTGTGGTGTCCGGATGAGTTTGAATAGCATGAGATAATCCGGTCTGGAAACGTTCAAGCGGATCGAGATCAATGATCGTCTTTCCTAGGTCACTAATGTGGATATCTGTAAAAATAAGCAGTTTTTCAGTGAATTCGGACATCGTGCAGGCCTCAGGCAAAGACAGTTTAGCGCACGATGCTTGGAAGAAACGATTCAGGCAATGTTATTTTTAGCGTCGCCTGAAATTGCTAGAAAACGGCGTGCACTATGTTGGAAAGGGCTGTGATGACAATCATTCCAACGGTCGAATACATCCCTGCTCTACAGGCGGAAATGAGCTGTGGGGTGCGGCTAAGACCAATCGCATGGATGCAGCGCCCTAACAAAAGCGTCAGTCCGAGGAAATGCAAAACCATCAAGGGTGCACTCTGCAGTTCAGCCATAGCCAGTAAAATCGGGGCGATCGGAGTATACTCCGCAAAATTTGCCTGGACGCGTATGCGTTTTTGCAAGTCTTTGTCGTTTCCATCTCCAATAGAAACACCTGCGCCATAACGGCGAAATACCACCCTAGCGCTCAGATACAGAAACAACAAAGCCAGCAATCCAGTATAAAGCGGAGTTACTGTTACCGGGTCTGGCATTCTGAATTCCTTGTTGCGGCCTCTTATCCTATGGACACTTTAACAGAAAACCATCGCTGAACAGTTTGGCTCCCGGCGCTGATACCCTGGATTATGGAACGTAAAAACGCCCTTTCTTTTTCCCAAAAATATCCCCGCCGGAGGCATCCGAGCCCCATAGGGGCGCGCTTTAAAGAATAGCGCGTTAGCGCTGCAATGGAATAGTTTCTACTATTCCAGTTCGACAAGCAGATCTTTTGCATCAATCTGCGCACCCACATGAACATGCAGCGCTTTTACCACCGCATCGCGTTCGGCATGAATGCCGGTTTCCATTTTCATCGCCTCGATTGTCAGCAGCAAATCTCCTTCTTTCACACTCTGTCCGGCTGTGACAGTTACCGTCGCAACCACGCCCGGCATCGGAGCACCAATATGGTTCGGGTTGCTAACATCCGCCTTCGGGCGCGCTGCAGTCTGGGATTTCACCAGTCGGTTTGGGACTCGGATGACCCTTGGCTGGCCATTGAGTTCAAAGAATACTTTTACATCGCCGTCCTCATTGGTTTCGCCAACGGCCTGAAGGCGCACCTCAAGCGTTTTCCCGGGGTCAATTTCTGCAGCGATTTCTTCTCCAGGCTCCATTCCATAGAAAAATGTCCGTGTCGGCAGGGTCCGCACCGGGCCGTAGACCCTGTGTCGGCCCATGTAATCCAGAAATACTTTTGGGTACATCAGGTAACCATTCAGGTCTTCGCTATCGACTTTGAAGCCCTCCAACTCTTTAACGAGGCTTGCCCGTGTCGCCTCAAGATCGACTGGCTGTAAATGGGCGCCCGGTCGGCTTGTATCCGCTTTCTCGCCTTTCAACACTTTTTTTACAATCTTTGCGGGGAAGCCACCGGGGGGCTGGCCCAGGTTTCCGCGCATCATGTCGATGACGGAGTCCGGGAAAGCAACATCAACGGCCGGGTCTTCAACCTGTTCACGCGTGAGGTTCTGACTGACCATCATCAGCGCCATGTCGCCAACAACCTTGGAAGAAGGCGTTACCTTAACGATATCGCCGAACATATGGTTCACATCAGCATAGGTTCGGGCGACCTCGTGCCAGCGCTCTTCAAGCCCCAGGCTACGCGCCTGTGCTTTAAGGTTGGTAAACTGGCCTCCGGGCATTTCGTGCAAGTAAACTTCGGACGCGGGTGCTGGTATGCCACTTTCAAAAGCGGCATATTGGGCGCGAACTTGTTCCCAGTAGTCAGACAACTGGCGCACAGCATCAATATTGATCCCTGTGTCGCGTTCTGTATGCGCCAGCGCTTCGACGATTGAACCAAGACAAGGCTGTGACGTGCCACCAGAAAAGGCGTCCATTGCCGCGTCTACCGCATCAACACCGGCTTCCGCCGCCGCAAGAACCGTGGCAGCAGAAATACCAGACGTGTCATGGGTGTGGAAATGTAACGGCAGACCAACCTCTTCTTTCAACGCCTTGATCAGCAAGCGCGCGGCCGCTGGTTTCAGCAGGCCGGCCATGTCTTTCAGCCCAAGGATATGCGCGCCAGCCGCCTTGAGGTCTTTCCCCATGTTTACATAGTACTGCAGATCGTACTTCGCGCGATCCGGATTCAAAATGTCGCCGGTGTAGCAAATTGCGCCTTCACAGATCTTGTTGTTTTCAACAACCGCATCCATTGCGACGCGCATGTTCTCGACCCAGTTAAGCGAGTCAAAGACGCGGAACACATCAACTCCTGTCGTTGCAGCTTGTCTAACAAACTCCTGCACAACATTGTCGGGGTAGTTTGTGTAGCCAACACCATTGCTTGCACGCAGCAACATCTGTGTCATTACGTTTGGCATTTTTGCGCGCAGATCGCGAAGCCGCTGCCATGGGCATTCCTGCAGGAAACGGTAGGCGACATCAAAGGTAGCGCCGCCCCAGCATTCAATGCTGAAGAGCTCCGGTAGGTTTGCGGCATAGCTCGGGGCGGCCTTGATCATGTCGATCGAACGCATCCGTGTCGCCAGAAGGGACTGATGCCCATCGCGCATTGTTGTATCGGTCAATACAAGCTTTTTCTGGTCTGCCAACCAGTCCGCAATGGCCTGCGGACCCTTTTCTTCAAGCAGATTGCGGGTCCCGGAAACCCCTTCGCGTTGCGGAATAGGCGGTTTTGGCGCCTTGAGCCCTTCTGCTGGCTTGACGCGCCCAGCCGTTTCCGGATGTCCGTTTACCGTGATATCGGCGATATATGTCAGAATTTTTGTCGCCCGGTCACGACGGCGTTTGAACTGAAACAGTTCCGGCGTTTCGTCGATAAACGTGGTTGTGTACTGGTTCGAAAGGAAGGTTGGGTGTTTTAACAGGTTCTCAACAAAGGCGATATTGGTTGAAACGCCACGGATACGAAACTCGCGCAGGGCGCGGTCCATTCGCGCAATAGCCTTTTCAGGTGTTTGTGCCCAAGCGGTTACTTTGGTCAGAAGGGAGTCATAGTAGCGCGTGATTACACCGCCAGCATAGGCCGTGCCGCCATCCAACCGAATGCCCATGCCAGTCGCCGAACGGTAGGCAGTGATACGCCCGTAATCAGGGATAAAGTTGTTCTGTGGATCCTCGGTGGTAATCCGGGTTTGCAGCGCGTGACCATTCAGGCGGATATCGTATTGGCTTGCCTTGCCTGTCGCTTCGGCAATGGATTTGCCTTCGGCGATTAGAATCTGCGCCTGCACGATGTCGATACCGGTGACCTCTTCTGTCACTGTATGCTCGACCTGCACCCGCGGGTTCACTTCGATGAAAAAGAATTTTCCGGTTTCCATATCCATCAGGAATTCAACCGTGCCAGCGCATTCATAATTTACATGGGCGCAAATCTTGCGGCCAAGATCACAGATCTCTTCACGCTGTGCTTCGCTGAGATAGGGCGCAGGCGCACGCTCTACAACTTTTTGGTTGCGGCGCTGAACAGAACAATCCCGCTCGTAAAGGTGGTAGATATTGCCGTGGGTGTCGCCCAGAATCTGCACCTCGACGTGGCGGGCGCGGGTTATCATCTTTTCGAGATACCCTTCGCCGTTGCCAAAGGCGGCTTCGGCTTCGCGCCGACCCTCCAGAACCTTTTCTTCAACTTCGTCTTCCGAAAAGATTGGCCGCATCCCGCGTCCGCCGCCGCCCCAGCTTGCTTTCAGCATCAGCGGATAGCCAACCTTAGCGGCTTCGTCTTTGATAGCTTTCATGTCATTTCCCAGAACTTCCGTCGCTGGGATGACGGGAACACCCGCCTCGATTGCCACTCTTCGGGCGGAGGCTTTGTCGCCAAGGGCGCGCATGGTTTCGGCTTTTGGGCCAATAAATGTAATGCCGTTTGCCACGCAGGCATCCACAAAGTCAGGGTTTTCCGACAAAAGCCCGTAGCCCGGATGAATAGCGTCTGCGCCACATTCCTTGGCAACACGAATGATCTCGTCAATCGACAGGTAGGCCGCAACCGGCCCCATACCTTCGCCGATACGATAGGCTTCGTCCGCTTTGAAGCGATGCAGACCCAGCTTGTCTTCTTCAGCAAACACAGCGACCGTGCGTTTGCCCATCTCATTTGCTGCCCGCATAATGCGGATCGCAATCTCACCCCGGTTGGCAATCAGGATTTTTTGAAATTCAGCCACGGGCAAGATCCTCCCAATGTGATGTCAAACTTTGGTGTCAAACGCGCCGGCAGACCTGCACGTGTCGGGAACATACAGTTATGCTGCGTCGCAGCACAATACCAAGCACTAGGTATTTTGAAAGATTTGTGAAGGGTTTTGTTCTCGTTTCCACCCCGGAAAACGACTCTCTCATGTTGAAAGGCGAAATCGTGAATTTATTTTTGGAAAGCGCGGTTTGGTAAATCGCTCAGTTGCCGGGTTCCGATCTGCCCCATATTGGCGATCATGTCCTGTCGTAAAATGTCCACGGCATGTGCTGCACCACGCGCACCAAAGGCACCAAGCCCATAGTGAAACGCGCGCCCGAGCATGACAAAATTCGCACCAAGTGCCAGAGCCCGCAAGATATCGAGGCCTCCGGCGACACCGCTGTCAAAGATAACCGGCATTTCCGGGCCAAGCGCCGCGCGTATCGCCGGCAGGGCGGTAATTGTCGCGGGGGAGCCATCAAACTGGCGCCCTGCATGGTTGGACACCCAGATCGCGTCTGCACCGAGGTCCCGCATGTGACACGCGTCACCTGCGTCAAGTAGGCCCTTTATCACGAGATTACCGTCCCATTCCTTGCGCAGAACGTCGAGATATTCCCAATCAGGCGATGTGCGCAGCAGATATCCGATGTGCTGGGTCGAAGACAGGTTACCTTCCGTCTTTTGATAGCTTTCCATCAACCGCAATCTTGGCATTCCAAGGCGTAGTGTACCAAGTGCCCACTCTGGACACCGCATAACCTGCATCATCAACCTTGGGGTAAGGCGGGGCGGGTTTGTCAGGCCAGAACGGGTTTGGCGTTCACGCCGACTGGCAACCGGCACATCCACCGTTAGTATGAGTGTGTGAAAACCAGCATTTTTGGCGCGCGCCAGAATGTCTGCGCGAATGTCGGGGTCACGTGGGGGATAAAGCTGAAACCATCCCTGATTTCCAATGTGTGGGCCAACCGCTTCTGGTGTCTGACTCGCCACTGTGGACAGGCAATATGGAATACCCTCCGCCGCACCAAGCTGTGCCAGAAGTTTTTCAGCGCCCGGCCAGATCAGCCCCGACATACCAACAGGTGCAATGCCAAAGGGCAGGGGATAATCGCGCCCCAATAGGGTTGTGGTCAGGTCTGGCGTGAATTCGCCGTGCAATACAGACGTGCGTAACAACACCTGATCAAGCGCTTCGCGATTGCGCGCCTTGGTTTTTTCCTCACCGGTCGCGCTATCAAGGTATTCCCACACAAAATGGGGAATGCGCCGTCTTGCCCGCGCTTGCAGGTCCGAGATTGCGGGAAAGGTGCTGTGCAGATCCATATAAATCCTTCTATTGGCTTGTCTGAAAAAGGCAAGTGTTGCGCGCGTTCTGCCGAAATTAACCAGTAGAACATTCATGGAACACTCTTTCCCTCGGCCAGACTTCAAGCTAGATTGATCTTCATGAGCAGTTTTGATGAATCGGACGCCTTTGAGGGCGCATCCTTGTCCGCACGTGCAATGGCGGCATTACCTACGTTTTATTTGGATGACCTGAACCCTGCGCAGCGCGAAGCAGTGGAGCAACTCGATGGCCCTGTGCTGATGTTGGCCGGGGCTGGCACTGGTAAAACCAAGGCGCTTATGGCGCGGATTGCGCATCTTGTTACGCTTCGCCGGGTGCGACCGGACGAGATTCTCGCTGTGACTTTTACAAACAAGGCCGCACGCCAGATGAAAGAGCGGCTTGAGAAAACACCATTCAATGTAAAAAATCCGATTAAATGGATGGGCACGTTCCATTCGATCTGCGTCAAGCTACTCAGGCGGCATGCAGAACTGATTGGTGAAACTTCTGAAAAAACATCAATCCACCCTTATACGGAATTAGTGGTCGACGATAATGATAGCGAAGGCCCTTACGACAAAGGGCCGGTACCGACGCCGAATTTCGTTCAATCAACTCCTCCGACTTCATCAGGGCTACATCTAAGATCCAATTTCACAATTTTAGACACAGATGATCAGGTGCGGTTGTTGAAGCAGCTGATACAGGCCGCCAATATCGACGACAAACGCTGGCCTGCCCGTGTGCTGGCAGGAATGATCGACAACTGGAAAAACCGTGCCTGGAAACCCGAAAACGTGCCGACGGCAGAAGCCGGTGCCTTCGATGGAAAAGGCATCGCACTTTATCGTCAATACCAACGGCGCCTTCTGGAACTGAACGCCGTCGATTTCGGCGATCTGTTGCTGCATGTCGTCACGATTTTTCAACAGCATGATGATGTGTTGAAACAATATCAGCGCTGGTTCAAATTCATCCTTGTTGATGAGTATCAGGATACGAACGTCGCCCAGTATCTGTGGCTGCGCTTGCTGGCAGGCGGGCATAAAAATATCTGCTGCGTTGGCGATGATGATCAGTCGATCTATGGCTGGCGTGGCGCGGAAGTTGGCAACATATTAAGATTTGAAAAGGATTTTCCCGGCGCTGTCGTTGTGCGGCTGGAACAGAACTATCGCTCGACACCACATATTCTCGGCGCTGCGTCCGGTGTGATTGCGGGCAATGAGGATCGGCTGGGTAAAACGCTTTGGACCGACCGGGACGAGGGCGAAAAAGTCCGACTTATCGGCCATTGGGATGGCGAAGAGGAAGCGCGCTGGATCGGTGAAGAGATCGAAGCAATGCAGCGCGGCACCCGTGGCCAGAAACCGATGTCATTGAATGACATGGCGATACTTGTGCGGGCTTCGCATCAGATGCGGTCGTTTGAAGACCGGTTCCTGACCATCGGGCTGCCCTATCGGGTTGTCGGCGGCCCCCGGTTTTATGAGCGCATGGAAATTCGCGATGCGATGGCCTATTTCCGCGTCGTGACCAGCCCTGACGATGATCTGGCGTTTGAGCGGATTGTGAACACGCCGAAACGCGGAGTGGGGGACAAAGCGCTGCAAACCATCCAGATTTGCGCGCGCGAAAATGGGTTGTCGCTTTTGGAAGCGACGCGGTATCTCGTGTCTTCAGGAGATTTGAAAGGCAAGGCTAAAAGTGAACTTGCCAAGCTGATCGCCGGGTTTGATCGCTGGGCTGACGCTGCGCATGACGGTAAGACAAGCCATATTGAACTGGCCGAGGTTGTCCTCGAAGAATCCGGCTACACAGAGATGTGGCAAAAAGACAAAACACCAGAAGCACCGGGTAGGCTCGAAAACCTCAAGGAACTTGTGAAAGCGCTTGAACAATTCGAAAATCTGCAAGGGTTTCTGGAGCATGTCGCCCTGATCATGGACAATTCATCAGAAGAAGCTGAGGAAAAGGTCACCATTATGACCCTTCACGCCGCCAAGGGTTTGGAGTTTCCTGCGGTGTTTCTGCCCGGTTGGGAAGACGGGTTGTTTCCGTCGCAACGGTCGATGGATGAAACTGGCTTAAAGGGGCTCGAGGAAGAACGTCGTCTTGCCTACGTCGGTATAACACGTGCAGAAGAGCTATGTACTATCTCATTTGCAGCCAATCGCCGGGTTTACGGCCAGTGGCAATCGGCACTGCCCTCACGGTTTATTGACGAATTACCTGAAGAGCATGTTGAGGTGCTGACCCCACCCGGCCTTTACGGTGGTGGCTATGGCGCTGCCTCGCCCGACATGGGTGGAGGGGGAATGGGCGCCCAGATGGAAGCGAAAGCCGCCCGCGCAGACGCCTATAATTCACCGGGTTGGCGCAGAATGCAGGCGCGTAGTCAAACCCGCACAATCAGCCAACCACGTGAAAGCAAGAATCTGGTTATCGACGCCGAGGCTGTATCTGTCTTTCGCCAAGGTGACCGGATATTTCACCAAAAGTTCGGTTACGGTACGGTGATGGGGATCGAGGGCGACAAGCTTGATATCGAGTTCGACAAGGCAGGCTCAAAAAAAGTGATAGCCCGGTTCGTGGTCGCGGCCGACCGCGTAGATGACGTGCCGTTTTAAGCGAAACATTCTTTACAGGCCAAAAGCAAAAAAAACGACGATATCCGGGAGGAGGTGGATATCGCCGTCTTTTTTTGCATCAGGTCTTGGGAGGAGGATAAGACCTTTAGCATCTGGTTGGGGCAAGGCCCCTATTGTTAAACGATGTCACGCGGGAGGAGGTGCATGGCATCGTTTCGTCAGCTACGGGCTCAATGGGAGGAGAAAACCCGTTGCATTCTTTGGGGCTGTGCCCCGTAAGGAAGCGAGATGTCTGGGAGGAGATCATCTTCGCTAAAACGAAAAACCCTGGGAGGAGGAGGGGTTTTCCGAAATCTTTAAACTTTAACGGCCGTATACTGCTTCGTGAGCAACGCTTCTGAGAGATGCCCGTGTCAGGCCCAAATCGGCTAGGTCGCGGTCGCTAAGATCGCTCAGCTCATCGAACGTCTTCTTGTAAAGACGGAACTGGTTTGCGCGGAACGCAAGGTCCTTGAAATAAACTGCGATACGGTCAGTCAGGCCAAGGTCGACTGTGCGTGTATGTGATGCAATAGCCATTGATCTGCTTCTTTCTCTTTGTCTTTCTGCCTGCGCTGTGTTGCGCTTTCTGATACGAAGATAGGCAAATGCTGCGAATGCACAATAGTTTGCATGAGCAATGCTGCTATGCAGAAAATGCATACGTTGTGCTGACCTATTCTTAAGCGAAACGATGAAAACGCAGGCAGTTGCTTTGCCTCCCCTTGCGCTTTGCTGAAAAGCTGCCAACTAATGCCTGAGATTTGTTCAAGAGGACGACCCATGACCGTTTCGCGAGATGATGTACTGACTGCATTGGCCCGGATAAGCCTGCCGGATGGTGGCGATCTTGTCTCGCGCGACATGGTGCGGGCGCTTTCAATAGAGGGTGGCACGGTTCGGTTCGTCATTGAAGCCGAAACACCAGAGATGGCTTCGCAGATGGGCCCGTTGCGCGAAGCGGCGGATCGGCTCGTCGCCGGAATTCCCGGCGTTACCGAAACGTCTGTTGTTCTCACCGCGCACGGCCCCACGGCAGAAGCCGCGCTAAAGGGGCCGCCGCCCGATCTTAAAATTGGTCGCCACCCCACACCTCAGCAAGGTGCGCAGAAGGTTTCAGGGGTTGACCGAATTGTTGCGATTGCATCGGGTAAGGGTGGTGTTGGAAAATCTACCGTATCCTCAAACCTTGCCGTTGCCCTCGCGAAACAGGGACGGCGGGTTGGATTGCTGGACGCTGATATATACGGCCCATCACAACCTCGGATGATGGGGGTGAACAAACGCCCTGCGTCCCCGGATGGTAAGACGATCATCCCGCTCCACGCCCATGGTGTTACCTTGATGTCGATTGGCCTGATGGTTGATCCGGATCAGGCCGTTGTGTGGCGCGGCCCAATGCTTATGGGCGCGCTTCAACAAATGCTGGGGCAGGTTGAATGGGGTGAGCTTGATGTTCTGATCATCGACTTGCCACCAGGTACCGGCGACGTTCAGCTGACACTTTGTCAGAAAACCCAGCTGACCGGCGCAATCGTAGTTTCGACCCCACAGGATGTTGCGCTGCTTGATGCGCGCAAAGCGCTGAACATGTTCAAGACACTG
Source organism: Pseudohalocynthiibacter sp. F2068 (assembly GCF_023015645.1). Lineage (NCBI taxonomy): Bacteria > Pseudomonadati > Pseudomonadota > Alphaproteobacteria > Rhodobacterales > Paracoccaceae > Pseudohalocynthiibacter > Pseudohalocynthiibacter sp. F2068. The sequence continues at coordinate 166,814 of NZ_JALKAK010000004.1, forward strand.
AATACACCCGTCCTTGGGCTGATCGAAAACATGTCATCTTACGTTTGCCCCAAATGCGGACATGAGGCACATATTTTTGGTCACGGTGGTGTTCACGCCGAGGCAGAGAAGCTTGGCTTGCCATTTCTGGGCGAACTGCCGCTTGACCTGGAAGTGCGTCTTGCCGGAGACAACGGCACACCGATTGCAGCAGGCGAGGGGCCGTTGGCTGATGCCTACGCGCAGCTCGCGTACCGGCTGGTTGCGGGTGGCATTGCCTGAATCAAAGTGGGTAGCCGGAGAGGCACGTTCTCTGTTCAGACTTCGGCACCCGCCTGAAACCGGTTCGTTCTGAGATGTCCCGCTTTTGAAGGAGGCTATTGAATCCTAGCCTCTGGGAAATCGTGGGACATTCCAATTTCCGATAAAATAATCACGAATCTTTCGAAATCTAACTGCGGATTCGCAGTGCCTGGGGGCTGTTTGCCGTGTCTTTTCCATCCCAAAAGGCAAATTCTTAAAAATTTTCGGGATTTTATGGGAAAAATACGCACCAAAAATTTTTTCTATATATGGTGTTGCATTTTCTTTAAATCACAACAGGTAGTGCAGTTTGTTCAAAAATAGTTTGATTATGGGAACGGTTCGATCCCAGTGAATGTATTGGAAGTCAATTTTCCCACAAAAAACAGTTGATTTCCATGAATTCCCATGGCATCCCTGTATCCAAGATGAGGACGGGCAAAAAAGGGGCATTCTAAAGAACCCCAAAGGCACCAAGTCAGGTTTCATACAGGCACCCGCTTTCATCTAATTTGAGATCCGGCGCGCGAGCGAGCAGACATCCCCCCAGGTGGCGCGCGCAGTCGGACATACCCCAGAAATGGGACGAGGGCGGCGGATTGAGCAGTGGCAGCGGCTCAAACCGCCGTTTCCTTTTGAGGGGCAGAACAGAGGAGCCGCAGGCACGTGGCTGGAACATTCAGAGGCGAAGGCCACCACAAGGTGGATGGCAAGGGCAGGGTGTCTATCCCGGCTCTGTTTCGTCGTGTTCTGGAAGCAGGTGATCCTGATTGGACCGAAGGACTGAACCCCCATATCGTGATTGTATATGGCAGCGAAAAACGCAAACACCTGGAGTGTTACTCTTCCGAGGCGATTTCGGAAGTCGACGAAAAAATTCGTAAATTGCCGCGAGGCTCTAAAAAACGCAAAGCTTTGCAGCGTCTCTATCACGCGCAAGCACACAATACCTCGGTTGATGAAACAGGCCGTTTGGTCCTGCCGGCCAAGTTGCGTGAAAAGATTGGTCTTGAAGGCGAGGCCTATTTCGTCGGGAACGGCGATACGTTTGAGATCTGGCATCCCGATACCTACGAGACCGAGATGTATAGCGATCTGGAAGCGGATGATGGGTTTGACCCCGACGCTGATCCGTCAGTTTATCTAGACGGTGCAGAAGGGGAATAGGCAATGGCTGCACAGGCCAGCACACTCCCTGATGCCACACCTCATGTTCCTGTTTTGCTGCGCCCACTTTTGGCAGCAGTCGCGCCAGTATCAGGTCTTTGGCTTGATGGTACCTTTGGTGCGGGCGGCTATGCACGTGGTTTGCTTGAGGCAGGCGCTGATTGTGTGATCGGTGTTGACCGTGACCCGATGGTTTTTGAGATGGCAGCGGATTGGACAAAAAAATATGGGGACCGTCTGCGCCTTGTCGAAGGCACGTTCAGCAAACTAGATACATATAGTGATACCCCGCTGGATGGTGTTGTTCTCGATCTGGGTGTTTCGTCTATGCAGCTTGACCAGGCAGAACGCGGGTTTTCATTTATGAAAGAGGGCCCGCTTGACATGCGGATGAGCCAGACTGGCCCGTCAGCCGCCGATCTGGTGAACAAAGCTACGGAATCAGAAATAGCGGATGTTCTTTTCCAGTACGGTGAAGAACGTGCTTCTCGCCGGATCGCGAAGGCGATCGTGACGGCGCGCGCTGACGCACCCTTTGAAACGACACTACAATTGGCGGATGTCATCGAGAAATGCATTCCAAGGGGCAAGCCGGGGCAAAGCCACCCGGCGACCCGCAGTTTTCAGGCCATTCGCATCGCGGTGAATGATGAATTTGGAGAGCTCGTTGCAGGGCTAGAGGCGGCAGAGCGAGCGCTCGGCGCGGGCGGGCAGCTTGCTGTCGTGACATTCCATTCACTTGAAGACCGGATTGTGAAACGTTTTTTACAGGCACGGTCGGGCGGGGGCGGGCAAGGAAGCCGCTATGCCCCTGAAACTGAACAAAAACAACCGCAGTTCAAGCTGAAGTTCCGGCGCGCAATCGGGCCGGATGATGAAGAACTGGGTGAAAATCCGCGCGCGCGATCAGCAAAATTGCGCGTTGCTATTCGTACTGGTGCTGAAGCAGCGCCACCAAACAGAACCGGGCTGGGTCTGCCCGGATTGACGGATCGGGGACGTCACTGAGATGCGTAGTTTCTTTTACATTCTTTCGGCTATGGCTGTGATGGGCTTGGCTTACTGGGCTTATCAGGAAAATTACAAAACCCAGCAAGCTGTGCGCGAAGTAAAGCGTTTGCACCGTCAAATTGGCCGGGAAAGAGAGGCTTTGGCCGTGCTGAATGCCGAATGGGCGTATCTTAACCGCCCGGACCGCCTGCGTGAACTTGCTGAAATTAACTTTGATCGCCTTGGTCTGTTGCCCTTCATGCCGGACCAGTTTGGGCGTGTTGATCAGATTGCCTTTCCCGTCGAAAATTTAGTGAGCTTGTCAAATTCAATTGACGTTTCAGGTGAAGTGAAGGTGCAACCATGACCCGGACACCTCTGCGACCATTGGCCCGTATTCTGGAAGCCCGTCAAAAAGGTGAAAACCCGGATGCGATAGAACGCGAAAACATTCGTTTGCGCCACGAAGAAATGCGCGACAAAGCGCGGGTTCGTGCCGAAGGGCGATTGCTGGTTCTTGGAGTGTTTTTCTTTTGCGCCTTTTTTCTGGTTGGTCTTCGAATGACGCATCTGTCCGGCAGTGCAGTGGAAGAGCCGAACAATGCCTATCTTGGGCCGTCAATCACGGCACAGCGCGCTGATATTACTGATAGAAACGGCCGTATACTGGCAACCAACCTGGTAACAAATTCGCTCTACGCGCAACCACCTGTCATGGTTGATCGCGTGGGTGCCGCAAAAGCGCTGGCAGCAATTTTCCCGGATCTTAACGAAGACCGCCTGATCGAAAAATTCACCGGCGAACGCACTTTTATCTGGATCAAGCGCAAACTTTCTCCTGAACAGATGCAAGCGGTGCATGACATCGGCGAACCGGGTCTGCTCTTTGGTCCGCGTGAGATGCGGCTTTATCCCAACGGCAGTGTTGCGGCGCATGTTCTTGGGGGGGCTTCGTTCGGACGAGAAGACGTTCATGCGGCCGAAGTTATTGGCACGGCAGGTGTTGAAAAGACCTTTGATGAATATCTGCGCGACCCGGCGAACAATGGCGCGCCGTTGCAATTGTCACTTGATCTGACAATTCAGGCGGCTGCTGAACAGGTGCTGAATGGCGGGATGCGCCTGATGAAAGCCAAAGGTGCGGCGGCGGTTCTGATGGATGTTCACACGGGTGAAATTGTGTCGCTTGTGTCCCTGCCGGATTTTGACCCGAATGACCGCCCCCGCCCCCTGACAGAAGGAGTTGCCTCTGACAGTCCACTGTTCAACCGCGCGGTACAGGGCGTTTACGAACTGGGTTCAACGTTCAAAATCTTCACGGCAGCCCAGGCCCTTGATGCACGCTTAATGAACCGGGAGACGATGATCGATATACGCGGCCCATTGCGGTGGGGACGCTTCAGGATAAGCGATTTCCATGACTACGGTGCCCAGTTATCTGTGTCGGACATCATTGTGCGCTCGTCGAATATTGGCACGGCCCGCATCGCTCAGCAAATCGGACCGGCACGCCAGCGCGCGTTTTTGGGGTCGCTCGGATTACTTGAACCAACACCAGTTGAAATGGTTGAAGCATCAGGCGGGCGTCCGCTATTGCCGCCGAACTGGTCCGAGCTTTCAGCGATGACAATTTCATATGGCCATGGCTTGTCAACTAGCCCGATGCACCTTGCCGCTGCCTATGCGTCCCTTCTGAACGGCGGTACGCGTGTCATGCCAACCCTTTTGCTTCAGGACGGTCCGCAACACGGAGAGCGGGTGGTTTCAACTGATACATCCGCCATAGTGCGCGATTTGTTGCGTCAGGTGGTTGTGCGAGGCACGGCAAGCTTTGGTGAAGTTCCGGGTTACGCCGTCGGCGGAAAGACCGGAACTGCAGACAAACCCCGCGAAAACGGCGGCGGCTACTATGACGACAAAGTAATTGCCACCTTTGCCTCTGTTTTCCCGGCAAATGATCCAAAATATGTTCTGATTGTTACCCTGGATGAGCCAGAAGTTCATACGCTGGGTGAGATGCGCAGAACTGCGGGATGGACTGCTGTGCCGGTTGCGGCAGAGATTATCCGCCGCGTTGCTCCGCTGCTTGGCCTCAGACCACAGATTGAACCTTCCCCAGCATCTGGGATAACACTGACCAGCAACTAGCAGAACAGGCGGGCCGATGCCGGATCAGACAGCGAAATCACTATCACAGCTTGGTTTGACCGCATCAGATGGGCGCGATGTTCGGGTGACGGGCCTTTCGGTTGATAGCCGAAACGTAAAGGCAGGCCACCTTTTTGCTGCCTTGCCGGGCACGAAGTTTCATGGTGGAGAGTTTATTCAGTTTGCTCTGCGAATGGGTGCAGGTTCTATTCTGACTGACAGGGCTGGCGCAGACATTGCAAAAGTAGAGCTTTCTGCTACGCCTGATGTGCCTGTTGTACTGGCAGAGGATCCGCGTCAGACGCTCGCCTACGCTTCGGCGCTTTGGTTTGGTGCGCAACCCGAAGTCATGGTCGCCGCGACCGGAACAAACGGTAAAACCTCTGTTGCAACTTTCACGCGCCAGATATGGGAACTAATGGGGATTGCAGCCGCCAACCTTGGAACAACAGGCGTCGAAGGGGCGTTCAAAGCACCTCTTGCGCATACAACGCCCGAACCGATCACGCTCCATCGTCTTTTGGCAGAAATGGCCGGGGCAGGTGTTACGCATGCCGCGATGGAAGCGTCGAGCCACGGTCTGGCACAGCGCCGCCTCGACGGTGTACAACTGGCGGCGGCGGCATTTACCAACTTCACGCAGGACCATCTGGATTACCACGCAAGTTTTGAAGAGTATTTCGGTGCAAAGGTGGGCTTGTTTTCACGCGTTTTGTCGGAAGACGGTACTGCCGTTATTAACATCGACGACCCTAAAGGTGAAACGGTGGTAGAGATTGCACGGGCGCGTGGCCAGCGGGTGATCACCGTTGGACGTAGCCGAACGGCTGATCTGCTTATTCTGGGCCAGCGCTATGATCCAACGGGGCAAGAATTGCTCTTTGAATGGGAAGGCACATCACGGCAGGTACGTTTGGCGTTGGTAGGTGGGTTTCAGGCGGAAAACGTTTTGGCCGCAGCCGGGCTTGTGATTGGAACCGGGTCTGACGCTTCAGAGGTGTTTGACACCCTGCAGGAACTTCAGACCGTGACCGGGCGCATGCAGCTCGCAGCAACACGAGAGAACGGTGCACCGGTCTATGTCGATTATTCACATACGCCCGATGCAGTGGCGACTGCACTGAACGCGCTTCGCCCGCACGTTATGGGGCGGTTGATTGTTGTGCTTGGGGCTGGTGGTGACCGCGATACAAGCAAACGGGTGTTGATGGGGCAGGCGGCAGCCGAAAATGCCGATGTTGTTTTTGTGACCGACGACAATCCGCGTTCTGAAGACCCGTCAGCGATACGCGCGATGGTTATGTCCGGTTGCCCCCAGGCAAAGGAAGTCGGGGACCGGGCTGAGGCGATCCTGCGGGGCGTTGATGCGCTTGGACCCGGAGACGCGTTGTTGATTGCGGGCAAGGGCCATGAAACCGGGCAGGTGGTTGGGGATGATGTATTGCCCTTCAACGATGTCGAACAGGCCAGCGTTGCAGTTGCCGCACTAGAAGGTCGGCTGGCATGAGCACGCTCTGGACATCCGCAGAGGCGGCCAAAGCGACGGGCGGTAGATCGACAGTCAAGTGGCAGGCGAGTGGAATATCAATCGATACCCGATCGATAGAGCCGGGCGATCTTTTCGTTGCTCTGAAAGATCTACGAGACGGTCATGACTTTGTCGCACAGGCGCTTGAAAAAGGTGCTGCTGCAGCCATGGTTTCCCATGTTCCCGACGGTGTGGTGAAAGATGCTCCTTTGTTGATCGTGGATGACGTGCTTGTCGCGCTGCAGGATTTGGGCAAGGCGGGGCGGGCGCGTTTCAAGGGCAAACTTGTAGGTGTCACCGGATCCGTGGGCAAAACATCTACGAAAGAAATGTTGCGCGATGTTCTTGCAAGACAGGGCAAGGTTCACGCTGCCGAAAAAAGTTTCAACAACCACTGGGGCGTTCCGATCACCTTGGCGCGAATGCCGCAGGATGCGGATTTTGCGGTGGTTGAAATAGGCATGAACCACCCGGGCGAGATTTCACCCTTGGCTAAAATGGCGCGTCCGCATGTCGCGATGATTACGATCATTGCGCCGGCACATATGGAAGCTTTTAAAAGCCTTGAAGGAATCGCCCACGAAAAGGCGGCGATCTTTGATGGTTTGGTCAAAGGGGGATCGGCCGTTTTGAACGGGGACGGTGACGTTGCTGCGATTTTGAAGAAAGCTGCGGAAAAGAAAGCGGCGACATGCCTGAGCTTTGGCGAAGGTGAGAAAAACACCTACCAGCTTCGCGAAGTGCGCATCGTTGGGGATATGACAGTGGCGAAAGCGCACCTGCCCAAGGATGGTGACGTTTTGTTCAAAGTCAAAAGCGCTGGGCGTCATTTTGCGACCAACGCACTGGGTGTTCTTGCGGTGTTGGACGCGTTGGGTGCTGACAGCAGCATGGGTGCCCGCGATCTGGCGCTCTGGAGCCCACCGATCGGGCGCGGTAAGCGCGAAACACTGGTTTTGGATGCCGTCGAAGTCGAAATGCGGATGGACCTCATCGACGATTCCTACAATGCGAATCCAACCTCAATGCGAGCCGCGCTCGAGGTATTAGCTGCAGCACACACCACAAATGGCGTCGGACGCGTGGCAACGGGACGGCGTATCGCAATTTTGGGCGATATGCTAGAACTTGGTCCCAATGAAATCAGGCTGCATAAAAATATCGCCTCATTGCCAAGTTTGACGGGGATCGAGTTGATCCACTGTGTCGGCCCACGTATGCGGCATCTATGGAAATCTTTACCAGAATTTAAACGCGGAAAATGGTTTGAAACGGCTGAGGAAATCGCGCGCGATATACATCATCTAGTTGATGCGGGTGATGTTGTGATGGTCAAAGGGTCACTTGGCGCACGTGTCGGGCTAGTGGTTGACGCCATCCGAAAACTGGGTCATCCGGTCGCGGACGACAACGAAGGAATGTGAAAAGATGCTTTACTGGCTGACAGAGTTTTCGGATGGGGGCGATTTTTTCAACCTCTTTCGCTATATCACATTCCGTGCGGGGGCCGCATTTTTCACGGCTTTGATATTTGGATTCCTTTTTGGAAAGCCCCTGATCAATCTGTTGCGCAGACGTCAAAGAAACGGCCAGCCCATTCGTGAAGACGGCCCGGAAAGCCACATAGAATCTAAGGCGGGAACGCCCACGATGGGCGGTGTTCTGATACTAGGGGCTTTGACGGTATCAACATTGCTGTGGGCACGCCCCGACAACCCTTATGTCTGGATGACCCTGTTCGTAACGATTGGTTTTGGACTAATTGGGTTTGTCGACGATTTTCAAAAGGTTAGCAAGAATAACGCCAAAGGGGTATCAGGTAAGGTCCGTTTTGGAATTGGCTTGCTGATCGCGCTCATTGCGGGCTACTGGGCCGCGCATTTCCACCCCGATGCGCTGACCTACAAACTCGCGCTTCCGGTCTTTAAAGACACGCTTATCAACCTCGGCTTCCTGTTTGTACCTTTTGCGATGATCGTGATCGTGGGGTCTGCTAATTCCGTGAACCTGACAGATGGGCTCGATGGTTTGGCCATCATGCCGGTTATGATTGCAGCAGGGGCATTGGGGATAATTGCTTATGCGGTTGGCCGGGTCGATTTTACCGAATATCTGGATGTGCACTATGTGCCGGGTACAGGAGAATTGCTTATCTTTACGGCAGGGCTGATTGGCGGCGGGCTTGGCTTTCTTTGGTACAACGCCCCCCCTGCAGCGGTCTTTATGGGGGATACCGGCTCGCTGGCGCTGGGCGGTGCCTTGGGGTCGATTGCGGTGGCGACGAAACATGAACTGGTGCTGGCGATTATCGGTGGCTTGTTTGTTGTCGAAGCCCTGTCAGTCATTATTCAGGTGCTCTATTTCAAACGGACGGGAAAACGCGTTTTCCTGATGGCCCCGATCCATCATCACTTCGAAAAGAAAGGCTGGGCAGAACCGCAGATTGTGATCAGGTTCTGGATTATTTCCCTGATCCTTGCACTGATCGGGCTTGCAACGCTGAAAATCAGGTAAGCTGCGTGTAATGGTTGCCGCATTAGCATCATATAAAGGTTCGCGGGCATGATTCCGGTTAAAGGATACAATGGCAAGAAAGTCGCGGTCCTTGGGCTTGGCCGTTCAGGTATGGCAACTGCGCTGGCTTTGGAAGAGGGTGGAGCAATTCCACTGCTGTGGGACGATAGTGCCGAAGCACGGGCGACAGCCGAGATGATGGATTTCACCCCCGTCGATCTCACCCGCGCCAATGCATTTGATGATGTCACGTCGCTGATTGTTTCCCCCGGTATTCCGCATCTCTACCCAGCACCTCATCCGATCATTGAAAAAGCGATGGCCGCTGGTGTGCCCGTTGACAATGATATCGGGCTTTTCTTTCAGTCGTTTGCGACGCTGGATTGGGAAAGCTTTAGCACCATGCCGCGGGTTATAGCGGTTACGGGCTCGAACGGTAAATCCACAACTGCCGCACTGATCCATCATGTTTTGGAAGAAGTCGGAAAGCCAAGCCAACTGGCTGGTAATATTGGCCGGGGTGTGTTGGATCTGGAACCGGCGCACGACGGCGAAGTGGTGGTGTTGGAACTCTCGAGTTATCAGACAGAACTTGCCCGTGCGATGACACCTGATATCGCTGTCTTTACGAACCTCACCCCGGACCACTTGGAGCGTCACGGCGGTAAAGGCGGGTATTTTGCGGCCAAGCGTCGCCTGTTTGCCGAAGGTGGGCCAGACCGCGCCGTGATTGGCGTTGATGAAGCGGAAGGCCGGTTTCTGGCCAATCAAATGTCTGAAGGCAGTACAGATGACCGCGTGATCAGGGTGTCGGTCGATTCAAAACTGACGGGTGTAGGTTGGTTTGTTTTTTCACGCAAAGGCTTCCTTTCGGAGTATCGCAAAGGAAAGCAAGCCGGCTCTATCGATCTGCGTGCGATCAAAGGCTTGCCGGGAACACATAATCATCAGAACGCCTGCGCTGCCTATGCTGCCGTGCGTGCGCTCGGGGTTGCCCCACGCGTGATTGAACAAGCTTTTCACAGTTTTCAGGGGTTGCCGCACCGAAGCCAGATTGTCGGCGAAAAAGCTGGCATCACCTTTGTTAACGATTCCAAAGCGACAAATGTTGATAGCGCAGCAAAGGCATTGCAGGCGTTTTCCCACATTCGCTGGATCGCTGGGGGGCTCGGCAAGGATGGCGGTATCGCGGCACTGACGTCGCATCTGGACGCTGTCGTGAAGGCCTATCTTATCGGCCATTCCGCCAAGGATTTTGCGCTGGAACTGGGCGAAACACCCTACGAGATTTGCGAAACCATGGCCGAGGCCGTAGCACGTGCATCAGAAGAGGCACAAACCGGCGAAACAGTTTTGCTGGCACCCGCAGCGGCGAGTTTTGATCAATACCCGAATTTTGAAAAACGCGGCGAAGATTTCATGGCCGAAGTTCAGCGCTGGCTGGATCAGGACTGAGCGGCGATTGCGGTACCCGCGGCCCAGCCAGATGACCAGGCCCATTGGAAATTGTATCCACCCAACCATCCAGTTACGTCTACAACCTCGCCAATGAAGTAAAGACCGGGAACGTCTTTGGTCTCCATTGTTTTTGACGAAAGCACCTCGGTGTCGACGCCACCTACAGTGACCTCTGCGGTGCGATACCCTTCGGTGCCGCTAGGGATCAGTTGCCAGTTGTGTAGTTTTTCTACGAGTGCACTTAACGCGATATCGCTGAAATCGGCCAGATTGCCCGAAACCGATGCCATTTCGCAAAGATATGAAGCCAACCGTTTGGGAAGATAGTCACCCAAGACATTCGAAATGCTGCGGCGCCCATAGGTTTGGCGTTGCTGCCGGAGTTCAGACAGTAAATCAACCTGCGGCAACAAAGAAAGGGTCACCGCCTCTGTTTCGCGCCAAAAGCTGGAAACCTGCAGGATGGCCGGGCCAGACATGCCCCGATGGGTAAACAAAACGGCTTCTTCGAACTGCGCACCACCTGCTTCGGCGCGGCAGTCCACGGCAACGCCAGCGAGGGGTTTTAGCCCAGCCATGACTTTGTCACCGAAGGTAAAAGGCACCAACCCGGCCCGGGTTTCTGTGACCTTCAGACCAAATTGCTGGGCGATCTGGTAGCCAAACCCAGTCGCACCCATTTTCGGAATAGATTTCCCGCCACAGGCCACAACAAGGTTTTTGCAGGTGGCAAACTGTGATTTTCCATCGTGCGTCAGTGTCAGGCAAAAGCCTGATTCAGTCTTCGCTATGTCGGAGGCACTGGTATTCAACCAAAGCTCTGCGCCTGCTTTGGTCATCTCGGCTTGCAGCATCTTGATGATGTCTTTGGCCGAAGTGTCACAGAACAACTGACCAAGGGTTTTTTCGTGGTAGGAGATGCCATATTTCGAAACTAATTCGATAAAATCCCATTGCGTATAACGGTTTAGCGCGGATTTTGCGAAATGCGGGTTGTTGCTGATGAAGTTCACAGAGCTTGTGTGAAGGTTGGTGAAATTGCAGCGGCCACCACCCGAAACGCGGATTTTTTCACCAGCTGCTTTTGTGTGATCGATCACCAGTGTGTGACCATGCGCATAGGCGGCACACATCATTCCGGCGGCTCCTGCACCCAGGATTATCGTGTCAAATTCGCTCAAGTTTGTCCCCTTGTTGCGCCTGCTGATCATGATCAACAAAAAACCGCAAGAGCGCGAACGCATACTAGCGTCAACGGGTTCAGTAGGTTACACTGTCGTTAGACCCGGAAAACGGGCGAAAATTGAGGCAGTATCAGGCGGTACCCCATGACGGAAATGGTCTATGGCACGATTCATGTGCGTGACGGCGAACCGGTTTTGCCACGCTGGTGGCGGACAATCGATAAATGGACGCTTTCCTCCATTTTAATCCTCTTTGGAATTGGTATTCTTCTTGGTCTGGCGGCGTCGCCGCCCCTTGCATCAAAAAATGGATTTCAACCATTCCATTACGTTGAACGGCAAGCGCTGTTTGGGGCAATTGCCTTATCGGCGATGGTGCTGACTTCGATGATGTCACCCAACCTTGTCCGTCGCCTTGGCGTGCTGGGTTTTCTGGTTGCTTTTGGGGCGCTGATTTTGCTCCCGGTATTGGGAACGGATTTTGGCAAGGGTGCCACACGCTGGTATTCGCTTGGGTTTGCGGCGGTGCAACCGTCAGAGTTTCTGAAACCCGGATTCGTTATTATGGCTGCGTGGTTGCTGGCTGCGAGCCAGGAAATTAACGGCCCCCCCGGTAAACGTGTGTCTTTCCTTCTGACGCTGGTGATTGTGGGCTTTCTGGCTGCGCAGCCAGATTTTGGTCAGGCCTGTTTGATCCTTTTCGGATGGGGAGTCATGTATTTTGTGGCTGGCGCACCGTTTACCCTGCTGATTATTATGGCCGGTCTCGTCGCCTTGTCAGGTACGATTGCTTACAACAGTTCAGACCATTTTGCCCGTAGGATTGACGGTTTTCTGTCGCCCGATGTCGATCCGACAACACAGATGGGCTATGCCACAGACGCAATCCGTGAAGGTGGTTTTTTTGGGGTAGGTGTCGGTGAAGGACAGGTCAAATGGTGGTTGCCGGACGCGCATACAGATTTCATCATTGCGGTGGCGGCCGAAGAATACGGGTTGATCCTTGTTCTTACCATTATTGCACTTTTTTCGTTTATCACAGTTCGGTCTCTTTTACGTCTGATGCGTGAACGCGACCCTTTCATTCGTCTCGCTGGTACAGGGCTTGTCTGCATGTTTGGCGTCCAAGCCTTCATCAATATGGGCGTCGCGGTGCGCCTGTTGCCAGCCAAAGGCATGACGCTACCGTTTGTCAGCTATGGCGGATCATCCTTGATCGCCGGCGGTATTGCGGTTGGCATGTTGCTGGCGTTTACGCGGACACGACCGCAGGGTGAAATTGCTGACCACTTCAACGGCAGGGGGCGCTAGTCGATGTCCAAAAAGCCGCTATTGGTGATTGCAGCAGGTGGCACGGGCGGGCACATGTTTCCCGCACAGGCCCTGTCAGAGGTAATGTTGCGCAAAGGATGGCGTGTAAAGCTTTCGACGGATGCCCGCGGCGCGCGCTATACCGGCGGTTTTCCACATGTCGTGGAAATCGACACGATATCGTCGGCAACTTTTGCGCGGGGCGGGATTCTCGCAAAGGCGATGGTTCCGCTGCGCATTCTGGCAGGAACCGTTTCGACGGTCTTTAAGTTTTTATTCGACAAACCCGCGGTTGTAGTGGGTTTTGGGGGCTATCCGACAATTCCTGCCCTTGGTGCCGCCTGGATTTTGCGCGTGCCCAGAATGATACATGAGCAAAACGGTGTTCTTGGACGAGTAAACAAAATCTTTGCGCGGCGCGTCGACACGGTTGCGTGCGGAACATGGCCGACAAAATTGCCAGAAGGCGTAAATGGCGGACATATCGGCAATCCGGTTCGCTCCGCCGTACACGCCCGAGCGGGTGCGCCTTATATTCCGCCTGGTGACTATCCGATGTCTATTCTTGTTATGGGGGGTAGCCAGGGTGCGCGCATTCTTTCAGATGTGGTGCCTGACGCCATTGCTGCCTTGCCAGAGCAATATCTGAAAAACCTGCGTGTCAGCCATCAGGCCCGCAAGGAAGACCAGATGCGAGTCGCCGCATTTTATGCGTCGCGCGGCATCAACGCGGAGGTCGAGCCCTTCTTTAATGATATTCCCAGCCGAATTTCCGAAGCGCAACTTGTTGTAAGTCGTGCTGGCGCATCGTCCGTTGCTGATATCAGCGTTATTGGGCGCCCCTCAATTCTGATACCCTATGCCGCCGCGACCGAAGACCACCAAAGCGCGAATGCGCGTGGGTTGGTGGAAGCAAATGCTGCAATACTTATTCCGGAATCGGCTCTTGAACCTGCCGCGTTATCCGCGCAAATAGAGGCGGTTTTCAGTAATCCGAAAGCGGCGGTTAAAATGGCGTCGGCGGCCCTGTCTCAGGGGCGGCCCGATGCGACCGACGATTTGGTGGAACTGGTTGAAAACCTTGCAAGCCAAGGACAAAGAGTATGAGTGCCGCAACCAAATTACCGACGCAGCTCGGCTCCATCCATTTTGTCGGTATCGGTGGTATCGGCATGTCCGGCATTGCCGAAGTTTTGCTCAATCACGGCTATACGGTGCAGGGGTCTGACATTAAGGAAACCAAGATCACCAACCGGCTAAAGAACCTGGGCGCAAAGATTTTCATCGGCCAGCGTGCCGAAAATCTGGAAGATGCCGAAGTTGTCGTAATCTCATCCGCAATCAAGCCTGGGAATACGGAGCTGGATGAAGCACGTTCACGCGGCCTTCCCGTTGTGCGTCGGGCTGAAATGCTGGCCGAACTGATGCGGCTTAAGTCCAATATTGCCGTTGCAGGCACCCACGGAAAAACAACGACCACAACAATGGTAGCCACTCTGCTGGATGCCGGTGGATTTGATCCAACCGTGATCAATGGCGGAATTATCCACGCCTATGATTCAAACGCACGCCGTGGCGAAGGCGAATGGATGGTTGTCGAAGCGGATGAAAGCGACGGCACCTTTAACCGTTTGCCAGCCACAATTGCAATCGTCACCAACATTGACCCGGAACACATGGAGCACTGGGGCGATTTCGATAGTCTGAGGGCGGGTTTTTACCAGTTTGTTTCAAACATTCCGTTTTATGGCCTTGCGGTTTGCTGCACGGATCATCCGGAAGTTCAGGCGCTGGTTGGACGTATCACGGACCGCCGTGTCGTAACCTTTGGCTTTAACGCCCAGGCGGACGTGCGTGCCGCGAACCTGACTTACAAGGCCGGTGTTGCGCATTTTGATATCCATCTGCAAGCCGAGGACAAAGTGATTGAAGGGTGTTCCTTGCCCATGCCGGGCGATCACAACGTATCCAATGCGCTTTCCGCAGTCGCGGTTGCGCGCCATCTGGGTATGAAGCTTGATGAGATCAGAAAAGCATTGGCAAGTTTTGGCGGTGTAAACCGCCGGTTCACCAAAATAGGTGAAGTCAATGGTGTCACGATTATTGACGATTATGGCCACCACCCGGTTGAAATTACCGCTGTTCTCAAAGCGGCACGCCAAGCTTGTGACGGTCGCGTTATCGCGGTGCATCAGCCGCATCGCTACACGCGCCTGCATTCTCTTTTCGATGATTTTTGCGCTTGCTTTAATGATGCTGATGTTGTCGGTATTTCAAAGGTCTACGCTGCGGGCGAAGACCCTATCGAGGGGGCGAGCCGGGATGATCTGGTCGCGGGTCTCGTTCGGCACGGCCACCGTCACGCCTGCGCCATAATGGACGAAGATGGTCTGGAACGTCTGGTTCGTGAAGAAGCAAAGCCCGGTGATATGGTTGTTTGCCTCGGTGCAGGTACGATATCTGCATGGGCGCATGGTTTGCCGGAAAGGCTGAAGACATGACGACGTCTCTTTATCTGGCCTGTTTTTGGGCGATAGCTGCGACTTTCGTTGCGCTGTTGCCGATGCGGTTGCAATACGTACCGGGTGTCTCACTCTTGTTGCTTGCACCGCTTTTGATGGGTTATCTGGCCTACGAGCACAATGTCTGGATCGTATTGCTTGCGTTTGCCGCTGTGATTTCAATGTTCCGTCGACCGCTGGTTTATTACATTGTAAAGTTGTATAATTTGCCATCCAGACAATCAAAACAAGAAGGCACAGACCAATGAACACGTCACTTGTTCTTACGCTTCTGTGGATGATCATCGCGAATGTTTCCGCTATTTTGCCGAGCAAAGACAACTATTGGAGCCGCGCTTACGGTTTGATCGCGATCGGCGTGCCATTGCTCGGGTATCTGACATATGAAAATGGCCCTTGGGTCGGCCTGATTGCGCTGGCGGCGGGCGCGTCGATGTTGCGCTGGCCAATTGTCTATCTGGGCCGGTGGTTGCGGCATCTCGTTCTGGGCGGAGCCAATGATCCTTCCTGAGGTGCGCGGCAGATTAACACCAAACCGGACGCTTGATGATCTCACCTGGCTCAGGGTGGGTGGCCCTGCGGATTATTTGTTTCAGCCTGCCGATATCGAGGACCTGGCAACTTTTTTGCGCAACCTTCCAGCCGACATTGCAGTGTTTCCCATGGGCGTTGGGTCGAACCTGATCGTGCGTGATGGCGGTATCCGGGCGGTCGTAATCCGGTTGGGGCGGGGGTTCAACGACATCAGCATCGAAGATAGTCGCGTTACAGCGGGTGTTGCAGCACTTGACGCCCATGTGGCGCGCCGCGCTGCAGAAGCGGGTATTGATCTTACCTTTCTGAGAACGATACCGGGCGCAATTGGTGGTGCTGTTCGCATGAACGCCGGATGTTACGGCACTTATACCGCTGATGCATTTGTCTCTGCACGCGCTGTCACGCGTGAGGGTGAAATTGTGACCCTGACTGCGGATGATCTGAATTTTCGCTACCGGGCAACGGATCTGCCGGAAGGCTGGGTCATTGTTGATGCCGTATTTGAAGGATCACGCGAAGAACCACAGGTGTTGGCAAAGCGGATGGAAAAGCAGCTTGCAAAACGCGACGAAACCCAACCCACAAAAGACCGGACGGCTGGCAGCACCTTTCGCAATCCTGCCGGGTTTAGCTCC
The DNA here is from genome assembly GCF_023015645.1 of Pseudohalocynthiibacter sp. F2068. Taxonomy (NCBI): domain Bacteria; kingdom Pseudomonadati; phylum Pseudomonadota; class Alphaproteobacteria; order Rhodobacterales; family Paracoccaceae; genus Pseudohalocynthiibacter; species Pseudohalocynthiibacter sp. F2068. The sequence continues at coordinate 183,090 of NZ_JALKAK010000004.1, forward strand.
ACCGGCAAAGACGATGACAGGCATGATCTGAAGGCCTGGAAGGTTATCGATGACGCCGGAATGCGTGGCGCAACGCGGGGCGGGGCGCAGATGTCACCGATGCATCCGAACTTTCTGGTGAATATTGGCAACGCAACGGCTGCTGATCTTGAAGGATTAGGCGAAGAAGTAAGAAAAAGGGTTTTCCAACACAGTGGAATAACGCTAGAGTGGGAGATCAAGAGGGTCGGTGAACCGGCCCCTGAAAAATGAATAAAAACAAAGGCCCGGAAGCGGGTCGAAAATAACAAGGGTCAGCAATATGACCCAATTGGCGGTACGAGGTGGGTATGTCGAGCAGGGCAACCCAAAAAGTAGCGGTTTTGATGGGCGGATTCTCGGCTGAGCGCGAGGTTTCACTGTCGACCGGGCGTGAATGCGCCGCTGCTTTGAGGGACGAAGGATTTGAGGTGGTAGAGGTGGACGCTGGTCCAGACCTTGCTGCGCGTCTTGTCGATATAAATCCTGACGTTGTTTTTAATGCGCTTCACGGTCGGTGGGGGGAAGACGGCTGCGTTCAGGGAATGCTCGAATGGTTGAAAATTCCATACACGCATTCCGGTGTTCTGGGCTCTGCACTTGCGATGGACAAAGATCGTTCAAAGGAAGTGTTTCGTGTTGCAGGTTTGCCTGTCGTCGATAGCATTATCGCCAAAACGTCTGATGTGGCAGCGGACCACGTGATGACACCGCCCTATGTTGTTAAACCCAACAATGAAGGCTCATCTGTTGGTATTTACATAGTGCATGAATCCGCCAACGGGCCGCCGAAAATGTCATCAGCCATGCCCGAAACCGTGATGGTCGAGACTTATGCACCAGGCCGCGAATTGACCACGACCGTGATGGATGACCGGGCTTTGACCGTGACCGATATCCTGACCGACGGCTGGTACGATTACGATGCAAAATATGTCGAAGGTGGCTCGCGCCACGTGTTGCCCGCCGACATACCAGGCGAGATATTTGACGCCTGCATGGAGTACGCCGTGCGCGCGCATGACGCCCTTGGGTGCAGAGGTTTAAGCCGTACTGATTATCGTTGGGATGAATCCCGGGGGCTCGATGGACTGATCTTACTGGAAACGAATAACCAACCGGGCATGACACCAACGTCGCTCGCGCCTGAACAGGCGGCTCATCTTGGCATCTCTTTCGGGGCCTTGTGTCGCTGGATGGTGGAGGATGCGTCATGCGACAGATGAAAGCATCCCACCGCGAGAACACCAGCCCCCGCGATCCGGCACCAAGCCGGCTGTCATACAGGTATCAACGGCTGTTGCTTACACCATTGTTCCGAACATTCCTGCGGGTTGGTTTGCCAATGGGTGCGGCATTTGCGCTTGGTATGGCTGTATTGGGGAACGCAGATAACCGCGATGCGATTGCATTACGGATCACCGAAATTCGCAATTCGATTGAAGAACGTCCGGAATTCATGGTCAAGCTCATGGCGATTGACGGTGCATCGCCGGAAGTAAACGGCGACATTCGCGAGATTGTGCCAATTGATTTTCCGCTCAGTTCTTTTGATCTCGACCTCGAAGAAATGCGCCTGACCATTGCGGAACTGGATGCGGTCGCATCTGCAGAAGTCCGAATTCGGGCCGGCGGCGTTTTGCAGATAGATGTTATTGAGCGGATTCCTTCGGTTGTCTGGCGTGGCCCGCAAGGTGTTGAACTGCTCGATAGTACGGGGCACCGGGTTGGCGCGTTGATCGCCCGGGCTGAGCGCCCTGATCTACCGCTGCTGACAGGGGAGGGGGCCGAACTCGCGGTGCCCGAAGCACTCGATCTTTTCGCTGCAGCAGAACCGTTGGCGAGCCGGGTGCGTGGTCTCGTCCGGATGGGAGAACGGCGCTGGGATGTTGCACTTGATCGCAATCAGCGAATCCTCTTGCCAGAAGAAAACCCGGTCGAGGCGATTGAGCGTGTGATTGCACTGGATCATGTGCAAGACCTCATGGCGCGCGACCTTGTCGTAATTGATATGCGCAACCAAAACCGCCCAACAGTCCGGCTCGCAGAGACAGCAGTTACCGAACTGCGCAGGATCCGTGGACAGGTTCTAGGAGACACGACTCAATGATGACGAACCTCTATGAAAGCCAGCGGGCAATGCGAAATATGCGCAAAGCAGCGATGCAGCGCGGTGTGGTGGCAATTCTGGACATTGGTACATCTAAGGTCGCTTGCCTTGTTTTGCGCTTTGACGGGCCAGAGCATTTTGGAGAGCAAGACGGTATCGGATCAATGGCCGGTCAGTCCAGCTTTCGGGTGATTGGTGCCGCGACAACCCGTTCACGTGGGGTAAGTTTTGGTGAAATCGATGCCATGCAGGAAACCGAGCGCGCGATCCGAACCGCAGTGCAGGCCGCGCAGAAGATGGCAAATGTCCGGGTCGACCATGTCATCGCTTGTTTTTCCGGGGCTCAACCCAGATCCTACGGGCTGGCGGGCGAGATTGAGCTTCAGGACAGTGTTGTAACGGAACAGGACATCGCGCGCGTTCTTTCGGCATGCGATATGCCGGATTATGGGCAGGGTCGTGAAGTTTTACATGCGCAGCCTGTTAATTTTGCGATTGACCATCGCAGCGGGTTAAACGATCCGCGCGGCCAAATCGGCAATCGTCTGGCTGTAGATATGCATATGATGACAGTGGACAGCACAGCAATCCAAAACCTGCTCTATTGTATTAAGCGATGTGATCTTGAGCTCGCGGGGCTTGCGTCTTCGGCCTATGTGTCGGGTGTTTCCTCGCTGGTTGAGGATGAGCAGGAACTGGGCGCAGCCTGCATAGACCTTGGCGGCGGTGCGACCGGTTTGTCGATTTTCATGAAAAAACACATGATCTATTCCGATGGCGTGCGCTTGGGCGGCGAACATGTGACCGGAGATATATCCAAAGGGCTGCAGGTCCCGTTGACGGTGGCTGAACGGATCAAGACATTCTACGGCGGGGTTGTTGCGACCGGAATGGATGACCGCGAAATGATCGAAATCGGCGGAGAGACCGGTGACTGGGAGCACGACAGGCGTACTGTCAGCCGCGCAGAGCTGATCGGAATCATGCGCCCCCGTGTCGAAGAGATTCTTGAAGAGGTGCGCGCCCGTCTGGATGCTGCCGGGTTCGACAGGCTTCCAAGTCAGCAAATCGTTCTGACGGGTGGGGGCAGTCAGATTCCGGGACTTGATGGGCTTGCCTCGCGCATTCTTGGCCAGCAGGTGAGACTTGGTCGTCCGCTACGCGTTCAGGGACTACCCCAAGCCGCTACGGGTGCCGCTTTTGCGTCCTCTGTGGGGTTGTGTCTCTTTGCGGCCCACCCGCAAGACGAGTGGTGGGATTTTGAAATTCCCGCAGAACGATACCCGGCGCGTTCGCTGCGCCGCGCCGTTAAATGGTTTAGGGACAACTGGTAGACCGCAACATCTAGCTAACCCGGCGAAATCCCGCCGAAGCCGCCCCAAAAATGTCTATATTTTGTGTCTTTTGGGTGTTTTTTAGGTGACGTTGCGGCTTTGTAACGGTAGGATTGACGTGGATTAGGGGCAAATTGCCAACAGAGTAAGTTAACACACAGGCGGATAAATCGATGACATTGAACCTCATGATGCCAGGGCAGGATGATTTGAAACCACGTATTACGGTTTTTGGCGTAGGTGGTGCGGGCGGCAACGCCGTGAACAATATGATCGATAAGCAGCTTGAAGGCGTCGAGTTTGTTGTGGCGAACACCGATGCCCAGGCGCTGCAGTCCAGCAAATCTGGGGCGAAAATCCAGATGGGTGTTAAAGTTACTGAAGGTCTGGGCGCTGGCGCCCGGCCTGCAGTTGGTGCCGCCGCCGCCGAAGAAACGATCGAAGCAATCGTCGATCATCTGGCTGGGGCGCATATGTGTTTCATCACTGCTGGTATGGGTGGGGGCACCGGTACCGGCGCGGCACCGATTATCGCGCAAGCCGCGCGCGAGCTTGGTGTGCTGACAGTTGGTGTTGTGACGAAGCCTTTTCAGTTTGAGGGAATCAAACGGATGAAACAGGCCGAAGACGGCGTTGACGCGCTTCAAAAGGTTGTCGATACGCTGATCATCATCCCAAACCAAAACCTGTTCCGTCTGGCCAATGAAAAAACCACCTTCACCGAAGCGTTTAGCATGGCAGATGATGTTCTGTATCAGGGCGTTAAAGGCGTGACCGATCTAATGGTTCGGCCCGGTTTGATCAATCTCGACTTTGCTGATGTCCGTGCTGTGATGGATGAGATGGGCAAAGCGATGATGGGAACCGGCGAATCAGAAGGTGAAGATCGCGCTATTCAGGCAGCGGAAAAAGCGATTGCCAATCCATTGCTTGATGAGATCAGCCTGCGTGGCGCACGTGGTGTTCTTATCAACATCACTGGCGGCTACGATCTTACGCTGTTTGAGCTTGACGAAGCAGCAAATCGCATTCGGGAAGAAGTGGATGCAGAGGCGAACATTATTGTCGGCTCTACTTTGGATACTTCCATGGAAGGTATGATGCGCGTTTCTGTTGTTGCGACGGGAATCGACGCAAGCGAAATTGTTCCGGAAGTTCCGGTCGCACGCCGCCGTATGGCAGAGCCTCTTCAGCCAAAACAACACGCGACTGAAGAACAAGAGGAGTATGCAGAAGCTGAATTCGTTGCCGAATCAGTATCTGAACCAGAACAATCCCTGTTCGAAGATTTGGATGCGCAAACAGCCGCAGCGGAAGAACAGGCGGAAGATATTTTTGACGACTTTGATGAAAGCGACGATCTTCCACCACCCGCCTATAAGCCACAATCAGAAGCGTCTGATTCGCAGTTCGACGCACGTGCAGAGGCGACCGAGTTTGTTGCACCACGGGCCCCGACGCCGGGTACGCCATCGCCCGAGGCGATTGCGAGGTTGCAGGCCGCTGTGCAAAAGGCTCCCGCAACACAAAGCATGGCACCTCGCCGTGAGCCGGAACAAACGCAGCCAAGGGCAGAAAACCGCCCTAGATTTGGTATCAATTCTTTGATCAATCGGATGACGGGGCATGGCACCGAACCTGGCGAAACACAGAGCCAGTCGACGCGACGTCAACCGCCGGTTCAGTCTTACGAGAGCGATTCCGAGACTGATCCTGAGCAGGAACGCATCGAAATTCCGGCGTTTCTCCGCCGTCAAGCCAACTGAGTCGGTTTAATAAATGTTAAAGAAAGGCCGGATTTATCCGGCTTTTTTTTATTTATAAACAGTGATTTATATCACCTTCATAAATTTTTCGGCAATTTATCGCGCATATTAATTTACGATGTTTCAGAACGTTGCAAAGATTGAGTTGAGCTATTGGCCCTCTGCATTTACCTCAACGGTGTCGGCCACTGATACGTGCCGTGCTTTGCTGAAGGGGTTTGTTTTGCAAACAACGATCAAATCGCCAGTTCGCTTCGATGGAGTCGGGCTTCATTCCGGTGCCGCGGCCCGGGTGACGATTCATCCTGCGTCTGCTGAATACGGGATCTGGTTTCGCAGAACGGATGTTGATTCGAACGCCCTTATCGCTGCGCGCTGGGATCAGGTTTTGCCGGGCGTAAAACTGTGTACCCGAATTTCCAATGAAGCCGGTGTCGAAGTTTCCACAATAGAACACATCATGGCGGCTTTGTCGGGGTGTGGCGTTCATAACGCTCTTGTCGAAGTAGATGGCCCGGAAATTCCTATCCTTGATGGTAGCGCCGTTCCGTTTGTGGAAGGAATCGTTGCACAGGGTCTGCGTCGTCTTGATGCACCGGTACGTGCGATTGAGGTGCTTGCGCCCGTCGAAGTTCGTGACGGTGATGCAACTGCGAGACTTGATCCGTCCGATACGCTTTATATTGATTTTCATATCGACTTTGCCGACTCAGCGATTGGCCGTCAGACCAAAACACTGAACATGGCAAACGGCAGTTTCGTGCGCGAATTGTGCGATAGCCGGACCTTCTGCCGTCAGGTCGATGTAGATGTGATGCACGCCAATGGGCTTGCATTGGGCGGTACGCTTGACAATGCTGTCGTAGTGGATGGCGCTGAAGTTCTGAGCCCCGGTGGTTTGCGTCACACGGATGAGGCTGTTCGCCACAAAATGCTGGATGCACTTGGTGATCTTGCCTTGGCGGGTGCTCCTTTGATGGCACGCTATTCCGGGCATCGTGCGGGGCATGCTCTGACCAATAAACTCTTGCGCGCGCTTTTCGCGCAACCTGACTCATTCCGGATGGTTGTCTGCGATGAAACCATGGCTGCACGGCTTCCGGGCGTGGGTGTGCGGCCTTCTGATATTCCTGCCATGGCGCATGCGTGTTAAAAACCGCGTAAAGTCGTTTTGCACCGGATTTTTCTGTGCTAGGAAACTCCTGACATATTAGGACAACTGGTCCTTTTTGATATTCAAGTGGGGTAGGCGGGTGATGGCACGCGGCAGGTCTTCGTTTAGGACAGTCGGAATTTTGTTGGCACTGGTTTTGGTGACGGCGTGTGGACGCGGCGAGCGTAATCGCGAGCGCGAAATTGAAGAGATGTCCGCACAGGAAATTTTTGAACAAGCAGAGTTTGAGCTTGAAAATCGGCGTAAAGCTGATGAGGCGACACGCCTGTTTGGCGAAGTCGAGCGTTTGTATCCTTATTCGGAATTCGCAAAACGCGCCCTTATAATGCAGGCTTTCGGATATCACAAAGACCGCGATTACGAAAACAGCCGTGCTGCAGCCCAACGGTACATCGACTTTTATCCAGCTGACGAAGATGCAGCCTATGCGCAATACCTTCTCGCGCTAAGTTACTATGACCAGATTGATAAAATCGGTCGTGACCAGGGTCTGACGTTTCAGGCGCTTCAATCGCTAAGAACAGTAATTGAACGCTATCCAGACAGTGAATATGCGCGTTCGGCGATTCTCAAGTTTGACCTGGCCTTTGATCACCTCGCTGCCAAGGAAATGGAGATCGGGCGGTATTACCTTGCACGGGGCCACTATACAGCAGCGATAAATCGATTCCGTGTTGTGGTAGAGCAGTTCCAGACAACCAGCCATACCGCAGAAGCATTGCATCGGCTGGTTGAAAGCTACTTGTCACTCGGGTTGAATGCGGAAGCCCAAACTGCAGCTGCAATATTGGGCCATAACTTCCAGTCCAGCGCGTTCTACGAGGACAGCTATGCCTTGCTGACAGGGCGGGGACTGGCGCCAGAAGCACGCGGCGGCGGCTGGCTGGCACAGATTTATCGCCAGACTGTTAAGGGCCAATGGCTCTGATCCAGAGCGCGCGGAGGACCGATGCTCAGAGGACTGGACGTCCGGGACATGTTGATCATTGACCGCCTGGAACTGGAGTTTCAGCCGGGCCTCAATGTTCTGACAGGAGAGACCGGAGCAGGAAAGTCGATTCTGCTGGATGCACTTGGATTCGTACTTGGCTGGCGTGGACGCGCAGAGCTTGTGCGCACTGGTGCTGAACAGGGCGAGGTTGTTGCGTGGTTCGACCTTGAAGAAGACCACCCCGCCCATCAGATTCTTGAAGAGGCTGGCTTGCCAGATGGCGAAGAGCTGATCCTGCGCCGCACAAACGGACGTGACGGGCGCAAAACCGCATGGGTCAATGACCGACGCTGTTCAGGCGAGGTGCTGCGCCAGCTTTCTGATACCTTGGTAGAGCTTCACGGACAGCACGATGATCGTGGTTTGCTCAATCCACGCGGCCACCGGCTGTTGCTGGATGATTATGCGGGGTTGGCCACAAAGGTCGGAACATGCCGGTCGGCATGGCGGGCGCTTTCAGATGCAAAGAAAGACCTGCAAACCGCCGAAGACGCACTTGAAACAGTCCGCGCCGAAGAAGATTTCCTGCGTCACGCAGTCAGTGAATTTGACTTGCTTGATCCGCAACCGGGCGAGGAAGCAGCATTGGACGCACGTCGCCGAATGATGCAGGCGTCAGAACGTATTCGCGAAGATATCGTCAAAGCGCAGAATGCACTAGGTCTGGAAGGGGCTGAGGGCAAAATAGGGGACGCCCTGCGCTGGCTTGAAGAGGTGGCCGAACAGGCAGAGGGACAGCTTGAAGAGGCGACCGAGGCTTTGTACCGCGCATTGTCAGAACTTGGAAATGCTCAGAGCGGTGTGGAACAATGTCTTCAGGCACTGATTTTTAACCCATCAGAGCTGGAAGAGGCAGAAGAACGCCTTTTCGCTATTCGCGGTCTTGCGCGTAAACACGACGTATTGCCCGATGATCTTGGAACTTTTGCAACGCAACTGCGCGTTAAACTGGATGCGCTTGATAACAGCGCAACTGAAATGAGCAGTAAACAACAAGCTGTGCGCGATGCGGAAACTGAATATGACGCAGCAGCAACCAAGCTAAGCAAAGCTCGCCGAGACTCAGCGCAACTCCTGGATCGCGCTATGGCAAAAGAACTGGCACCGCTGAAAATGGAGCGCGCGATATTTGTGACCGAAATTACCGAAGCACCCGCAGGGCCGGAAGGCCGTGATTCCGTTGCGTTTACCGTTGCAACCAACCCCGGCGCACCTTCGGGCCCGTTAAATAAGATCGCCTCGGGGGGCGAACTTTCAAGGTTCCTGTTGGCGCTTAAAGTCTGTCTTACTTCCGGCGCTTCTGGCCTGACAATGATCTTTGATGAAATTGATAGAGGTGTCGGCGGGGCGACGGCGGATGCGGTAGGGCGGCGCCTGTCAACGCTTGCCAATGGGACACAGGTGCTGGTGGTGACTCATTCTCCGCAGGTTGCAGCCTTGGGTGGCCATCATTGGCGGGTAGAGAAGCACGTGAAAGATGCCCAGACCACATCGACCGTGGTCCCACTCAATCCGCACGACCGGATAGATGAGATAGCGCGCATGCTGTCAGGTGATACGGTGACAGAACAGGCACGGGCAGCGGCAGCGGCTTTGCTCGCTGGATAGAAATGCAAACATCGCTCCGGATATGACTGTTAGAATCCTAAATCTAAAAAGAGTAGATCAGTCGTGGAAATCTTGACTGTCCCCGGGCGCTTGCGCACGTTGATCCATGCCGTAATCTCGCAATACATTGGCAACCCGCAGTCGATAGTCTGCAAATACCTTTCGACGCCCCACGGATTGTGCTGCACGGTGTTGTTCAGTCTTACGCCAGCGTATCACGGCGGCTTCATCACGCCAGAATGACAGCGACAATATCTTGTTCGGGGTGACAAGGCTTTCGAAACGCTCAACCGAAATGAAGCCGTCCATTTCTTCCAGCTTCGCGCGTAGCCCTGACGCAATATCAAAGTAGACAGAGCGTTGCTCTTCGGCGGGCTGAACTTCGAATATTACTGCAATCATAAGGGTTTCCTTTGGGCGTGTGGTTTGGATGCACATGACAGGAATATGCGGTCCTCGCGACGGATAAACTGCTCACTCTTTGCAAAGGCATAGTTTTGCTGTCCCAATGGATGGACGGCAAGCCGGGCACGGTACGCCTCATATTCCGCAAGCGACGGTAATGTATAAACGCCGTAGGCCGTCGTGGCAGATCCTTCGTGTGGTGCAAAATAACCGACTAAATCAGCGCCACACTCGGGAATCGCCTTTCCCCAGTTTTGTGCGTATCTGCAAAACGCGTCGCGTTTGAAGTGATCAATTTCGTAGCGGATAAAACAGGTAATCATGGATCAGTTCCTCTAAGTTGTACAAAGTGTCTTAGCATCTTGAGATTCGACAATGGTTCGGTTACCGTCGAACTATGAAAGAAGGCCCTGACATAGCTCTGACTGCATCACTGATCGGTGATCCTGCCCGCGCAAATATGTTGGTGGCGTTGATGGACGGTCGCGCACTAACCGCGACCGAGTTAGCAACCGAGGCGGGAGTTACGAAACAAACGGCGAGCACGCATCTTGCCCGCCTTGTCGAAGGCCAACTGCTGACGCGTGAAGTGCAGGGCCGGCACCACTATTTCCGTCTGACTGGTTCAGATGTAGGAGCGGTGCTTGAAGCATTGATGGGTATTTCAGCACACCGCACGGGCCACCGTGCTCGCCCTGGCCCGCGAGACCCCGCACTACGCTACGCCCGTGTTTGTTATGACCATCTGGCGGGTGAAATAGGGGTTACCTTGTTTGACAGAGCGAAGGCACTTGGGTGGATGTCGAATGGTGAAGCCTCATTGAAACTAAGCAATTCTGGACGGCTGGCATTGACGCGCTTTGGTCTTGATATGGATGAACTAGAATCGCAGCGCCGCCCCGTTTGCAGAAGCTGTCTTGACTGGAGCATGCGGCGTCACCATCTGGCCGGGGGTCTTGGAAAGGCGCTGTTACAAGAGATTTTCAAGAAAGGCTGGGCTCGCCGTTTACCAGATAGCCGTGTTGTTGCTTTTTCTACTGCAGGCAAATCTGAAATGTTGGATTGGCTTAATTTAGCTTCAAAACCTTCCCCGGGTTCATGATGTTTTTCGGGTCTAGGCTGCGTTTGATATCTCCCATGACAGCCCACCCGTCACCATGTTCAGCCTGCATATAGTCAAGCTTACCCATACCGACCCCATGTTCTCCAGTAATTGTGCCGCCCAGCCGCAGCGCACGTTCCGCCATGCGGTGGGACAGGTCCTTGGCAACCTCGAGTTCTTTGGTGTTGCCCGGCTCAACCAACAGGATCGCGTGAAAATTGCCGTCGCCGACATGGCCCAGAATTGGGCCGGGAATCGAACTATTTGTGATATCTGCACGGGTTTCTTCAACGGCCTCGGCAAGACGGGAAATCGGAACACAGATATCGGTGACAAGCGCTGTCGCCCCTCTGCGCAATGCGAGGCAGGCGTAGTAGGCGTTGTGGCGCATGGCCCATAACGCACGCCGGTCTTCTGCCTTGGTTGACCATTCAAATCCCTTGCCGCCCATGTCATCGACGATTTCGCCAAATCGGCGCGCATCTTCAGAAGCAGATGTGTCTGAACCGTGAAACTCGACTAACAGATGCGGTACTTCAGGCATGTTCGCCCCGGCATATATGTTGAAAGCGGTAGCGGTGGCGCTGTCGACAAACTCGATCCGCGCCATCGGAATCCCCATTTGGATGGTCGTGATAACTGTGTTCACCGCATCTTCGATTGCATCAAAGGCGCATATCGCAGAGGCAACCGCCTCGGGTTGTCCCTGAAGCTTGAGCGTCAGTTCGGTGATCAACCCAAGTGTGCCTTCGGAACCGACGAACAAGCTGGTCAGGTCATATCCGGCAGAGGATTTTCGCGCCCGGCTGCCAGTTCGAATGATCCTTCCGTCAGCGAGCACGACCTCAAGCGCGCGAACATTGTCCCGCATCGTGCCATAGCGCACGGCTGTTGTTCCGCTGGCCCGTGTTGCCGCCATGCCACCGATCGAAGCGTTGGCCCCGGGATCAACCGGGAAGAACAACCCGGTCGCGCGCAGATCCGTGTTCAGGTCTTCACGGGTTATGCCGGGTTGTACGACAACATCCATGTCTTCAGCATTGACAACCAAGACTTTGTTCATGCGAGAAAAATCAACGCAGACCCCGCCGCGAACAGCCGAAGTATGCCCTTCCAATGATGTGCCTGCGCCCCAGCCAATGACCGGGCAGTCTTGAGCTGCGCAAATTCTCACGATCTTGCTGACCTCATCTGTGTTCTCCGGATAGGCAACAGCATCAGGCGGCATTGTAGTGAAATGTGTCTCACTTTGACCGTGAAGCTCAAGATCGGGCTTTGCTGAGGATAGCCTATCGCCTAAAACAAGAGAAAGCTCGGCAATTGCGGACTGGATGGACATTGTCGCCTCGTTCAAGTTGTAACCGGAAGGACCCTAGGCCAAGCTGGTAACATGGGAAAGCCTGCAAAAATAGAAACCGGTCGTTATTGGACCGCACAATAAGGTAGGTGCTAGATGGCAGAACAGGGCAAATCCCTGATCGTGCAGCAAAAAGACCAGGCCGTCCGCGCACTCCGCCAAGGCTGGCAGGTCTTGCTCAAACGTGGACCAAGCCAAATTCAATTCTGGTTCATTGCATTGCTGATTGGTATTTGCGCTGGCTTTGCAGCGCTGTTTTTTCGCAAAGGCGTTTCGGCCGTTCAAACGGCACTTTATGGAACTGAAGATGTGCGCATGCTGCATACGTTTGCGGAAACTCTACCCTGGTACTGGATATTAATAATCCCAATCCTTGGCGGGCTATTGACTGGGCTGGTTTTGCATTGGTTCACGCCCGATGGGCGGGCACGCGCTGTTGCGGATGTGATTGAAGGGGCTGCTCTGCGGGAAGGGCGCGTTGAAAAGCGCGCGGGTCTGGCCTCTGCCTTTGCCTCGCTCGTGACGCTTTCATCGGGCGGTTCCAGTGGCCGGGAAGGGCCTGTCGTTCACCTTGCGGGAGTGATTTCAAGCTGGGTGTCAAACCGCATACATGCCGACGGAATCACCGGGCGTGATCTGCTGGGATGTTCAGTGGCCGCTGCGGTTTCGGCGTCTTTCAATGCCCCGATTGCCGGTGCCCTTTTCGCGCTTGAGGTCGTGCTGCGCCACTTTGCGGTGCATGCCTTTGCGCCAATTGTTATTGCCAGTGTTGCGGGTACCGTGATCAGCCGTCTGGAATTTGGGGATGTTACCGAGTTCATGTTGCCGGTTGATGGTGCGATCGCGTTTTATGTCGAGTTGCCGGCATTTCTGATTCTCGGGCTGGTGTCGGGCCTTGTGGCTGTCGCGCTGATGTGGGCGATCTTCTGGGCAGAGGACATCGGCGACCATATACAGGCGCGCTTGCATATTCCGCGTTGGGCGCGCCCGATGATTGCTGGCGCACTGCTTGGGGCAATGGCAATCTGGTATCCGCATATCATTGGGGTTGGTTATGAAACCACGTCTGCAGCATTGACCGGTAAGCTGTTGTTTCATGAAGTGGTGATCTTTGCGGTTTTAAAAACGGCGGCTGTTGCGATCACTTTAGCCGGACGCATGGGGGGAGGGGTTTTTTCCCCTTCGTTGATGCTTGGTGCGCTGACAGGACTCGCTTTTGGAATTGTGGCAACCGGAATACTGCCGAATGTTTCTGGTTCGGAAACGCTTTACGCCTTGGCTGGGATGGGCGCGGTTGCAGCAGCGGTGCTTGGCGCACCCATTTCAACGACGCTGATCGTGTTTGAACTGACGGGGGACTGGCAGACTGGACTTGCTGTCATGGTATCCGTATCGCTGTCTACGGCGCTGGCGAGCCGCCTCGTGGATCGGTCGTTTTTCCTGACACAGCTTGAACGACGAAATGTTCATCTTGCAGCCGGACCTCAGGCCTATCTCTTGGCGACGTTCAATGTTGCCCAGGTGATGCGTGCCAAAGGGCAGGAAGACGGTGCAACGGATGACGCCTGTTGGGAGCTGATCGAACAGGGCGTTTATGTCGATGGTAACGCAACGCTTGAGGCAGCTATGCCAATCTTTGAAAAATCTGGGCTGCCCTTCATTCCAGTGGTCACTTTGGGGGGGGAAGATCAGCCTCCCGAGCTTTGGGGTGCGTTGTTTCAGGTTGATGCGCTTAGGGCGTATAACAAAGCTTTGATGGAAACAGCCGCAGAAGAGCATTCCTGAAGCTCAAGACCAGCGCTTTGAATGGGAAGGTCCATCTAAAAGATTCTATGCCTTCGGCGAGGATATTTCTTGGAAAAAGAAAGTGTTGAATAAAGAGCTTAAAGTTGTTCCACAGCTACTTTCTCCGGATAAAACGCAAGGTGGCCCTTTATCCGCGAAACATTTTCTGTTGGGTTTTCATATGACCATGCGGCGTCATCGATAAGCACGCTTTTGGTCTGGATCGAATGATAGCTTGCATCGCCCTTATGTGGGCAATGAGAGGTGGTTGCGGACGGTTCAACAAACGCCATCGCGATATCCGCGCGCGGGAAGTAGATCACCGGTGGATAGCTGCCCTCTGAAAGTTCCAGAGCGTTTTTGGATTCTGCCAAAACGGCGCCGCCCGCGCGGACAACCCATGTGCCGTCTGCTTTTCGAATATGAATGTGATCAGTCATCTTTTCCCACCTCTAAAACTTGCTGCGCAATCTAACAAAGAAAACGCAACAAATCAGTGTCACAGAGGTTGGGTCGCGGCGTCAAGCCATTCTCTTGCTTCTTTTGAGAGACGTGGCGACAGGAAGCGGCGTGTATCTGCATGATATTGGTTGACCCAGTCGCGCTCATTGGTCGAAAGCATATCAGATACAATCAGGCGGCGGTCGATTGGCACATAGGTCAACGTGCGAAAAGCCAGCATCTCGCGGTTATCAGCCCCGGGCAGATCCGTTGCAGGTTCTACAACGATGAGGTTTTCGATCCGGATGCCAAAGGCGCCTTCGCGGTAGTAACCGGGTTCGTTCGATAACAGCATACCGGATTCAAGCGGCAGGTCGGACGTGCGCGCGATCCGGACGGGGCCTTCATGAACGCTTAAAAACGCCCCAACACCGTGGCCGGTACCATGGTCATAGTCCTGACCAGCCAGCCAAAGCGGATAACGTGCGAGACTGTCCAGATCACGACCGGCAACACCTTTGGGCCAACGGGCGCGGGACACGGCGATCATTCCCTGTAAGACTCTGGTAAAGCAGATCTTTTCATCTTCACCAATCTCGCCAATTGCGATTGTGCGCGTGATGTCTGTTGTGCCGTCCAGATACTGGCCGCCGCTGTCAACCAGCAGTAGTTCGCCGGAGGTGATGTTGCGGTTGCATTCCTCGTTCACCCTGTAGTGAATGATTGCGCCGTTCGGCCCGGCACCGGAGATTGTTTCAAAACTGATGTCCCGCAGTGCATTTGTTGCGCGACGAAAACCTTCCAACTTCTTAACAACGTCAATTTCTGTGAGCGCGCCCTTTGGGGCCTCCTGATCAAGCCAATGCAGGAACTCGACCATTGCGGCACCGTCGCGCAAATGGGCCTCGGCAGAGCCAGCAATTTCGGCAGGGTTTTTCCGCGCCTTTGGCAAAATGCAGGGATCACGATCAAATACGGTGTGAATTTTTGCAGTCTCAAGCGTGTGAATGACCTGCATTGGAACAGTGTTTTTATCGACCAGAATCTTTCCCGAGAGGGACGCCAGGGTGACTGCAAAGGCTGCAGGGGCGTGAACTCGCACATCTGCGCCCAGATGAACGTTGACATTTTCATCAAGCTTGGCTGCGTCGATAAACAAATCAACACTTGAGTCTGCATGCAAGATCGCAAACCCATGCGCCACCGGGTTATGTGCAATATCGGAGCCGCGAATGTTCAAAAGCCATGCCAGACTATCGGGCAGGGTGATGATGGCGGCACTTTGGCCTGAGTCGATCAAAGCTTTGGCGAGCCGCTTGCGTTTGTCTTTATGGCTTTCGCCAGCCAATTCAGCCGGGTAAACCTCAACTTTGCCAAGCGGTGGGGGCGGCTGGTCATGCCAAATGCGATCCACCAGATTTCCGCTGGTTTGCAGTGAAATTCCGCTAACCTTCAGCAGTTCACTGAGCGTTTCGATTTCGTTATAGGCATGCAACCAAGGGTCATAGCCAATGGTCCCTCCATCTGGCAGGGCCTCTTTCAACCAATTCCCAAGTTTTGTTTCGGGCCATGGCACAGGCGTGAAATGCTCAAGGTCAACTTGCGATTTCACCTGAACGCGGTAACGCCCGTCAATGAACACCCCCGCGCGGTCTGTAAGAACAGCGCAAAACCCTGCTGACCCGGTGAATCCGGTAAGCCAACTTAGGCGACCGTCATGATCGGCAACATATTCACCCTGATGGGCATCCGCACGTGGCACGAGAAAGCCATCCAGAGGTTCCGCAACCAGTTCTGCTCTAAGTGCCGCAAGGCGTGGTGGGCCATCTTTGGGGTGGGTGCGAATTTCAAAGCTCTGGAACATCAGACCGCCCGCTTTATTCCCAAAAACCGGGCGCGGGCGCGTGGATCATTGTCAAAAAGCGCTGCAAGCTGTTCGGTGATAGCACCGGCGAGTTGTTCGACATCGGTGATTGTGACGGCACGTTCGTAGTAACGTGTCACATCGTGGCCGATGCCGATTGCAAGCAGTTCAACAGCATTTCGTTTCTCGACCATGGCGATCACGTCGCGAAGGTGTTTTTCCAAATAATTAGCAGGGTTAACGGACAAAGTTGAGTCGTCAACCGGTGCACCGTCAGAGATAACCATAAGGATTTTCCTGACTTCAGGGCGACCGGTCATACGCCGATGTGCCCATTCCAGCGCTTCGCCGTCTATGTTTTCTTTGAGCAGGCCTTCCTTCATCATAAGGCCAAGATTGGGTCGTGCACGCCGCCATGGCGCATCTGCGGATTTATAAATGATGTGACGAAGGTCATTCAGGCGTCCGGGTTGTTGTGGGCGCCCTTCGGCCAGCCAGCCTTCGCGGCTTTGCCCACCTTTCCAGGCACGTGTTGTGAAGCCCAGAATTTCGACTTTGACCTGACAACGTTCCAGCGTACGCGCCAGAACATCTGCACAAATGGCGGCAATGGAAATGGGGCGTCCGCGCATGGAGCCGGAATTATCAAGCAGCAGGGTGACAACGGTATCGCGAAATTCTGTATCGCGTTCCATTTTGAAGCTAAGCGGGGTTGTTGGGTTCGCGACTACTCGGGCAAGGCGGCCTGCGTCGAGAATGCCCTCTTCCAGATCAAACTCCCAACTGCGGTTTTGCTGTGCTTGCAGGCGGCGCTGCAATTTGTTGGCAAGACGGCTAACCGCCCCTTTCAAGGGTTCAAGCTGTTGGTCCAGATAGGCACGCAGACGTTCAAGTTCCGCAGGTTCCGCCAAGTCTTCGGCTTTGACTTCTTCATCAAATTCAGTTGAATAGATGGTATAGTTCGGGTCAGCATCCGATGCAGGTGCAGGCGGGGGTGGCTCCATCGGAGCATCGCCTTCGGGCAATTCCGTTTCGTCGCCCTGTTCCATATCGGCCATTTCATCAAGCGAGACTTGAGCCTGACCGGAATCTTGCTGTTCTTCCTGAGATTCTTCGGGCGATGCTTCGGCTTCTTCCGATTCATCATCTTGACCCTGACTATCCGGGTTTTCGTCGTCGTCCTGATTTTCTTCAGCGTCTTCGCTTGAATCCTCATCTTCGTTGTCCGGGTCATCACCCAGTTGGTCACCGTATCCAAGGTCTTCTATAACTTGCCGGGTAAATTTAGCGAAAGCCGTTTGATCAGAAAGGTTTGAAGACAGATCTTCAAGTGTTCCGCCAGCCTGTTGTTCAATGAAACCGCGCCAGAGTTCCATCACATTTTCAGCACCTGCAGGCAGGTCGCGCCCAGTCGCCAGATGACGTACCAGATATCCAGCCGCCACAGAAAGCGGTGCATCACCACGTTCAGTTATCTGTTCATAGCCTTTGCGGGTCGCATCGGTCGCAATCTTTGCATCAATGTTAGACAAGGTGCCGGGCATTTGGCGTGCGCCCACGGCTTCGCAGCGCGCGGTTTCCATAGCCTCGTAAAGATCACGCGCCATCTGACCCTGAGGCAGATAGCGGTTATGTGTCGTCAGGTCGTGGTGCTTGTGCTTCATCGCCAAAGCATCTGCAGTGCCACGGGCAAGCAGAACTTCGTCACGCGTCATGCGGCGTGTGACTTGCGGTAAACGGACTGAATCTTCCGTCTTGCCAGGAGGATCAACAGAGTAAGTGACCGAAAGCTCAGCGTCATCGGCCAGCACTTTGGTGGCTTCTGCAAGAGCCTTCTTGAACGGCTCAGCTGGGTTATCTGTTGGTTTATTCATTTGCCGGTCTTCACATCATCCAGAGTGATAACACCCAGTGCTAGTTTCGCCAATTGGTCGACGTGAACGTCAAGCGCATCAATCACCCGGTAGCCCGTGTTCTGCCCATTAAACGCGAGGTTCAAATCGGTTCCTGCGAGCACCACCGCATCGGCCCCCTGATCGCGTACCATGCGGGCACCCGCATTCACAAGCGTTGCACGCTGTTCATCTGTACAGAAACCGGCAACAGCCATGTCCTGATATGTCTGGCCAAGGTGCTCAATATAGTCATCCAAGGCGGTTGCCCCGGTTTTATTAATTTGCCCGTAGAGCCGTGTACGCATGACAACACGGGTGCCTAGAATCCCTGCTTTCTTAATGCCCTGTTCGACAAAAAAATCATCAAGCGGGGTAACGCCAGATATCAAAGGCAAGGCGCTGCGGGCTTCGGTTTCTTCAAAACAGAAATGTCCACCAAGCGAGGTTATTGCGGCGCAATCACATCCGGCGGCTGCAAGACGATCAATTAAACGAGCATAAATTTCAGCTTGTGTTTCCCGGTCATCCGCTAGGTTGTTCTTGATCAGCTCATGTACATTAGCATGAACGATGGTCAGTTCGAGGGCGCCACCCTGTGCTTCTATCGCCGCCGTAAGACGTTGATAGTAAACAACAGTTGCTGCAACTCCGATGCCACCGATCAGACCGATATGCATTTACTCAGACCATCGCGCTTGATGCGGCACTTTCCGGCAGTTCTTCGTCAAAGCACCGCTGATAGAATTCCGCTACCGTCTGGCGCTCAAGCTCGTCGCATTTGTTGAGGAAGGACAGACGGAAAGCATAGCCGATATTGCGGAAGATATGGGTGTTCTGAGCCCAGTTGATCACGGTTCTCGGGCTCATCACTGTCGACAAGTCCCCGTTCATAAAGGCCGTGCGGGTCAGGTCGGCCACTGTAACCATCTGGCTAATGGTTTGTCGGCCCTTTTCATTGTTGAACAGCGGGTTCTTCGCAAGCACAATCTGTGTTTCAGCATCGTGACTCAGGTAGTTCAGCGTTGCGACAAGCGACCAGCGGTCCATCTGGGCCTGGTTGATTTGTTGCACACCGTGATAAAGCCCGGTCGTGTCCCCCAATCCAACGGTGTTTGCAGTGGCAAACAGGCGAAAGTTCGGGTTCGGGGTGATGATTTCGTTCTGGTCAAGCAACGTAAGCTTGCCGTCATGTTCCAGCACACGCTGAATAACGAACATCACGTCGGCGCGGCCAGCATCATATTCATCAAAAACAATCGCAACCGGATTGCGCAGCGCCCAAGGAAGGATGCCTTCATGAAATTCAGTCACCTGTTTGCCGTCGCGCAGCTTGATTGCGTCTTTACCGATAAGGTCGATCCGGCTGATATGGCTATCAAGGTTAACGCGCACACAAGGCCAACTCAGGCGAGCAGCCACCTGTTCGATATGTGTCGACTTCCCGGTGCCGTGGTAGCCTTGAATCATGACACGGCGGTTGTGGGAAAACCCGGCAAGAATTGCCAGTGTTGTATCAGGATCAAATTTGTAAGTGGCGTCAATTTCGGGCACCCGATCACTGCGATCTGCAAAGCCTTTGACAACCATATCGGTGTCGATTCCAAAAACCTCGCGTACAGAGATTTCTTCAGTTGGTTTTGCTGCGACATCAGTTGTGCCATCTGCCATGACGTATCCTTCCAGACTTTGTTGCCTGCCCCAAGCAAAGCAACGCGATTGTCGTGCAACAAAATTCACGGAGGTGCAAGGGGAGCAATGGCAGAAATGGATCACTTAGGGAGTATTCATTTGTTTAACACTTAGGTCCGAATATCTGGTCTTGCGCGGCGATGATGAACGAATATTCCAGGCTCAACCGCCTCAGAATCCGTGCTTTCACGCTTTTTTCGCTTGGTTTGGTCAAAAAAAGTAACGCTGGTCTCACGCAGATTTGCTTGGTGTTCACTTGCTCAGAACAGGGCTAACCTACTATTCTTTCTCCCAATTGGAGGAGGATTCTATGAAGCGTCGTCACTTTCTTTCTGCTACAGCGGCTTTTGCCCTGATTGGAACAACGTGCAGCCCCGCATTTGCGAACACAGGCAATTTTGAGGTTACTCGAACACCGGCAGAGTGGCGTGCCAGGCTATCCGCATTACAGTACCGCGTGATGCGCAGAGAGGGCACAGAGGCACCTTTTTCAAGCCCGTATGATAAAAACTATGCGGATGGAACTTATATTTGCCGCGGTTGCCAGCTGCCGCTTTATTCTTCTTCCGCCAAATATGACAGTGGTACCGGCTGGCCAAGCTTTTACCAAAGTTTGCCAGGTGCGATTGCCACGAAAGCGGACAACACATTGTTTACCACGCGAACCGAAGCGCATTGTCGCCGTTGCGGTAGTCATTTGGGCCACATCTTTGATGATGGGCCAGAGCCGACAGGCATGCGGCATTGTCTGAATGGCGTTTCATTAATTTTTGTGGCTGCCTAAAACTAACACGAACAAATCGCAAAGACCCCTATCGCAGAATAAAAAAAGGACCGCAATTTGGCGGTCCTTTTAAATTTCCAGTGCTAGTTTCTGAAACTGCGGCTTTCCTTGATCTGATCCCAGGCCCAGACAACTTCTTGCAAACGGTCCTCGTCGGATCGGTCACCGCCATTCATGTCTGGATGCAGGATTTTGATCAGCGCTTTGTATTGTTTGCGAATCTCAGTTTTAGTCCAGTGGTCGCGCGCTTCCAGAATTTCAACGGCCCGGCGTTCCGTCGGTGGCAGTTTACGGGTGCCAGTTATGGATTTTCCGGGGTTTTGCGTCGCATTGCTTCCCAGAACCTGATGCGGGTCATCAACACCAAGGCGCGCCCATGCACGCTGTTCATCAGTTGCCTTCAAGGGCTTTGTCGGACGGCCCCATACACGGTCTGACTGAACCTGTTCTTCGACCTCATCTTCGGTCGCACCGTTGAAAAAGTTCCATTTCAGATTGTATTCACGCACGTGGTCTTTGCAGAACCAATAGAAATCATCCAGAATATCCGGTGACTTGGGCGCACGATACTGGCCCGGCTCCTGACAGCTGGGATGCTCGCATTGACGGGTAGAGGTTTCGAAGGCCCCAGACATCCCACGCTTGCCTCTTGTCCGCTTCTTTTTGTCCGAAGAAACGGAAATATCGAATCCGAAGGGATCAGCTTTTTTCATGTTCTTTACCTTTTCGACTCGGACAAGAGAGTTTAGTGTTTTTTGAGCATTAGAGAAGGGGCTAGGGCAAAAAATATGACCGTTCAGGACGAAATCTACCAAAAACTTTCATCCGCGTTTTCGCCGGAGAGTTTAAATGTTGTTGATGAAAGCGAGGATCACCGTGGTCATGCCGGATATCAGGAGGGTGGTCAAAGCCATTTTCGAGTTGCTATTGTAGTGCCGGAATTTGCAGAAATGAGCCGTATTGCGCGCCACAGAGCCGTGCACGTTGCGATTGGACCCGAGATTATCGGACGTATCCACGCGCTTACATTGGATATCAATTCCTGAGCCAAGTTACTCAGCAGCAACTTCTGACTTGGGTTCGTCTTTGCCGGCTTCTTTTGCAGATCCCAAAGCGGGGGCCGCATTTTCCTGATCTTGAAGCGCTGGTTGGATTGTTGGCGCGCTATGCATAAAACCACCCGTTGCCTGTGGCACAGCGAGCGTCACTGAAGAATCGGTCTTGGTTTCAGCACCGGTTTCAATAGCACGGCGAAAAATTAGCATGTTCTGGAAAACGGTTGTTTTTCCGGTCAGACCAGAGCGTTCTTCGCAAGGTAGGGTATCTGAACGCTGGTACTCCCAGCCGTCTTGACCAAGCTCATTCATCACACCCATCAAGGTATTGGCAAAACGCGCGTCAGAGCTTTTCAATCCTTTTGCGCGTTCTCCCTTTTTTGGGGCAGGCACAACTTTATATTCGAATTTTGGCATTACCGTTTTCCCTGATCGGTTCTGGCGAAGTTACTCATTACCCGATTCGGGGATGATTTGTCCAAAATACTGCGATTATGTCCGTATTTTTGTTGCTTTATTGCCGATGCATGCGGATGACGTTGTTGAGATTAGAACGTCACCGGTACGCTCATTTATAGCAGCACTATAAACCAAGCTTGTCTTTCACGAGGGCGTTGACGGTTGCGGGGTTTGCTTTGCCGCCGGTCGCCTTCATTACTTGGCCGACGAACCATCCGGCAAGCTTGGGGTTCTGCTGTGCTTTTTCGACCTGTGCGGGGTTGTCCGCAATAATCTGATCAACAGCGGCTTCAATCGCACCGGTGTCTGTCACCTGCTTCATGCCACGTGCCTCGACGATATCCGAAGGGTCACCGCCTTCAGTATAGACTATCTCGAACAGTTCCTTGGCAATTTTGCCGGAAATGTCACCTTTGGTAATCAACGCAATGATGCCGCCAAGCTGTTCTGCCGAAACCGGGCTATCGGTGATAAGAAGATCGTCCTTTTTCAAACGGCCAAACAGTTCATTAATTACCCAGTTCGCGGCCAGTTTTCCATCGCGCCCTTTGGCAACGACTTCAAAGAAATGCGCGCTTTCAACATCGGCGGTCAGGACGGACGCGTCATAGTCTGACAAGCCGAAATCCGCTATAAACCGCGCTTTTTTTGCATCCGGTAGTTCCGGAAGCGAGGCTTCTATTTCATCAACCCAGGCCTGTTCGATTTCGAGCGGCAGCAAGTCGGGGTCTGGGAAGTAACGGTAGTCATGCGCTTCTTCCTTGCTCCGCATAGAACGCGTTTCGTTTTTGTCGGGGTCATAGAGGCGCGTTTCCTGCACGACTGAACCGCCATCCTCAAGAATGGCGATCTGGCGGCGCGCCTCATAGTCGATGGCCGCCTGAATGAACCGCAAGGAGTTCATGTTCTTGATCTCGCAACGCGTACCAAGATGGCCGAAATCCTGCGTTTCCTGGTAACGCTCATAGTCGCCGGGGCGACAGACAGACACGTTCACGTCTGCACGCATGCTGCCGTTTTGCATATTGCCGTCACAAGTTCCGAGATATCGCAGGATCTGGCGCAGCTTAGAGACATAGGCAGCTGCCTCTTCGGGGCCGCGAATATCCGGGCGACTGACGATTTCCATCAGCGCAACACCTGTGCGGTTTAGGTCAACGAAAGACATGTTCGGGTCCATGTCATGAATGGATTTGCCGGCGTCCTGTTCAAGGTGAATGCGTTCCACCCGCACTTTACGCGCAATCCCTTCGCCCATTTCCACCAGAATTTCACCTTCGCCAACGATTGGGTGGTAAAGTTGGCTGATCTGATAACCTTGCGGCAAGTCCGGGTAAAAATAGTTCTTGCGGTCAAAGGCGGAGTAAAGGTTGATATCCGCTTTCAGGCCCAATCCCGTGCGCACGGCCTGCTCTACACAATATTCGTTGATCACCGGCAACATGCCCGGCATCGCGCTGTCGACAAAGGCAACGTTGGAATTCGGCTCCGCCCCAAACTTGGTCGAAGCCCCGGAAAACAGCTTGGCCTTTGACGTGACCTGCGCGTGGACTTCCAGCCCGATCACAAGCTCCCAATCTTCCTTGGCGCCAGCGATGGTTTTGGGGGTCGGGGCAGTGTAGGTAAGGTCGAGCATGTCAGATCCGTCCGAAAAGCAATTCAGCGCTTTCTAAGACAGGGCGAAGTGCGGGGCAAGATCACATAAGCCCACGTTCAGCCGCTACAGTGCGAAAATCCTTCAATGCAGCCGGAAAACCGGACAGTTCCCAGTTCAAATCCTGCGGATTGCCGTGTCTGTCGGTAAAGGTGAAGCGAAAACTCTCACCAGTTTCCATCATTGATATCAGCGTGGCCGCCTCTTTACCTGTAAAATTGCAATTGCGCCCCCTCAGGCATCCACGTCGGTCGTTTGACCAGATGACACCTTCGTCAGCGAGGATGCGGAACCCGTCAGGTTCAAATGCCGTGCTGCGTTCCATCCCAAAGTCGATTTCAACACCATCTGCGTGTGGTGTGATGAAAAGAAACTGTGCCGCGAATTTTGGTGCAGGGGAAAATACGTCAACCCGGCGGATGTAACAGCGTTCTTCAAGGGTATCGCCGGTCAGCCGTTCGTCACAAAAAACATTCCAGATACCAAAAATCTGGTGGTGGGTCACACGCCAACTGCCAGCAGTGTCGCCTCCGCTTCTGTCTTGTGCCAAGACCGGAAGACAAAACAACAGCAAGATTGGCAGAGCATAACGCATAGTGGAATCCCCTTTTCGGGCACTATAGGCGCTTGTGGCTTAAACGGTATTCACAACAACGAGAAGTGATGGCGTTCCGTCACAACGCCGCGTTCCTTCATCGCTCGTTCAAGCGTTTTATGCGGGGGAAGGCAGTCATAGGGCAGGCGGAGTTTTTTTCCACTGCTTAGAAAAAGCGTTACGCGCACGGAAAAATCTAACCGCGTATCAAAGCGCGCCTTGACGATTTGTTCAAGTGGTAGTTCCTGCGTCACGTTGCCCGAAGACCAACCGAGGCTCTGATCATTGAGTTTTAGAGATGATGGACGATCTATTGCAATGTCCCAAAGCGCGGGTAGCGTAAAGATTACTAAACCACCAACAAGCCACCACGCAGCGTCAAAGACCACCAAAAGCGCTGCCAATGCAGAATAAACCAGTACCAAGACAATGATCGTACGCGTAGTTCGACCGCTCGTTTTATAGGAAAATTCTTGCATCAATAACCTCAGATCACGCAGACCCTACGCAGCGCTTTACCGGGGAACAAGTGTTAACCTTTCAGCTGATACTGATCCCAACCGATATCACCGCTCCAGCGCCAGGCGGCTAACAGTGGTTTTTCGCGCGTTTCGCTGCGATGTGGCATCATCGATGGATGAAAAATCACGTTACCTGCGGTTTTGTGATATCGCTCTCCGTCATCTGTGCTCCAGAACCCTTCCCCTGCCAGCATAATGAAACACTCTTCTGCGGCGTGGTTGCGGGTGACATAGTTCAAGCCGGCCCGTTGCATGAAAAGGCCGACCCGAACCGTTGGATGAAAAATCATGCCATCTGGGCCCAAAAGTTCTGCGGTCAGCATATGACGGGCGATTTCCGGGCGGATGCGGCCATCTTCCAAACCCGCGTAGTGCCATTTGATCAGCGGCAGAACATCTTGCACAGCAATAGCCTCAGGCGCTGGGTTGGTTGCAAAGGCAGTTTCGAATTCTTCAAGAAATGGTGTTTCGTCAACCTCTGAAAACGAATGATCGGATGTTGTCGCCTTCTTTAGCGCGGTAACGGCTTCATTTGCCCCATCACGGCCCTCCCTTTCATAAAGGGACGCCAGGGTTGAAAACAGGTTTGAAAGATCATGTGCCATGATGCGCGCCTCGCTTTTCCGCATCAAGGCTGTGGTGCGTGATCCCGTCTTTGCAGTTTGCGACGCCAGTTGTCGTCTTTTGGCCGGTCCGCATTTCGCAGCCGGCCAAGTGAGTTATTTTCGTGCTAAATTTTCTCTGCGCGTAGTTTCGAAAGCGAAAGCAGGTGAAATCCAATGAAAATGGGTACAAAAAATCCTGGAAAAAGCGCCATCGGATAGCTGTTGATAATATTTGGTGCATCAAGCGACCAGATGTGAGCAAACCCTTCTGTGGTCAAAACCCCGGTTCCAACCGCAACGGCAAAATCGAGCAGCCCGATGACATTTGCGCGAACGAGCTTTTTACGGGCATCAGGAGCATTTTGCTGAACGGCCCGATAGGCACTAATACCAGCGAAACCAGCCCAGATGTCACCAAGGCCTGCGGGCAAGGCGAACTGCCATGGGATATCTCCGGTCAGCCAGCCAACCAGAAAGATGAACCCCATGATACGCAGCATTTGAATGGCAATCAGCGAGGAATGGCTTGCTTGGTTAAACAGCGCATTGCCGGTGGCGGTTTTGCGCCCGAGGAACCAGATTAGCGGGCCACCGATCAAAATGGGCATCAGCGCGAAGGGTGGGTCAGCGAAAGTTTCGGGCGGCATCAAGATTCCGGCAAGGCTTAGTGCCGAGGCGCCCGCATACCAAACGCCAAGTAAAAGTCCGACAATGCCCACAGTGGCGAGCATTCGGCCTAATGAAAATTCGGCTTTTTGTGCGTGAAACGCAATTATCCCCAGAACTATTGCAGGAACAAGCACCACAAAACTTTGGACATAGTACTCTACGAATTGAACGAACATATATCTCTCCTATATTGATATAAATCACGTAGTGACTATAAATATAGAAGTCAATTCGAGAACGGTAATTTATATGGTAGGCAAGACGCATGGAGATTCCTGACAAAACAAATTGCCCGATCAAACGCACAACCGATGTGGTTGGCGATCAGTGGAGCTTTCTGATTATGCGAGAGCTGATTTTGGAAGGACCGCGTCGTTTCAAAGACTTTGAAGACGTCTTGTCCGTCAGCCCAAACACCTTATCGGCGCGGCTCAAAAAACTCGAAGACGCTGGTGTGATACGCCGTGAATTCTACTCAACGCATCCACCACGCGCCGAGTATCACCTGACGGAAAAGGGCGAGTCGCTAAAACCGGTTATCGGCGCCATGTACGAATGGGGAATGGGCCCGGGACTGAAACAATAGACCGCCCGAAAAGAAGCTTATCCGTTCAGTATCCGCCCGACCATCTCGCTTGTGTCGCGTGACAGACCGGGTGTTGATTGAATTCGCTCCAAAGCGTCCCGGATCAGGGATTGCCTATCACCATCATAACGCCGCCAGGTTTCAAACGCTGTGGACAAGCGTGCCGTGGTTTGTGGGTTCAGCGCATCAAGGCGTATCAACCAATCGGCCACCAGGTTGTAGGACGTCCCAGTCGGGTCGTGAAAGCCCGCTGCGTTCATGGCGAGGGCGCCAAAAACCGCACGAAAACGATTTGGATTTATCAAATCAAACTCAGGGTCTTTGGTCAGCCTGTCAGCAGTTGCAGCGGCGCGTTCCGGTGCTGCGTAAGTGACTTGCAGACCAAACCATTTGTCCATTACCAGGCGGTCTTGGCCCCATTGCGTGCGGAAGGCCGCAAGCTCTGCTTCCCCCTTTTCAATCGTCAGCAGGCAGGACAGCGCGCCAAGCTGCTGGGTCATGTTATCTGCACTTTCATACTGACGTGATGCGGCAGAACCACCGTCAAGGCGTGACAACAGGCTGAGTGCTGCTCCCTGTAACGCTCTGTTCCCGGCAGCTTCAGCATCGGGTGAATAGGGTCCGGGCACATGCATTTCCGCGTAAATCTTTGGCAGTAAGTCCTGTAAGTGCTGGGCGAGTGTTTGTTTCAATGTCTGCGAGGCGCGATAAATCTTGTCGGGGTCGGGCGTCAACCCAGCGTCAAACAATGTTTGTGCGATGTCGTCCTGACCTGGAAGACTGAGGGCCAGTGCGCGAAACGCAGGGTCAAGGGTATCATCGCGCAAAACGGCCATGAGCGCATCAAGGTAAGCGTTATCCGGTGGTGTGCCATTGGTCACCATACGGCTCAGGGTGTCTTTGCCAAGCGCGCGCCCGGCTTCCCATTTGTTGAACGGGTCCGTGTCATGGGCCAGTAAAAACGCGCGCTCTGCGTTTGTGGTGTCTCGTTGCAAGATGACCGGGGCGGAAAACCCGCGCAGGATTGACGGAACCGGTCTTGCTGCCAACCCCTTAAACTCAAAACTCTGCTCTGCCTCGGTCATCTCCAGAATGGTGGTTTCCACCACCTCGTCGCCGTTGGGGTTTAGCAGCCCGACAGCAACCGGAATAACCCGCGGGTCTTTCTTGGGCTGGCCCGGCGTTGGCGGAGTTTCTTGTTTCAGATGCAGCGTATAGGTGCCGTTGTCAAAGTGATCAGTCACAGTCAAACGTGGCGTGCCAGCCTGTTCATACCAGCGTTTGAACTGGTCCAGATCGCGGCCTGTCGTGTCCTCAAACACCTTCAGCCAGTCTTCTATCGTGGCTGCATCGCCATCGTGGCGTTCAAAATAAAGGTCGAGCGCTTTTGCATAGTCAGCATCCCCAACCAGACGCTTCAGCATCCCAATGACTTCGGCACCTTTCTCGTAAACCGTTGCGGTGTAGAAGTTATTGATTTCAACAAAGCTGTCGGGGCGCACGGGGTGGGCGAGCGGACCATTGTCTTCGCGGAACTGACGACCGCGCAACGCAAGCACATCATTAATGCGTTTCACCGCATGGCTGCGCATGTCACCCGTGAACTGCTGATCGCGAAAAACGGTTAGCCCTTCTTTCAGGCAAAGCTGAAACCAGTCACGGCAGGTAATCCGGTTCCCTGTCCAGTTGTGGAAATACTCATGTGCGATGATGGCTTCGATACGCTCAAAGTTTGTATCGGTTGAGGTTTCCGGGCTGGCAAGAACGGCCGAGGAGTTGAAGATATTCAGCCCCTTATTTTCCATCGCCCCCATGTTGAAATCATCAACCGCCACGATGTTGAAAATATCGAGATCATATTCGCGACCATAGATCTGTTCATCCCAGACCATGGACCGTTTCAGTGCTTCCATCCCAAAGGCGCATTTGTGTTCATCCCCGGGGCGCACATAGATGTTTAGCTCAACCTGTTTGCCGGACATTGTGTTAAAGCTGTCGGGGTGTGCGACAAGGTCACCCGCGACAAGCGCAAAGAGATAAGATGGCTTTGGCCAGGGGTCATGCCATTCAGCCCACCCATCACCAGACGCGGCAGGGTTGCCGTTTGAAAGCAGCACTGGCAGATCACCCTCAACCCGCACGGTAAAGGTCGTCATCACATCCGGACGGTCGGGGTAATACGTTATCTTGCGAAACCCTTCCGCCTCGCATTGCGTGCAATACATTCCGTTTGACATGTAAAGCCCTTCAAGCGCCGTATTGGTCGACGGGCTTATTTCTACTTCCGCCTCAAAGATAAACGGCGCATCGGGCACCGCGATTATAAGGCCTTCATCTGCAATCTCAGGTCGACACGCTTTCCCATCTACTGTGGCTGAAATCAACGATAGCTGTTCGCCGTGCAGAAAGAAGTCCCGGTCTGTCGTTTCGGGATTGGGGTGAAATGCAATGCGGCTAAGAACCCGGGTTTTGGTTGGGTCCAGCTTAAATGTCAGATGCACATCGTCGATCAGATAGGCGGGGGGGGTGTAATCTTTCAGAAAGATCGTCTCATTGCGCATCACGGGCTCCTGCAACCGAATTTGTCCTAGATGTAACGGAATGCTTGGCCGCCGCAAGGCTTGGAAAAAAGAGGATAGCACCTCACAAATTGCCTAAATTGGTAACTTAATATTACCACAGTTGTTGCGCATCGGAAACTTTGGCCCTAAATAGGCGCAATTCAGTTGTATACCGTACCATACAGAGGTGATTCCATGCCGGCCCGCATTGATAAACACGGACTTCAGGTCGACCCGACGCTCGTTGAATTTGTTGAGGCGCAGGCCTTACCCGGCACGGGAGTAAACACAGATCAGTTTTGGTCCGGCTTCTCGGACCTCGTTCATGACCTTGGTCCCAAGAACAAGGCGCTTCTGCAAATCAGGGAAGATATGCAGGCGGCAATTGACGATTGGCATATCGCAAATCGCGGAAAGGTTCATGACGCCGCTGCCTATCGGGCGTTCCTGGAAAATCTCGGGTATCTTTTGCCGGAAGGGCAGGATTTCAGCATCGACACAGCCAATGTTGATCCAGAGATAGCGTCGATTGCAGGCCCACAATTGGTGGTTCCGATCATGAATGCCCGCTATGCACTGAATGCGGCGAATGCGCGATGGGGGTCGCTCTATGATGCGCTGTATGGCACAGATGCACTTGGTGATCTGCCTGCTGGAAAGGGGTATGACCCGGCGCGCGGCATGCGCGTTATCGCCTGGGGTAAATCCTTTTTGGATGATGCGGTTCCGCTACAAACAGGCAGTTGGGCAGATCTGGATAATCTGGCAGTACAAGACGGGTACCTTCAGGCCGGTGCGGGCCTGAAAGACACCAGGCATTTCGTCGGATTTATTGGCATCGCCACTGATCCAAGTGAAATCATTCTTAAAAACAATGACCTGCACATCAGACTTGTGCTCAACAAAGAGACGCCGGTTGGTAAATCAGACAGCGCCGGAATTTCGGATATTGTGCTTGAAAGTGCGCTTTCCGCGATCATGGATTGCGAAGATTCCGTTGCCGCCGTGGATGGCGAAGACAAGGTTCTTGCCTATCGCAACTGGCTTGGTCTGATGAAGGGCGATTTGTCAGAAGAGGTCTCAAAGGGCGGCAAAACCTTCCAGCGCGTTTTGAACGAAGATTTGGAATTCACCGCACCGGATGGCGCGACACAGACCCTGAAGGGCCGGGCTTTGATGTTGGTGCGCAACGTTGGGCATTTGATGACCAACCCAGCCATCCTTGACAGGGACGGCAACGAGGTTGGCGAAGGCCTGATGGATGCCATAATGACAACCGCCATCGCAATGCATGATTTGCAGCGGGACGGTGGAAATTCGGTTCACGGATCAGTCTACGTTGTGAAGCCAAAAATGCACGGCCCGGAAGAGGTGGCTTTTGCGGATGAAATTTTCGGCCGTGTAGAAGCAGCGTTGGGTTTGCCGCAATACACAGTAAAGCTTGGGATCATGGACGAGGAACGCCGCACCTCGGCAAACCTCAGGGAATGCATCCGGGTCGCAAAATCACGTGTTGCCTTTATCAACACGGGTTTTCTGGACCGCACAGGGGATGAAATTCATACTTCGATGGAAGCGGGCGCAATGGTCCGTAAGGGCGAGATGAAAAATTCCGCCTGGATCACAGCCTACGAAGACAGAAACGTCGATATCGGTCTTTCCTGCGGTCTTCAGGGGCGTGCGCAAATCGGCAAAGGCATGTGGGCGGCACCTGATCTGATGACTGAAATGCTTCGTGATAAAATTGGCCACCCGATGTCCGGGGCAAATTGCGCCTGGGTGCCCAGCCCAACCGCCGCGACGTTGCATGCAACGCATTATCACACGGTAAATGTGTTTGAGCGTCAGGATGAAATTACCAAGGGTGGCGCGCTTGGTACACTTTCCGATCTGCTGACCATCCCCGTCGCAAAGGGCGTGAACTGGTCAGAGCAGGAAATCGCGGAAGAGATTGAAAACAACGCTCAGGGGATACTTGGCTATGTGGTACGCTGGGTGGATCAGGGGGTTGGCTGCTCGAAAGTGCCGGACATCAATGATGTGGGGCTGATGGAAGACAGGGCGACTTGCCGGATTTCATCACAGGCGCTGGCCAATTGGCTTCATCATGGCGTTGTTTCGCAAGAGCAGGTCATGGCCGTGATGAAAAAGATGGCGGCTGTTGTTGATCAGCAGAACGTAGGCGATGCGGGCTATTTACCTATGGCACCGGATTTCGACGGTATCGCTTTCCTGGCGGCGTGTGATCTGGTTTTCAAAGGTCGCGAACAACCATCTGGATATACCGAACCCGTGTTGCATGCACGTCGGCTTGAACTTAAAAAACGACATCAACAAGGGGCTTCAAATGTCAGAAATTACGCTTAGAAAAGCGAAAACGATTATCAGAGCGACCCTTAGTAAAGGCAAAGAGCTTGGGCTCAAGCCGCTTTCCGTTGTGGTTCTTGATGCGGGCGGCCACGTCAAAGCGTTTGAGCGCGAAGACACAGCTTCGCCGGGCCGTTTTGCGATTGCGCAGGGCAAGGCATATGGCGCTGTCATGCTGGGCATGGCTGGCACTGCCCAGATGATGCGGGCCGAGCAGCAAGCGTATTTCATGGCTGCTGTAAATGGGGTTTATGGAGGGCAGGTTGTGCCTGTTCCCGGCGGTATTCTGATGCGCGACAAAAAAGGCGCGGTCATCGGGGCCGTGGGTGTAACCGGTGATACCTCTGACAACGATGCAAAAGCGGGGCTTGCTGGTATTGAAGCCGCGGGCCTTTCGGGCGAGGCGTGATTTTTCAGTATTGCAACCTTGCACATCTGAATGTGCAAGGTAGCTCTACACACAAGAATAGAAACAGCTTATAGGTATCTGAAGTTCAAGACAAAGGTATCAAATGGCCCGCCCAATCGTTGGTATTATCTCAAACAGCTACCTGATCAACGACGATTACCCTACGCACGCAGGCGGAACCATGAATTCCGAAGCAATTAGCGAAGTGTCTGGTTGTATGCCGCTGCTTATCCCGTCAGATCCGCGTTTTGTTACAGTCGAAGAACTGCTCGCGACCTGTGATGGTTTCTTGCTGACTGGTGGGCGGCCTAACGTGCACCCGGAAGAATATGGTGAACCCGCAACCGATGCGCACGGCGAATTTGATCGCAATCGTGATGCGATCACCCTGCCGCTTGTGCGGGCCTGTGTTGAGCGCGGTCAGCCGATTTTAGGGGTTTGCCGTGGTTTTCAAGAGGTTAATGTCGCGTTGGGCGGCACACTTCACCCGGAAATCAGGGATTTGCCCGGTCGCGAAAACCACCGAATGCCACCAGAGGGCACGCTGGAAGAAAAATTTGCATTGCGCCATACCGTCCGGTTCGCAAAAGACGGTGTGTTTCACCGCATGATGGGTGCGGAAGAGGTGATGACAAACACGCTGCATGGTCAGGGTATCAAAACGGCCGGAAAACGTGTCGTCATTGACGGTTGGGCGCCTGATGAAACACCCGAAGCGATATATGTCGAAGGTGCGCCGGGCTATGCAATATCGGTGCAATGGCACCCGGAATGGCGTGCTGCGCAAGACCCTGTCTCGCGCCCCTTGTTCGCCAGCTTTGGCGAGGCTGTGCATGCGTGGTCGGAGGGCCGGACGTCACCATCTTTGCGCCACGCCTAGATCGGAATTGACTGCCATTTAACCCATTTGGGTTTCACCGCGGGTTCTTAAGCATAAGGCTCATTGCGAACCGTTCCAGTTTTTGACTGTTTCGCTCCACTGTCTCGGCATAGTCGATGGTCCATCCTTGTCGCAGGAAAAACCTTCGGGCCTGATGACTTGCGTGCACAGTGAGACGGTCTAGGCCTTCCTTGTCCGCCCACTCCAGTACTTCGCAATAAAGCGCTTTTGCAACGCCACGACCGATGTACTCTGGCAGCACAAAGGCAAGGTCTAAATAGCCGCCGGGTTCCACAGCCACAAAACCGACGGGTTGCGCTTCATCTTCCGCAACCCAGCAGATGAGCGCAGCGTCAAAAGGCTTTTGCCTTTTTTCGGACGGAGCCCAGGCAATCCGCTGCTCTTGTGTGTAAAACTGTGCGGTGCCTTCGCGAACGGCGCGGAAGTAGATATGATGTAACGCGTCATCATCTTCCGGCCCAGAGGCGCGTATATGAAGCTTCATGTAACGCGCGCGCGCATTTTGTATTCCGGCGTGTCCCACAGGCGGTTCGTCGTAACATCAGTAAGAACATCAACCGCACGAGCGACATCTGCTTCGTCGATATAAAGCGGCGTGAAACCAAAACGCATGATGTCAGGCGCACGAAAGTCACCAATTACGCCGCGCACAATAAGGGCCTGCATCGCCGCGTAGCCATTTTCAAACCGGAAAGAGACCTGCGAGCCACGGGCAGTGCCATCGCGCGGGCTGGCGAGTGTCAGTTCAGGGCAGCTCGCCTCAACCCCTGCAATGAACTGATCACACAGTTTTATCGATTGCGCGCGTACATCATGGATGTTGGCACTATCCCAAACGTCCATTGCCGCCTCCAATGCGGCAAGTTGCAGGATCGGCGGTGTGCCAACCCGCATGCGTTCAATGCCAGAACCGGGCCGGTAAGATAGGTCAAATTCAAACGGCGCTTCATGCCCCAGCCAGCCGGAAAGCGCGGGGCGAACTTTGTTAACATGCCGGGGCGCAACATAGATAAACGCGGGTCCACCGGGGCCGGAGTTCAGGTATTTATAGGTACACCCCACCGCAAAATCAGCGTTTGCCCCAGCAACGTCCACGGGCAAAGCACCGGCACTGTGGGCAAGATCCCAGACAGTGATGATTCCATGCGCCTGTGCTTCTGCAGTTAGCGCGTTCATATCGTGAAGGCGACCCGTGCGGTAATCTACCTCGGTCAGCATCAGAACAGCTACGTCGCTGGAAAGCGAATTTTCCACGTCTTCCGGCTTTACGGTTCTAAGCTCGAAATCAGAACCAAGTGTTTTGCACAGCCCTTCGGCCATATAGAGGTCTGACGGGAAATTCCCGTTATCTGAAAGTATCACGCGGCGCTTCGGGTTCATCTCAAGTGCAGAGGCGAGCGCCTGATAGACCTTGATCGACAGCGTATCCCCCAACACGACATGGCCGGGTTCCGCACCAATCAGCTTTCCTATGCGATCGCCGATTTCAGTTGGCATCCCCATCCAGCCCGCTTTGTTCCAGCCAGTGATCAGCATCTCGCCCCATTCGTCCTGCATGGTGCGCGCCAGCCGTTTCGGGGCGGCCTTTGGAAGCGGACCCAGAGAATTACCGTCAAGGTAAGTTGCGTCGTCAGGCAAATGAAACATCGCCTTGGTGGCTGCAAAATCGGTCATGTTGAAAGCCCTGAAATTGTGAAATCTTGGCAAGCGATGCTGCACCCCGAAAGCTATCGTATCTAACCTGAGGCGCAAGAGCGCAGGTATGTGAATTGCAATTTCGCAATGGACAGCACAATTGTAGGAAACCGAAAAGGAGTAGGGTCCATGAAATCCATTGATGTCCCACCGGTATGGTTGGCAGCTTTTCTGGCTTTGGCCTGGTGCCAGACAGTCTATTTACCGGGCTTAACATTTGGTGGCGCCTGGGCCGACTTCCTGGGTGGAATTTGCCTCGGCGGTGGAATATTACTTCTTATTCTTTCGCTTCGGGAATTTACCCGCCACAAAACCACGGTGCATCCGCACAAAGAATCCAGCAATCTGATTCAGACAGGTGTTTACAAACGGTCGCGAAACCCAATCTATCTGGGCGATGTGCTGATCCTGACGGGCCTGATCTTGTATTGGGACGCGGTGTTATCTCTGCCGCTTGTTCCGATCTTCGTCTGGATTATGGAAAAACGCTTTATTATACCAGAGGAGGATCGGCTTCGTAAAAAGTTCAGGGTTCAGTTCGCGGCCTACATGCGAAAAACCCGCCGCTGGCTGTAGCAAAGGCCGACCTTCAATAAACCGTTAGCGTCAACTTCTTGTGAAATAATATTGCGCAGGGTATGACGCTCTTATCTGAAAATGTCTGCACGGGGTTCGTTTTAGCTCAAACTGGAACGGTTTTCCGTAACATCCGCAGAAAAGGGGAAAATCGACGTGAAAATTGGTGCGCCGAAGGAAGTTTTTGAGGGAGAGGCGCGTGTAGCCATGACTCCCGAGAGTGCGGTTCAGCTTCAAAAGTTGGGCTATGACTGTGTTATCGAATCCGGCGCTGGTGATGCGGCTGGTTTTTCCAACGCCACCTACAAGACTGTGGGGGTTGAGGTCGTGAAAACCGGTGCGGCGCTTTTTAAGGCGGCAGACATCGTGGTCAAGGTGCGCCAGCCCAATGACACAGAGCTTAAACGCCTTCGCAAAGGGCAGACGCTGATTTCCTTCTTCAACCCCGGAGGGAACGAAGAGGGCATGGAAGCCGCCCGTGCCAAAGGCGCAAACGTGATTGCCATGGAAATGGTGCCGCGTATTTCACGTGCGCAAAAGATGGATGCGCTAAGCTCTATGGCCAATATCGCGGGCTATCGCGCGGTGATCGAGGCGGGCAACAACTTTGGCCGCTTTTTTACCGGGCAGATCACGGCTGCGGGTAAGGTACCACCTGCCAAGATCCTTGTGGTTGGGGCAGGGGTTGCCGGTTTGGCTGCAATCGGAACTGCAACCAGTCTTGGCGCTGTGACCTACGCCTTTGACGTGCGCCCTGAAGTGGCGGAGCAGGTTGAATCGATGGGGGCTGAATTCGTCTATCTCGAATTTGAGGAAGAACAGCAGGATGGTGCAGCCACTGGCGGCTACGCTTCTGTTTCCTCGCCAGAATTCCGCGAAGCACAGCTTGCGAAGTTTCGCGAACTTGCCCCGGAAGTGGACATTGTGATCACCACCGCGCTGATCCCGAACCGTGAAGCGCCAGAGCTTTGGACCGAAGATATGGTCAAAGCCATGAAGCCCGGTTCTGTGATCGTGGACCTCGCTGCCGAAAAGGGTGGTAACTGTAAACTGACGGTGGCCGACGAAAAGATTGTCACAGCCAATGGCGTGACCATCATTGGCTACACAGATTTCCCGAGCCGGATGGCCTCGCAGGCGTCCACGCTTTACTCAACCAACATCCGCCACATGATGACGGATTTGACCCCGGAAAAAGACGGCAAGATCAATCATGACATGGAAGATGATGTGATCCGCGGCGCGACAGTGACCTTCAAGGGTGAAATCACCTTCCCGCCGCCGCCGCCGAAGATACAGGCGATCGCCGCCAAACCGAAAGAAGCCACCAAAGAGCTTACGCCCGAGGAAAAACGCGCCGCCGAAGTGGCAGCTTTTCAAAAGGCGACGCGCAGTCAGGTTGGTATGCTCGCCATTGGCGGATTGCTGATGCTGATCATCGGGGCCTATGCACCGGCGAGCTTTATGCAGCACTTCATCGTCTTTGCGCTTGCCTGTTTTATCGGCTTCCAGGTGATCTGGAACGTCAGCCACGCGCTGCACACGCCGCTGATGGCGGTGACGAACGCGATCTCAGGTATCATCATTATCGGCGCGTTGTTGCAGATTGGCTCGGGCTCATGGCTTGTGATGATCCTCGCCGCGATATCGGTGCTGATTGCCTCGATCAACATTGTTGGTGGCTTCCTGGTGACACGCCGGATGCTTGCCATGTTCCAGAAGTCCTGAGGAGAGCGACATGAGCATTGGTATTACATCCGCGGCTTATATAGCCGCTTCGGTTCTTTTTATCCTTTCACTGGGCGGTCTCAGCAATCAGGAAAGCGCGAAACGCGCCGTTTGGTACGGGATCGTGGGCATGGCGGTGGCGGTTGTTGCCACCGTATTTGGCCCTGACAGCGGCAACTACATCGTCCTTTTGCTGATGGTCGCGATTGGTTCTTACGCTGGCTATTATGTTGCTGGCAAAGTTCAGATGACAGAGATGCCACAGCTTGTGGCAGCGCTGCACAGCTTTGTAGGCCTGGCCGCGGTCTTTATCGGGCTGAACGCCGATCTGGAGCTTTCTGCCGTGCAGGGCATGGATCAGGCGGCGCGTGACGCGCTGCATGGTTTTGCCAAAAAGCTCGCGCATAAAGACTCCATCGAAGTCGCCATTTTGAAGGTCGAGGTGTTTCTTGGTATCTTCATCGGTGCGGTGACATTCACCGGCTCTGTCGTGGCTTTTGGCAAACTTGCAGGCAAGCTTGACGGCAAGCCAAAGAAACTGCCGGGTGGTCACGCGCTGAATGCGGGTTCACTGGCGCTCTGCATTATCCTTGGCCTCATGTATTTCAACGGTGCCGGTATCTGGACAATGGTTGCTGTAACGCTCATCGCAGGCTTCATTGGATATCATCTGATCATGGGCATCGGTGGCGCTGACATGCCAGTTGTTGTGTCAATGCTGAACAGCTATTCCGGCTGGGCTGCAGCGGCCATCGGCTTTACGCTTGGCAATGACCTTCTGATCGTGACCGGCGCACTTGTTGGTTCATCCGGTGCGATCCTGTCTTACATCATGTGCCGTGCGATGAACCGACATTTTGTTTCGGTGATCCTTGGGGGCTTTGGTGGTGCCGTTGGCCCGCAGATGGAAGTCGAAGGCGAGATGATCGCAATCGAGGCCGAGGGTGTTGCTGCGGCATTGGAAGACGCAGACAGCGTGATCATCATTCCGGGCTACGGTATGGCGGTTGCGCAGGCGCAGCAGTCAGTCTCTGAACTGACAAAACGTTTGCGCGCCAAGGGCAAAGAGGTACGCTTTGCCATCCACCCGGTCGCCGGGCGTTTGCCGGGCCACATGAATGTGCTTCTGGCCGAAGCGCGCGTGCCTTACGATATCGTTATGGAAATGGATGAAATCAACGACGATTTCCCATCAACCGATGTGGCCATCGTGATCGGCTCCAACGACATCGTGAACCCCGCCGCGCAGGAAGACCCCAACAGCCCCATCGCTGGTATGCCGGTGCTGGAATGCTGGAAAGCCAAGCAGGTGTTCGTGAGCAAACGTGGGCAGGGTACGGGGTATTCTGGCATCGAGAACCCGCTGTTCTATAAAGAAAATACACGCATGTTCTATGGTGACGCCAAAGCCTCGCTTGATCAACTGCTGACGATGATCAGCTAGGACCATACGCGTTAACGAAAAGTGCCTCGCAGTGAAGAACTGCGGGGCTTTTTTATTTTACGCACAAGGAAAGACGGTTGGTATGCAATTGTGTGCAGGTAAGCAATTGAAAATAAAGATTATTTTATTTACACTTCTCGGGTTACCGCGTAGTTAGCGTAAAAAATTCCGGAGCCTGTATATGAGCCGCATCAAAGATCATCCGTTGCGCTATAAATTGGCGAATGAGCTTCACGCGCGTCCATTTCCAGCGCTCGCAGCGCCAAGCCATGCCATATATCTTGCTATAAAGCGCCCGCTGGCCGCTGCTAATCGTGACCGGGACGCGGATCTTATCCACCTTCTGGCATTGCTTGATCGTTATGGCGCGCCACATCCGCAACCCGAGGCAACACATTATTCCGGAGAAATCGGTCGCTATCATCTTAAGTGGGAAAGCCATAGTGAATTTGTAACCTACACGGTGTTTTGTGACGGCCTTAGCGGACGGGTTTTCGACCCCGTTGCGTTCGAGATTTTCCCGGAAGAATGGCTGACCCAGGCACCCGGCGTCCGGGTTACGTCTGCGATGATCCATATAGATCACATGCCTGACCTTGCGCAGATACATTCGCATTTAGACGCGTTTTTTGTGCCGGAAAGTCTGGCCGTCAGCTATGTTCTGGATCGTTCGGCCGTCATCGCGGGTGATTTTCGGATCGATGAGGCAGGCCATATGCGCTTTTCGGTGTTTGTTGCGCCGGATATCGGGGTGCGCCGGATCGGCCGCATCGTGCAACGGCTGTGTGAAATTGAAACCTACAAAGCGATGTCCATGCTTGGCTTTCAACAGTCGCGCAAGCTGTCGGCACGGCTGCGCGAAATTGACAACCAGTTGATTGCGTTGGTTGAGGAAATGGCCTCGGACTCCGTGAATGCCGAGGAAACGCTTTCGGCCCTGACGCCCATTTCTGCGGAGTTGGAAAAGCTGACAACGCAAACCAGTTACCGGTTTGGTGCGACAGCTGCTTACGCGGCTATTGTAAGCCAAAGGATAGAAGTGCAGCGTGAAGAACGTTTTGAGGGTCGTCAGACGTTTGGCGAGTTCATGATGCGCCGGTTCGACCCTGCAATGCGAACGGTCAAGGCGGCTGAGCGTCAGCTGCGCAACATGGCAAAGCAAAGTTGGCGTGCAGGCGAACTGCTGCGTACGCGGGTGGATGTGGAACGGTCAGCACAGAACCAGAAAGTGTTGGAAAGCATGGATAGGCGGGCTGATCTTCAGCTTCGGTTGCAAAAAACGGTCGAAGGGCTGTCCGTCGTCGCGATCAGTTACTACGCTGTGAATTTGCTAAGCTACATGGCCCTGCCGATCGCCAAAGGGATGGGCTTTGACAAGATATGGCTGACTGCGGGCCTGACCCCGCTTGTCGTCCTTGGTGTCTGGCTTGTCGTTCGGCAAATTCGCAAGGCCGTGCATTGAGCGTAATCATAGAATGTTGGCGGGAATGGAATAAAGAGTTAAATAGCTGCCCCGTAATTCAAACCCGACCCATTCCAATATAAAGCTGCCTGTCCTGATCCTTGATGGCGCGGCGGCCATGCATCACGCGGGTATTGTCAATGACTGCAATATCGCCATCCTGCCAGTTAATTTCGACGGTGCAGGTTTCTGCGATGTCACGCAGAGCCTCTATTTCCTCCGTCGTCACCTTCGTTCCATCTTCCAGCGTGTAGACCGGAGGCTCGTAGTTATGAGACGGTCCAAGGATCGCGTTTGCGAAAGCGTGACCGTTGGAAAGCGAGGAAGGCCGCACCGGCGCAATCGTGAGTTCATAATCCAGTGAACCGTCCTCATTCAGTTTGAAATCCTGATCGGGAATCGCCGCCTTGAATTGTAGGATGTGTTCGTGGGTTACTTCTTCCGGCTCTCTGATCGCGGGATGTTCATTCGCCAGGTAGCGCTTCCAGAGGTCTTCGGGCAGCGTACGCTTCACCGTCATTTTTTGTGACCAGCGCTCTTTCTGCCTGTCATCAAACTTCTTGAATACTTCTCGCCCATCGCAGATCGTTGTCTGTGACCCCTCAAAAGCAGCCTTTGTGCAATAGAATGCGACAACGTCCGGGCAAACAGGCGTATTGCCGTTTTCGATGTGAAGACCAATGGGGCCAAGCCCGGCATCAACCTTTTGGGTCGTCTTGTCGGTATTTTCACGCGCCGGATCAAAGGTGATTGTTTTGCAAAGCAGCGTTGTCAGGTCGCTGAACGCCTGCATGTCAACGTCAAAGCCACGCAACAGTACCCAGCCATCTTTTTCCAAGTAATCTTTGACCGATGCAACAACAGATGCGTCAAGGGTTGGAGTTTTTGCTTCAGTCGCGCGAATGACATTATAGTTCATTTTGTAGTCCTGTTCTTGAATCGGAAATCATTGGTCAAAAGTAACGTGCATTCAGGTGGCGGGTTTGAGCGCTGCCAATGTTTTTGGGTCCTGCGCCTGTGCGCAGACAGAATTATCGACAAGCTTGGGAAACAGACGCTGCACTTTGACAAAGAAGCGTTCTTTACCCTTTGGAAAACTCTCGCGTTTGCCTGCAAGGATCGCTTCCCAAGCTTGCGAAGCCACATTTTCAGCACTGTCGAGTGTCATTTGCATGGGTTCAACCAAAGCTGAAAATTCGGTTTCAGCAGCGGTGTGGGTTGCACGGGGTGCGATGTAAGTCACGCCCACCCCGGTTCCGGAAAGCTCTCGGCGGATGGCGTCAGAAAAACCGCGCAGACCAAATTTTGTCGCTGAGTACCCAGCGAAGAACGGGTAAGCGATATCCCCAAACACCGACCCGATATTCACGATCCGGCCTTTAACCATGTCCAATGCGGGCAAAAGGTCACGTGTCAACGCAATGGGTGCCGTCAGATTGGTGCCGATCATTTGGTTGAGGTCTTCATCGCTCAGCAACGCCAGATGGCCAACTTTGAGCGTGCCCGCATTGTTAATCAGAAAATCCAGCTTGTTGCCCACAGCCTCACGAATAGCGGCCCGCCCTTCAGCGGTTGCAACGTCAGCGGTAACGGTTTTAACATTCGTCTCGCCGACCATCGATGCTGTTTCGTCCAGTTTGGAAGCGGTTCGCCCGGCAAGGATCAGATCAAAACCCAGTCTTGCAGCCTCAACGGCAAGTGCGCGTCCAATTCCCGACCCGCCCCCGGTGATCAGGGCTGTTTTCCTTTGTGTCATGATGCAAGGCTTTCAATAGTTTCAAGGTTTGGTAGGGGAAGCGCTGCGCGTGTGTTGATCAGCGTTTTGGCAACAGCGCGATCAGGTGTTCCCACGGGAAATAAAAGGCCGGGTTCCGCGGGATCCACAAAGATCACTTCCGTGGGTTTTGCGTAATCTGGCAGATCAGCCAAAGACCGGGCGATCTTTTCTACAGGTAACGATTGAGCAGTCGCGACGACGAGAACCAAAAACCCGTCGGCATCCCGAAGCCCAAGCGCCGAACTTACAATTCTTGGGTCGGCGTTGATGCGCTGTTCGACCCACTCAGGCGAAATATTGCGCCCCGCACCAGTCACCAGCAACGCATCCTTGCGGCCATCGATTACAAGTCGATTCCCGACGAAATGGCCAAGATCACCCGTTTTCCATCGTGCGGGTGCCGGATCACCATTCAGATACCCGACCATAACGGTTGGGCCTTCAACTGTGATCTCTCCATTCTCGAGCTTTACATCCAGACCATCCAAAACCGGACCAACCGTTCCGACAACGCTTTCACCAGGACGGTTCATTGCGACAACCGCACAACATTCTGACAAGCCATAGCCCTCGTGCAACGGGATGCCGACAGCCCTTGCTGATGTCGCAAGCGAAGGCGCGGTTGAAGCCCCGCCTACAGCGACGAAACGCAAGCTGTCCGGGGCGGTTTCTGATCTCAGTTCCAGATCGGCGACCCATCGGCCAAGAAGGGATGGAGCCAAAAGGCTGGTCGTTGGCAATTCTGTGAAAAACGTATCGGTCAACGGTTTGATCGGAGCACCAAAAAGCGCCTTTGTTGCGTCGAATCTGAAGATCGTTTCGGCGCCTGCGAGGATTGGCAGAAATATCCCGCAAATCTGCTCTAACAACTGGGCAAGAGGCAGGATTGAAAGATGCCGGTCCGTCGCTGTGGCACCACTCATTTTGCTCAGTGCGGCAAGAGACGCATCTAATTGACGGTCACCGATAACCACGCCTTTGGGGCGACCGGATGATCCGGAGGTGTAAATCACACGCTCCACGCCACCCTGATACTCTGGCATTGATGGTCCTTCGTTTCCCGAGAAAGTCGGATCAATGACCTCTATATGCGGCAAGGCCGAAAACAAGGAAGCATCGAGCGCAATAACAGCGCTAATCTGAGCATCCATTAGTATGTGCGCATTTTGTTCGTTGCTAAAGAAAAAGGGCAATGGAACCTGTGTTCGTCCGCTAAGCGTGACGGCAAGGTCTGCAACGACATAGTCAATACCCCCGGCAAGCGCGATGCCAACCGTATTTGGGGCCCCGGCAAGCCGGGATGCAAGGTCCACAACACGGGTGGATAGATCAGCCCAGGTTACGATCTTCGCATCATCCCGAAAGGCGACAATTTCTGGCCGCGTGGCCACATGCCGCGCCAGCGCTTCGAATACTGGTTTCATCAGGAGGCCTCAGAACGCAGATCAGCCGACAGGTGCCGGTGCCGGGGCGACAGGGTTACCGGCAAAGACTGGGCTTCGCTGAACGCGCAAACCCAAGGATCCGTTTCATAATAACTGCCCCAGTTCGCAGGTGAGGGCACACATGCAGGGCTGGCCGGGCACAGGGGAATATATGTCAGACCCGTGCGCTTCAAAAGCCGACGCAGCGGAGCTGTGGCCGTAAACACGCCACAGGTCATGCCGCGTTCGCGACCCCAGGAAATCATGGAATCAAGTACAGGCAACACGGGAAACTGTGTGATGGAAGCAAGCGACACAACTTCCATTATCTCTT
Source organism: Pseudohalocynthiibacter sp. F2068 (assembly GCF_023015645.1). Classification (NCBI taxonomy): domain Bacteria; kingdom Pseudomonadati; phylum Pseudomonadota; class Alphaproteobacteria; order Rhodobacterales; family Paracoccaceae; genus Pseudohalocynthiibacter; species Pseudohalocynthiibacter sp. F2068. The sequence goes on from NZ_JALKAK010000004.1 coordinate 226,235, forward strand.
CGGCAGGGAGGGAAATTCCGGCGCGGTGCAATAATGCGGTGCTAAAGTCACCATCTAGATAAGTATCAGAGAAAAACCCATCCGTAGCCGTTCGAATACCGGCAGCGCACAGAATTTTACCCTCAGCATTCGTCGCGGTGACAAGCAGCGGCGCAAAGCTGTTTAGCTCTGCCCCATATGCTTCCTGATACACCTTCCGGATATGGTTTTGCGCAGCCATTCTTTCGGCGCACGCACCTTCTAAAAATTCGATCTTCATGTTCTGCCTCATGCCAGCTTATCGCTCGTCTAGACACATGTGCAGACAGCAGGCTTACAGAATTCTTACAGGCAATCAGATTTCTAAAAGATTTTGGATAATGTGCTGAATTTTCTTAAATAATAGCGGTTGAATCTTTTTGATTCCCAAGACCTGGAAAATTCCTGACCTCAGAGCAGTAGATTGGGTTTGCTCTAGGCGTGTTGCGAAAAATCAAAGACAAAATCACTTCCGCCACCTTGTCGGTCCTCAATGCGGACTTTCGCATCATGCGCGTCGGCTACAGATTTTACGATCGCCAATCCGAGTCCAGAACCGACGGGCTTGCACCCAGAAGAGGACCCGCGGTTGAAACGTTCAAACAGATCGGTTTTTAATTTCTCAGGCACACCAGGACCGCGGTCAAGCACGCGCAAGCCTGCAGGTTTTTCCAAAACTTCAATCTCAACTTCGGTGCCTTCGGATGAATAGTGCAGCGCATTTCGAACGAGATTTCCAAGTGCTATCGTCAGTAACCCCGGATTACCCACGACAAAGCTTTGTGACGCTCCGGTAACAGCGAGCGTTCTGCCGGAGCGGATGGTTTCGGAGGCCATATCTGATGCAAGATCAACTGCTAGCTTGCGTAAATCGACCTTGGAATAGGCTGTTTGTGCCGAGGCATCGGCGCGAGACAGGTCGATAAGTTGTTCAAACATTCTGTCGAGCCTGCTGACATCCTGTTTGATGTCGGTCCGAAGCTTTGAATTTTCAATCCTTTCCACACTGGAACGCAAAACCGCCAGTGGCGTCCTTATTTCGTGGGCAACATTGGACGAGAAATCGCGTTGCGAACGGTAACCTTGTTCCAATCTGGCAAAGGCACCGTTTACCGCGTCAATCAATGGGGCGATTTCAGAAGGCAACTTGTCTGTGGACAAACGCCGATCCGGGTCTGTTGGCCCAATGTCTTGCGCCTGCTGCGAGATTTCGTGCAACGACCTAAGGGACTGGCGGGTGGCAAGCAGTGCAGCAGTCAGGATTAAAAATATTCCCAGAAAGACCCAGCCAATTTCTTCCTCGACCTCATGATAGAGTTTCTGTAGTCGTGTTTCTTCAAGGTTGGCTGGGTACGTCGAGACAAGTACATAGAAATCGGTGTCATTAATTCTGGCCTTAAGCCCAACGCCGATCCGGTCGCCTAACAAACGAATTTTCTCAGTTGCACCAAGATCAAGCGCAAGCATTTGCTGCGCTATCTCAGGCGATGTTTCGCCCCCGGCTACCGGGTTGCCTGAGCTTTCAAAAACGGTGTATCGATAGATCCCCTCAACGCCCCGAAACCGAATTGCGTCAGGGTTCAACCCATAGTTTGTTGCATCCGGGTCGATCTGCCCAATAACTTCTTTTGCTTCCAGGCTCAGCGCGGCTTCGAGGTTTTCATCGAGATGCTCGTAAAATTCCCGGATCAGAATAATACAAGCAGCAGCAATACAAAAACAAAGCGCTAAGGTAATATTGAAAACCAAATTTCGCCGAAGGGAATAGCGTTCCCCAAACAACGCGGCGAATGTGTTCATTGACCATCATCTTCCAGCATATACCCAATCCCCCTTAGGGTATGGATGCCGGTTGTAGCCCCAAGATCAATCAATTTCTTTCGCAGTCTGTGCGTTGCAACCTCAATCGCATTGGGTGTTGGCGGTTCATCAAACCCGTAAAGCGCATTTTCAATCGCATCTTTTGATTGGATGCGGCCCTTCTTGCGCATGAATAACTCAAGCAAATCAAGCTCTCGTTTTGAAAATCGGGCTGCATTTCCATCAATCGAAACAGAACGGTCAATCGTGTCAAAGCTAATGTTACCTGATGTCAGCACCAGCCCTAGGACCCCACCGGGGCGGCGCATAACGGCCTTGATCCGGGCGACCAGTTCAGAAACGTCAAACGGTTTGATCAGATAGTCATCCGAGCCGGAATTCAGCCCTTTGATGCGGTCATCAAGCGCATCCCGCGCAGTGCAGATGATGATAGGCGTCTCGCTATTTGCTTGTTTGATTTCACACAACACCGAAAGACCGTCTACATCCGGCAGGCCAAGATCAAGAATAACGGCATCATAGGTGAAGGACCTTGCAGAATGGCGCGCATCTTCACCCGTATGCACAGTATCTACGGTGAAACCGCTTTTCTCAAGACTGGCGCATGTATTTTGCGCCAGCTTTTCATTATCTTCTACATAAAGTAGCCGCATGAAACAGAGCCTATTTTCGAATGTATGTCACCGTGGAGCCATCTTCTGCCTTGAACGCGACGCGCGCAAGGTTGCCGTTCTCATCATACCAAAGATCGCGTTCCAAGCCGCCTGAGATGCGATAGTGATGGGCATTCAGGTTTCCACCGTTGACCGGGACATTTTCACTGCCTAGGTCTGCGACACGAACAGACATAATTGTTCCGTCGATTGTATTCATCAACTGACCGCTGCGCACGATATCGCCATTCCACAGACTTGCGGGCAAAGGCCCTTGGTTTCCGGTGTTCAGTTCGTGCGGTGTACCATCGTCGTTTGTTGTCGAAACAAGTGTCTGCAGTTCGCCGCCTCGCCAGGTTTCAACGCTTGAATGTTCGAACCTGTAGGCTGCGATGCGGATCAATGGCACACGCACTATAACATCGGTTGAAACGGTCACTGAAAATGACCCCGGCGAGCCCGAAAAACGATAGCTGTGATCGCCGATATCCTTACCTTTGCGCACAACATCAAAGTTGAGTTGCCCTGATGCGGGGATAGATGCCGCATTAAGCGGCGCTGCAAAGGCAATTGCCAAGCCAGTAATCAATGTAAGGATACGCATGTTTTCTCCACCAAAACGAGTTTTCTTGAGTCTGGTTGGTGAAATGAAGAGTTTAGCTTACAGAATACTTACGATTGTCAAATTTCCATCATGGATGGCTTTTTCTTGTACTGTCCCGCAGGTGATGGAGAGGGGTTTCAGCAAGAACGCGACTCGGTATTCCGTGTATTGCTGCAACAAACAGAGGTGTTACGGCAAAACGATTGCATTCTGGAACTAAAAGAACCGTTAAGTCTTTTTGATGAGGATTTTTCCATCTGCTGTACCTTTTGTAAGGTTTTCAAAGGGCCGCGATGACAGTAATTTTCTGTATGGATGTGAGATACTAGGGTTAATAGTTTTTAGACGAATCTCTCACGCACGTGGTTTGACCCCCGGCAAGACGCAAAGCATTTCGAACAAGATGTTGGCGGCCAGGTTGGCAGTTGCACCGGTGTGATCGTAAGGCGGCGAAACCTCAACAAGATCGCACCCCACGATATTCAGGCCGACGCAGCCTCGGATCGCTTCAATACCTTGAATTGAAGTCAGGCCGCCTGGTTCCGTTGTGCCGGTACCCGGTGCGAAAGCCGGATCAAAACTATCGATATCAAAAGAGATGTAGACCGGGCTGTCACCCATTTGTTCGCGCACCTCACCCATAAGCGGTGCAAGTGACTTATACCAAATCTCCTCTGCCTGAACGACACGAAAGCCCTGTTTTCGCGGCCAGTCGAAATCATCCGCCTCATAGCCTGTGGCGCGCACCCCAATCTGAACGACGCGATTAAGATCAAGCAAATCATCCTCGACAGCCCGTCGAAACGGAGTGCCATGGGCGATTTTTTCCCCAAACATCAGATCGTTAATATCGGCGTGCGCGTCCACATGGATCAGCCCGACGGGGCCGTGTTTTTTTCGGATTGCCCGTAAAATCGGATAGGTGAGTGTGTGATCGCCCCCGATGCCCAGCGGGATAACGTTATGTTCCAGAATCTCGTCATAAGCTTCTTCTATAATTTTAACGGAGTTTTTCAGATCAAACGTATCAATCGCGATGTCGCCGATGTCTGCTATCTGGAGCGAGTCAAACGGGGAAACCTTGCTCCACATATTATAGGGGCGGATCATTGCAGATTCTGCACGAATTTGCCGAGGTCCAAAGCGGGTGCCGGATCGGTGGGAGGTGCCGATATCCATCGGGATTCCCACAAAACACGCGTCCAATCCCTTTGCAGTCTCCTGAAGCGGAAGCCGCATCATAGTGGGTAGCCCGCCGAAACGTGGCATGTCATTGCCGCCCAGTGGTTGATTGAATGCCATAGAGATTTTCCCCCGGTTTTACTGACCCGTGCAAACTGTCTTGCAGGTCTGTATTTTTGCTTGCCCACACGATAGCTCTTGCTAACGATAACAGCACAAGACTTGCTGTTACCGGGGAAATACGCAACGATTTTGTGGGCCGTTGACCCAAGATTGCCGTTGATGCGTTTGGAAAGTGAAACGCGTCGCAAACTTCAGAGCCTGACACGATTATTCCCGTCTGCGTGAACAATGCCTCGTTTCGCTTATCAGCGGGGTAGCTTTTCACTAAATTAGAATGAGGAGGGCGGAATATGCAAACGAGATTGGGTAAAGCTTACAGCCGTTTTCTAAGCAAGATCGGTGGTCGCCTAGCGGTCAAGCTTCATATGCGCAGCTCTGGCTATCAGCCCTACACGCCGTCAGACTATCAAACGCTCTGCCAAACGCTTCTGCCCGGCGATGTTCTTTTGATTGAGGGCAATGAGCGTATTTCAAATGCAATCAAGTATCTGACGCAGTCAACCTGGTCGCACGCAGCGATTTTTGTGGGCGATGTGTTGCCCGAACTTCAGACGGGCGAAGAACGCCCACGACTGGTAGAGGTCAACCTTGGTGAAGGCTGCGTTGCAGCACCCCTGTCTAAATATGAAACCTACAACACCCGCATTTGCCGAGCAAAGAATTTGACCGACGAAGACCGCGCCATGGTCGTCGATTTCATGGTTGGCAAGCTTGGCCTCCGCTATGACCTGCGTCATATATTTGATCTGCTCCGGTATTTCTTTCCCACACCCCCTGTTCCCGTCCGCTGGCGGCGCAGGATGCTGGCATTCGGTTCGGGGGACCCGACGCGCGCAATTTGCTCGTCCCTGATTGCGCAGGCGTTCCAGTCTGTGCGATACCCGATTTTACCTGATGTGAAAATAAAAGGACCTGAGGGTGATTTTGCCAGACAGGAAATATACCAAATTCGCCATCATTCCCTGTTCACACCTCGCGATTTTGATCTGTCACCCTATTTTGAAGTTGTGAAGCCAACGCTTGTTCAAGGTTTTGACTATAAGAAACTCGTTTGGACCAGCCCGACCGCAGCGTCGTTGGAGAAGTAGTGTTCTAGCTCACCACCTCAGGTTTGGGTGCGGGTCGAACTGGCAGTGCCGCAATTTCTTGGGATTTGCAGTGCTTTGCGAACAGAGCGTTAAAAATTCACTAATGAGCATAAAAGATACTAAATAACGCGAATCAGGGTTTAAACTTGGGTTTTTTCCGCGACTAAAGTTGCTAAGATTTACCTGAAATTAAAGGGCTGCCCATGCAAGATAAGCGTTCAGATGACTCTGCATTGCACGACCTGATGGTCGGGTACCGCCATTTGTTTCATCAAAGACCGGAGCTTGGGTTTGAAGAACATGAGACTGCTGCGAAAGTAGCCGAGGCGCTACGCAGTTTTGGGCTCGAAGTGCACGAGGGCGTTGGTGTTGTCGGCGTTTTGCGCAATGGGAAGGGAAACCGGGCGATCGCGCTACGCGCCGATATGGACGCGCTGCCAATTCATGAAGCGAGCACACACAACCACGTTTCAGAGAAACCCGGGAAAATGCACGCCTGCGGTCACGACGGGCACATGGCAATGTTGCTTGGGGCTGCGAAAAGGCTGGCAGATAACCGCGATTTCGATGGGACCGTTGTGTTTCTCTTCCAGCCGAACGAGGAACATGGGTTAGGTGCCAAGGCAATGCTTGAGGATGGGGTTTTCAATCGGTTTCCCGTCGAAGAGGTCTATGCCATACATAATTTACCCGGTGCGCCCATGGGCGAAATCTCTACTCGCGTCGGGATTATCTGCTCAAGCGAAAGCCTTTTTGAAATTGAAATAGAAGGGCAAGGCGGACACGCCTCCATGCCACAAGTTGGGGTGGATGCAATTCTTGTTGGTGCAGATGTTGTGCAGGCTTTGCAAAGCATCGTTGCGCGTAAATTGCCACCCTCTGCTGGCGCCGTAGTTTCCGTTACTGAATTCATAACCGACGGGCAGCGCAATGTCTTGCCAGGGCGGGCTAAGCTGAAGGGCGATGTGCGTACGCGTGATCCGGAAACGCGTGCTGCGGTAGAGCGTTTTATGCGCCAGATCACAGAGGGGATTGCGGCGGCACACGGGGTTAGGATTACCGTGAATTTTCGGACCGAATTTATTGAGACGATAAATGCTGAGGAGCCTGTAAATGCCGTGCTGAGAGCCGCTGCTGAAGTGACTGACGAAATCATCCCCGACCGCATTCCAATGTCATTTTCCGAAGATTTTGCCCATTTCAGCAACGCCGTTCCCGGCTGTTTTCTGCTTTTGGGGAACGGGCAGGACGGGGCGCATGGCCGCCCTCTGCATTCTTCGGACTATGATTTCAACGATGACGTGTTGCTGACAGGTGCAGGGTTCTGGGCTGCACTTGCCAAACAACGCTTGCCACTTAAGGATACCTGATATGTTCGCTGCATACGATGCTGCCGAGGTGCACCACGTTCCTCACAAACGCCATACTGGCCAAGCTGCAGAAACAGTTCTGAGCCGCGCAGATTTCGCAACAGCAAGGTCTGAAATTACTACGTGGCAGGGGTATGAACCAACACCGCTGTATGAGCTGAAGGCTTTGGCCCGTGAACTCGGGCTCAGCAACATCCTTTACAAAGACGAAGGCCCGCGGTTTGGGCTTGGCAGTTTCAAGGCGCTGGGCGGCGCCTATGCCGCACTTCGTGTTTTGCAAAGAGAAGTCTCCAAATTCGTTGGAGCAGAGGTTACGCTCTCGGACATTCGCAAAGGCAAATATGCTGATGTGGTTTCGAAGATCACCCTTGTCTCTGCGACAGACGGAAATCATGGGCGGTCGCTCGCCTGGGGGTGCCAGCGCTTTGGCGCGCCTTGCCGGATTTACATTCATGCCGAGGTGTCCGAAGGCCGCGCGCAGGCGATGCGCGATCTGGGAGCACAGGTTGTTCGTATTGATGGCGATTATGATGCGTCGGTTGAACTGGCCCGCAGCGAGGCCGAAGCAAATGGGTGGTTCGTTGTGTCGGATACATCTTGGGAAGGATACTCAGACCCGCCGCGCGATGTCATGTCAGGCTATGGTGTAATGGTGCAGGAAATTACTGATGCTCTGGAAACATCACCCAGCCATGTCATCTTGCAAGGTGGTGTTGGCGGTTTGGCCGCTGGTGTTTGTGCGGCCTTTCGACAGCACTGGGGCGAAGACAGCCCCCGCGTTGTGATTGCAGAGCCTGGCTTGGCAGCTTGCCTGTTTGAAAGCGCGAAAATGGGCGAAATGCGGTCGGTTCCGATTAACGAGGAAACAGTTATGGCAGGGCTATCCTGCGGGGAACCTTCTGCAATGGCCTGGGAAATTCTAGATGATGAGGCGTCAGACTTTCTGACGATACCCGACGCGGTTGTCGGCCCAACTGTACGCTTGCTCGCGCGTCCATTGCCGGGTGATCCTGAAATTCAGGCCGGTGAGTCCGCTGTGGCAGGGCTCGCGGCGGTAATAGCGGCGGCACGCCGTGCGGATTTGAGTATGACCTTAAACCTTGATGAAACATCCACTGTTTTGGTTATTGGTTCTGAAGGGATCACTGACCCCGAGATTTATGCGCAAATGATGCAAGAGGACGCTCATGCCTGAAGTTGCTCCTAAACGGGGTTTTGAGATCGCGGAGTATGAAACGCGGCTTTCTGCAGCCCAGTATTTGATGGCACGTCATGGGTTTGATGGGATGCTGCTGCTGAGTGAGCCGGAGATACGTTACTTTTCCGGGTTCCAAACCTTGTTTTGGCAAAGCCCAACCCGCCCTTGGTTCTTGTTTCTGCCTGCGGAGGGGAAACCTATAGCAGTCATTCCTGAAATTGGCGCTGCTTTGATGCGTCGAACATGGGTTGACGATATCCGGTCGTGGAGCGCGCCAGCGCCGTCGGATGATGGCATTTCATTACTCATAGATCTTTTGACGCCATATTCAAAGCGCGGCGCGACGATTGGCATTCTAAAAGGGCATGAAACCGGGCTTCGGATGCCCCTTGGCGACTATGAACGCCTGATTTCTGGTTTACCCGGTCTCAAGATCGGGGACGCTACTGATATTATCCGTTCTCTCAGAATGGTGAAATCTGAAGCCGAGATTGAAAAAATCGCCCATATCTGCAGGGTTGCATCCCGTACTTTCGATAAGGCAGGCAAGCTCTTTTTTGAGGGCCAGCCCCTGTCTGAAGTATTCCGCGCCTTTCGCATGGCCTGTCTGTCAGAAGGTGCTGATGATGTTCCATATCTGGTTGGTGGTGCCGATCAGGGCGGGTATAATGATGTCATTTCACCGCCAACCGACCGTCCGCTTCAGAGAGGTGATATTCTGATGCTCGATACCGGGTCGGTTTTTGACGGCTACTTTTGTGATTTTGACCGCAATTTCGCGATTGGCAAAGCAGATGAACTTTCGCAGAAGGCTTATGAGGTGCTTTATCACGCAACAGAGGCAGGGCTGGACGCGGCGCGACCGGGTGTTACGTGCCGCGAGTTGTTTTCGGCCATGCAGGATGTGATCAGCACCTTTGACAAAGAGAGCGGGGATGTCGGGCGTCTGGGGCACGGGCTTGGGATGCAATTGACCGAATGGCCATCGCACGCAGCTTTTGACGAGACCGTGCTAAAGGAAGATATGGTCATCACGTTAGAACCGTCGTTAAGCTATGGTTCGGGCCGTATCATGGTACATGAGGAGAATATCGTGATCAGAGATGGCACACCTCGGCTGCTTTCAAAACGGGCCGTACCCGAGTTGCCGGTGATCGGATAGGAATGAAAATGCGGTTGCCATTTGAAACAGATGAGGGGATCGGGACGCGGGCGACACTGGGCCTAATCGTTTTACAGACCGATGAAACCATCGAAACCGAATTCGCGCGATTGATGGATATCGACGGTCTTGCACTGTACCATAGTCGCATTCCGATGCAGCCTGAAGTTACATCTGAAACGTTGAAGTCGATGCAGGCTGATTTACCAGCGTCGGCGGCGTTGCTTCCGTCATCTGCTGACTTTGATGTGATAGGGTACGGCTGTACCTCTGCTTCAACAGTGATCGGGCCAAAAGGTGTCGCAGAAGCGATTCAAAGCGTTCATCCAAACGCTAAAGTGGCTGACCCGATCAGCAGTATTATCGCCGCATGTGACGCTTTTGATGCCAAAACCATCGCATTTGTGACACCTTACGTTGCTGAAGTCTCGGCTAGGATGCGTGAGATGATTGAAAACTCCGGACGAAAAATTGTGGCATTCGGGTCATTTGAAGAAGGTGACGACAGGATCGTTGCGCGCATAAAATCAAATGATATTCTGTCAGCAATAGAACGAGTCGCAGCGCAGGCCGAATGCGATGCGATCGTCGTTTCCTGTACTAATCTCAGAACTGCGGGCATAGTAGACGTTGCCGAGCAGCGAATCGGAAAACCCGTTATTTCCAGCAACCTAGCGCTCGCTTGGAATATGCTGCGACTTGCTGGCATTCGCGCAAAAGAAACCGGCAAAGGGATGTTGTTTCAACTTTAACGTGTGAATTTGTGCAATTGTGTGTGCGTTTTAAGAAATGCAGCGTTGTAATGAATTTTACGATATGCTTGCATGCAGACAAAGGATCAGCGTGAAGCTGACCAGAAAAAATAGGGGGATGCCTTGACAGATAGTGCCAAGGATGACGGCTTTGTCGTCTTCGACCACGTTCAGAAAAGTTACGATGGCGAAATACTCGTCGTAAAAGATCTTAATCTATCAATCGGCAGGGGCGAGTTTTTGACGATGCTCGGGCCATCAGGCTCTGGCAAAACGACTTGTCTGATGATGCTGGCCGGGTTTGAGACCGCAACACATGGTGATATCCGCCTTGGCGGCAAGCCAATCAACAACATCCCACCTCACAAACGTGGGATTGGCATGGTGTTTCAGAATTACGCCTTGTTTCCGCATATGACGATTGCAGAAAACCTTTCGTTTCCGCTGGAAGTCAGGAAAATAGGTAAATCTGACCGCGAGGCTAAGGTTAAGCGCGCGTTAGATATGGTGGAAATGGGCGATTTCGGCGGACGTCGCCCGGCGCAATTGTCTGGTGGCCAGCAACAGCGTGTTGCATTGGCCCGTGCCCTGGTTTTTGAACCCGAACTGGTTTTGATGGACGAACCGCTGGGGGCGCTGGACAAACAGCTTCGCGAAAAAATGCAGTTTGAGATCACCCATCTGGCGCATAGTTTGGGGATCACTGTGGTCTACGTGACCCATGACCAGACAGAGGCATTGACGATGTCTGACCGCGTCGCGGTCTTCGACGACGGACGTATTCAGCAAATCGCGCCGCCCGATCAGTTGTACGAAGCGCCAGAGAATAGTTTTGTTGCGCAATTCATCGGTGAAAACAACACGATGGAAGGCACTATTGAGGAAATCAAGAACGGCGTTGCTTTGGTCAAACTGGACAGCGGCGGTATGATTGACGCGAAACCAATCAATGTCTCCAAAGCGGGCGAGCGTACGCGTGTTTCGATCCGCCCAGAGCGTGTTGAATATAACCGAGACCGGCTAAGCCCCGACGCACACACGTTGAAAGCTGAAGTGCTGGAATTTATCTACATGGGTGATATTTTCCGGACGCGTCTGCGGGTAGGCGGAAATGACGAATTCATAGTCAAAACCAGAAATGCACCGGATCAACGGCGCCTGACCCCAGGTGAAACGATTGAAATTGGTTGGATGCCTGATGATTGCCGCGCGCTTGACGCTTAAAGCGCGCGATTTACCATGTGCCGTGTGAAAACACGGCATCACAATTGGTCTGCCACCTTGCCCGGGGTGCTGAACCGCAAGATATTAACGGGATTTTTAAGGGAGAACCTAAATGAAAGTAACCCAAACACTAATGACGGCAAGCGTTGTTGCGCTGGTTGCAGGGGGAGCTCTGGCCGAGGATATGACGATCGTATCCTGGGGCGGCGCATACTCCTCTTCACAGCAAAACGCGTATCACGACCCCTACATGGCTGCTAATCCAGATGTGAACATCATCAATGATGAAAGCTCTGCGGAAGCTGTGGCTAAACTTCGTGCGATGAACGAAGCCGGAAACGTGACATGGGACGTTGTTGACGTTGTTGCAGCAGACGCAATGCGCCTGTGTGACGAAGGTCTGGCAATGGAAATCGACGCGGACACACAGCTCGCTCCTGCACCTGATGGAACCCTTGCCAGCGAAGACTTTGGTGAACTGCTTGTTTCAGAGTGCTTTATTCCACAGATCGTTTACTCGACCACGTTTGGCTATCGCACCGATATGGTTGGCGACACTCCTCCAACCAGCGTTTGCGCAATTTTCGACACAGACGCCTATCCAGGCCGTCGGTCACTTGAAAAGCGCCCGATCAACAACATGGAATGGGCACTGCTTTGTGATGGCGTAGCGAAAGCAGACGTGTATGACGTTCTGGAAACAGAAGAAGGTCAGGCACAGGCATTCGCAAAACTGGACACCATCAAAGAAGATGTGATCTGGTGGTCTGCTGGTGCTGACACGCCTCAGCTGTTGGCAGATGGCGAAGTTGTTATGGGGTCTACCTATAACGGTCGTCTTTTTGCACTGATCGAAGAGCAAAAGCAGCCTGTAGGAATGCTTTGGGACGCTCAGGTGTTTGACCTTGATGGTTGGATCATTCCAGCTGGTCTGAGCGATGAGCGTAAAGCACGCGCACTTGACTACATCTATTTTGCAACTGACACACAGCGTCTTGCTGATCAGGCAAAGTACATCTCTTACGGTCCAGCACGTGCGTCTTCCGCACCTCTGGTTGGTATGCATGCAGAACTGGGCATCGACATGGCACCACATATGCCAACCGATCCTGAAAATGCGAAAAACACCTTCCTCTATAACTACGAATGGTGGGCAGACTACCGTGACGATCTGGATGCAAAATTCCAAGCATGGCTGTCTCAATAATTTGAGTGAAATTAGGAGGGCGCCCTTTCCGGGCGCCTTCCGAACAATTCGTTTTTACCTTTAAGACGACAAAAAAAACACGAGGGGATGATATGAGCGACGCAACCGATACCGGTCCGGTCCTGGCCGCCGACGGCACACCGCTAAAACGCAGTCTGAATCGTGCTCTGAGACGCGAAAAATTGCGCGCGTTGATGTTGATTGCACCTCTGCTTCTCTTTGTCCTTGTGACGTTTATCGCACCGATTGCGGATATGTTGTTCCGTTCTGTCGAGAATAATATTGTCGAGGATACGCTTCCCCGCACTGTAGTCGCGCTTGAAAGCTGGGACCGAATGACTGGTGAGCCACCAGATGAGGCGGTTTTTGCCGCCTTGGCAGAGGATCTGGTGATTGCGGTCGAGACAAAGACCCACACCCGGCTTGGCTCGCGCCTAAACTATGAAATGACTGGTATATCGTCGCTGTTTCGGAAATCGGGCAGAAGTGTCAAGCGCTGGGACCTTGCAACGGATGGGCCATTTCGCGAGAAATTCATTGAACTCGACGAAGATTGGGCTGATGTCGGAATGTGGGCGATGATCCAGATATATTCGTCTCGCTACACGAGTGGCTACTTCCTGAATTCGGTCGATTTGCAGCTTAGCCCCGACGGCATAGCTGCGCGCGAAGAAGATCAGCGGATTTATATCACACTGTTTAAACGAACAATTTTCATGTCTTTGACGATCATGTTTAGCTGCGTTCTGCTGGGCTATCCAATCGCTTGGCTGCTGGCAAACCTGTCTGCGAAAGCGTCGAACATGTTGCTTATTCTGGTGTTGTTGCCCTTCTGGACATCGCTGCTTGTGCGAACGTCCGCCTGGAAGGTGCTGCTTCAACAACAGGGGGTGATAAATGATGTCCTGGTCTGGGTCGGTCTTGTGGATGATGGAAACAGGCTGATCATGATCAACAACCAGTTTGGTACGATTGTTGCGATGACGCATATTCTATTGCCGTTCATGATCTTGCCGCTTTATTCGGTGATGCAAACTATTCCTCCGACTTACCTTCGCGCCGCAAAATCGCTGGGCGCGACAAACTGGACAGCGTTCTGGCGAGTTTACTTTCCGCAGTCCATACCGGGGATTGGAGCTGGATGTATCCTCGTCTTCATTCTTTCCATTGGTTACTACATCACGCCTGAACTGGTGGGTGGAACCAAAGGTGTCTTTATCTCGAACCGGATCGCTTACCACATCTCAAGCTCACTTAACTGGGGTCTTGGGGCTGCCTTGGGTACTATCCTGCTGGCGGCGGTTCTCCTTCTTTACTGGGCCTACGATAAGATCGTTGGCATCGACAACGTGAAACTGGGGTGACAAAATGAGCGCTTTACCACCATATGCAACGACGCCCCAGCGGGTCTGGTACTACAGCTTTCGGGTGATTTGCGGGTTGATCTTTTTCTTCCTGATCGCACCGATTGTCGTCATTATCCCGCTAAGCTTTAACGCAGAGGATTTCTTTACCTTTACACCTGAAATGCTGGCGTTTGATCCTGAAGGTTATTCGCTGAAACACTACCAAGATTTCTTCAGCAATTCGGATTGGCAAAATGCGCTTTACAATTCAGTGCGCATTGCTCCGCTGGCAACACTTCTGTCGGTCAGTTTCGGAACATTAGCTGCAATCGGCCTTAGCCAGGACCACGTGCCTTTCCGGCGTGCGATCATGGCGATCCTGATCTCTCCGATGATTGTTCCACTGATCATTTCAGCCGCCGGGATGTATTTCTTTTATTCTCGGATCGGTTTGCAGGGAACTTACATCGGTGTTGTTCTGGCGCATGCTGCTCTTGGCATACCTTTTGTGATCATTACTGTCACGGCAACGCTCGTTGGTTTTGACAGAAGTCTCACACGTGCAGCGGCGAATATGGGTGCGAACCCGGTAACGACCTTTTTCAAGGTTCAGATGCCGCTGATCCTGCCGGGTGTTATTTCTGGTGGACTATTCGCGTTCATCACCTCTTTTGACGAGGTTGTGGTTGTGTTGTTCGTTGGCTCATCTGGCCAGAAAACACTACCCTGGCAGATGTTCACCGGCCTTCGCGAGCAAATCAGCCCGACCATTCTAGCAGTTGCGACGATCCTCGTGGGGATTTCGATCCTGTTGCTTGCAACTGTGGAATTACTTCGCCGCCGGTCCGAGCGCCTGCGGGGTATGTCGCCAACCTAATTGGCTACAAGTACCAAAAAAAAGGCCGGGCAATTGCCCGGCCTTTTTTTTGTTCCTGCATTGTGCATATGCCTTAGCAAGCGTCGGGGCAGTAGCCCGACAGAAAACGGCAAAAAAACCCAGCATTAGGAAGTCGCTTTTGTGCGTTTATAAATTGAATGTGCTGCTAAAGTTTTCCAAGTTAGTCACCGAAGGGTTCAAGGGATGTCATCAGCAAATCTGAATTTTAACCACGAAGAATACAGCGCACGTATTGGCAAGACACGCGCCGCCATGCAAGCGAGGGGCGTTGATGTTCTCATTGTTTCAGACCCTTCGAATATGCACTGGCTGACGGGATATGACGGCTGGTCGTTTTATGTGCACCAAGCGGTTGTTCTGGGCATGGAAGGTGAACCTGTGTGGTGGGGTCGTGCGATGGATGGCCTGGGTGCAAAACTTACCGCATTCATGCAGCACGACAACATTGTCGGCTATGATGATACCTACGTCCAGAACCCTGAAAAACACCCGATGGAAACACTTGCTGCATTGCTGTCAGAGCGCGGTTGGGCGCAGGGAAACATTGGTGTTGAACTCGACAATTACTACTACTCCGCCGCCGCGCACGCGTCGCTTGTCGGGGCGTTGAGCACGGCCGGTTTCAAGGACATGACTGGCCTCGTGAACTGGCAACGCGGCATTAAATCTGAGACTGAAATTTCTTACATGCGCCGTGCCGCGAAGATCGTAGAGGCGATGCATGCAAAAATTATCGAAATCGCAGAACCCGGCATGCGCAAGAATGATCTGGTGGCCGAGATTTACAGGACAGCAGTTCGCGGGGCTGACGGGCATTGGGGAGACTATCCGGCAATTGTGCCTATGGCCCCATCGGGAATGGATGCAACAGCCCCGCATCTGACGTGGGATGATAAACCTCTTAAGGCGGGGGAAAGCACTTTTTTTGAATTGGCAGGTGTTCACAGACGCTACCACGCAACGCAATCGCGCACCCTGTTTTTTGGGGCGCCGCCAAAGAAATATCTTGATTCGGAAAAGGCGGTTCTGGAAGCGGTTGAAGTGGGTCTTGAACAAGCCAAACCCGGAAACTTTGCCGAAGATATCGCGAATGCGTTCAATGCGAAACTGAACCAGCTTGGCTTTGAAAAGGACAGTCGGTGTGGCTATGCGATTGGTCTGTCCTACCCGCCGGACTGGGGTGAAAGAACGGTATCTTTTCGCCGCGGAGACCGTACAGAACTCAAACCCGGAATGACTTTTCACTTTATGCCAGCACTATGGCTTGATGATGGTGGGGTGGAGATAACAGAGCCTATCCTGATCACCGATACAGGGGTGGAATGCCTGTGCGCAACTCCCCGGAAGTTGTTTGTGAAGGATTAAGAGCAGGACCTATAAACTAAGAAAAGCGAAGGGCTGCTATGCGGGACAAAGCGACAATTTTCTGCAAGTGTGTGGATGATCGTTGCGGGCCCATACTGACGCAAAGAGTGAAAAGAGCACCAGCAGAAAGAGTCACCCTGTGCTGCCAATTGGCCGTGCAGGGTTGCCCACTACTACTTGGCCAGGATCGACGTCCTTTGTGACAACGCTACCCGCACCTATGACTGCCCCTTCACCGATTGTAACACCCGCCAGAATGATAGCACCACCACCGACCCAAACCCGTTTGCCGATGTGAACAGGGTGGGCGATCTCTAGTCCTTCAAGGCATCGCTTGATCGGATCCTTATGGTGTTCGGCGCAATAGATTTGTACATTGGGCCCGAGTTGGCACTGATCGCTGATGGTCACTGTGGCACAATCCAGAATGGTGCAGCCCGCATTTAAGAAAACCTTGTCCCCGAGTTCAATGTTGATGCCATAGGCGCAGTGAAACGGTGCTTCGATGATGGCGTTCTTAGCCTTAATGAGTCGGGCAAGTTTCGGTCCGATTGCCCCCCGGTCTTCTAAAGGCAGAGTATTGTGCTGATGCACCGCTGACCGCGCCTTGACCCGAAGCGCCTCTAGCTCGTCATCAAGACAGGTGTACCATTTGCCCGCCGCCATTTTCTGTCGCTCTGTCATTATATCCCAATCCTAATAAAAATGAATCCAAGAACTGCGCTAGCAATGCTGATGAACATCAGTGTTTCGTAACGTAGGCCAAGAACTTTAGCTTCCCTGTTGCCAAAAATAAATGAAAGCCAGTGTGCCGAGAATATCAGCGAGATCAAAATTTGAAGTAAGCCGATCATGGATACCCTGCCTATAGATAACTGAAGTTTTTCAAGCGAATCTACGAGTTCAAATGGAACAAGAAACGGTGGTTTTTGTCGCGAACAATCTAAAGCTGAAAGATCAAGCGCTTCGCTATTACGAAAACTCGCGACAAAACGGGTGGTGTTTTGAAAGGTTTTAGGGCGGCATTTTGAAAGCAGACGTTAGCTACGCTTTAACTAATTAGAAAGTATGGGATCGTAACTGTCATCTGGCTCCTTCAATCAGTTCATAAATTCTGACCCTGAGCTAGTTCAGCCCTCTAGTGGCGTTATGTTTCCATCTTTGGAAAGTTGCGCGCGAGTGAACCCGCGCGCCTATTTTCTCAGATTATGTTGGCTTCGGGCCCGTAAGCGAAACCTGTAATGTTTTCTGCACCATCGTCGCCAACAATCAGAATGTCGTGCTCGCGGTAACCACCGGCGCCGGCAGTTCCTTCGGGAACCCAAAGCATTGGCTCCATTGAAACAACCATTCCGGGTTCCAGAACCGTATCAATGTCTTCACGCAGCTCAAGCCCGGCCTCGCGGCCATAGTAGTGCGAAAGAACACCAAACGAATGACCATAGCCAAATGATCTGTACTGAAGAAGGTTTTCGTCAGCCAGAAAACGGTTCAGCTCATCACAGATTGCAGAGCATGTAACACCCGGGCGGATAAGCGACAAGCCCAGTTCATGTGTTGCGACGTTGGCTTTCCACAGGCGCAGGCTTTCTGCATCAGGCTCGCCCAGAAACAGGGTGCGTTCCAGCGCGGTGTAATAGCCAGAGATCATCGGAAAGGTGTTGAGGCTCAGGATGTCGCCTTGTTCCAGCGCGCGGGTGGTCACGGGGTTATGCGCGCCGTCTGTGTTTAAACCAGACTGAAACCAAACCCAGTTATCGCGGATTTCACTGTTAGGGTGCGAACGGGCAATTTCCAGCTCCATCGCGTTGCGCCCTGCCATGGCGATATCGATCTCGCGTGCGCCTTCGCGGATTGCGGCACGGATTGCGTCACCGCCAATGTCTGCTACACGCGCACCTTCGCGGATCAGGACAATCTCTTCAGCCGATTTATGCATACGCGCTGCCATTGTGTCGCCAGCAATGTCGACAAGTTCTGTGTTGCCCAAAAACTCTTTCAGCGTTGCACGACTTGTCAGTGTCATATGGTCGTTTTCAACGCCGATACGGCCAGCAGACCCGACGAGCGATGCAACCGCACGCCAGTAATTATTGCGCTTCCAGTCGGTGTAAATCACGTTTTCACCGAAACAACGCCGCCAGGGTTGGCCCGCGTCGATATTGGCCGAAACGGTTGTGATTGCGTCCTGCGTGACAACGCAGGCATAGGGCCGGCCAAAGCTACAATACAGAAAGCCAGTGTAGTAAGCGATGTTGTGCATTGAGGTAAGCAGAACGGCAGGCACATCTTTTGCGGCCATGATTTTGCGCAGGCCGGCAACGCGGCGTTCATATTCAGCGTTCGAAAACGGCAGCGGGGCTTTGTCACCGTTGTGACACGTGAACATTTCAGGTCTTGAGTTAATATCCATCGTCATTTCCTATCCAAAAGCCGGACGGAAATTCACGCCCAGCAAACACACCCCGGCGTGCAGGATGGTTGGTACATCAGTGCGATGACCACGGTGTGAATAGGATTGGATGCAACGACGCCATCGTTGCCCACACCGCACTGTCGGATTATATTTGAGCAGCTAGTCTGTCAAATAAAATGATGCTGTTGATTGAGATTTACAGCATCAAAAGTGTTGTCACCTCAATCTGCTGTCAGTGCCGTATCAAAACTGTCGCCTGGCGTCGTTAAACGCACGTGCCGCATGAATGCCCTCGCGACGCGGGAAAGCGGCCGATGGTCAGAGACGGCAAAATAAGTGCGATATTGCAAAGGGGGCTCAAACAGGCGCACTGCCAGGTCTTGCTCATTTGCTTGAATGGCGGGAAACGGGCTGACGACGGCCAACCCCAGCCCGGCACGCACCATTTCGATTGCGGCAACTGTTGTACCAGTTTCAGCAACAACATGAGCCTTGGCGCCAACTTCGGCGATGGCGCGCTCAAGCTGCGCGCGTCGTGCATGACGCGAGGACAGGGCGACAATATCCTGACCATCAAGGTCCTCGGGACGAATGATTTTCTTTTTTGCAAGCGGGTGATCTGGCTTCATGACGCAAACGGTTTGGGAGTTGCGAAAGGGGATAAGGTTCAACCCGGTTCGCGTAAGCTCGACACCTGTGATGCCAAGGTCGAACCGATTGTCCAGAATACCTGTGACCACTTCATCAGATGTTCCAATTTCAAAGCTGATAAAGATATTGGGGTTAGCTTTCAGAAAGCTGGCGACACGTGTCACCAGAAACCGGTGTGCATAGGTCGGGGGCGCGATAAGCTTCAGCGTTTCCTGTCTTTGGTCATTCTCTCCGTCAATCTGGTCCAGCGCGACAAACAGATCGTCAAGCCGCGCATTTAGCTGGATCGCTTCGTCCGTGGGGCGCAACCGGCCGGATTCTCGCTGAAACAGTGTTTTACCTAACCTTGTTTCAAGACTGGAAATCGACCGGCTGATTGCCGATTGCGTAAGGCCAAGCCGCCTGGCAGCAGAGGTTGTTGAACCACCAGAGATAGTTGCACGCAGAGCCTGATATTCTCTTACGCTGTGCCAGTTTTTCCGCATTTTCCACGCTCCAAAAGCAGTTGGTTTTTAGTCATTGCTCTATGAGTAATACTCATAACTTTGAGACTATTGAATGAAAATCTATCTGTTACACTCATTCTTGTTGAAGTGACGCTTGGGCTGCTGAACGATTCCACATCACATCATTAAAACTGGCTGGCTAAACAACATTGGACGCTGCAATGACTGATATGACCCACCCTCTGGTCTTTGACGGGCACAACGACGTTCTGCTGAAAATCTTCAGGGCAGGGGGTATATCTGCAGTCGATGGCTTTGTTTCGGGGCGTGACGGCGACATTGATTTACCCCGCGCGAAAACGGCTGGTTTTGGCGGCGGTTTCTTTGCCATTTATGTACCGTCTCCGATCGACATGGAATTCAAATACGCGCAGATGACCAAGCCGACCTATGATTTACCGCTGCCTGATCAGATAGGTCGCGCAGAGGCATTGCCGGTTGTTCTGGAACAAGCTGCAATCTTGCTTCGGCTGCAAGAGATAGGCGCACTGACCATATGCAAAACGGCTGCGGAAATTCGAACCTGTCTTCAATCAGGTCAGCTTGCCGCGATCATGCATATCGAGGGTGCGGAAGCGATTGACGCAAATCTTCATGCGCTTGATGTGCTTTATCGGGCTGGGCTCCGTTCCATTGGGCCGGTATGGAGCCGCCCAACAATATTCGGCGAAGGTGTTCCTTTCCGGTTTCCGAGCGACGGCGATATTGGTGGTGGTTTGACCGAACATGGACTGAATTTGGTTGAGCGCTGCAACGAGCTCGGGATCATGATTGATCTTTCGCATCTGAACGAAGCTGGTTTCTGGGACGTTGCCAAGCACAGCAACGCGCCTTTGGTTGCGACCCATTCTAATTGTAACGCGATCAGCCCGCATTCGCGAAACCTGACGAATAAACAATTGGCTGCAATCAAGCAAAGTAATGGTATGGTTGGGCTTAATTTTGCTGTAGCTTTTCTGCGAGAGGACGGCCAGATGCTGCCCGAAGTACCATTGGAAACGATGCTGCGCCACCTTGATCACCTGATTGAAAGCCTTGGTGAGGACCATGTTGGTCTTGGGTCTGATTTTGACGGGGCGGTTGTTCCCGAACAGATCGGCGACATTGCCGGTCTGCCTAAATTGCGAGTAGCAATGGTAAAACACGGCTATAACGAAGCCTTAATAAAAAAACTTTGCCACGAAAACTGGTTGCGTGTTCTGGAAAGAATCTGGGGCGCGTAATAAACCACTCTTCTTTTAACAACAGGAAGGACAAGAAATGATAAACTTTAAACCAATCCTCGCGGGTGCAGTGCTTGCGCTTGCGACGGGGATGACCGCATTGCCTGCGGCGGCGGAAACGCCGGCCAACATGCTTGTGATTGCAAACCGAATAGATGACATAACAACACTTGATCCGGCGCAATCCTTTGAGTTTGCGGGCAGCGACGTTAGCCGAAATGTTTACGGCAAGCTCGTAAACTTTGACCCACTAGACCTGACCGCAGGTTATCAGCCTGATCTCGCGGAAAGCTGGACCGTGTCTGAAGACGGCCGGACCATCACGTTTACCATGCGCGAAGGAGTAACGTTCCATTCCGGCAATCCGGTTACGGCGGCTGATGCTGAGTTTTCACTGCGCCGCGTAATTATCCTGAACAAGACACCAGCGTTCATTCTGACGCAATTTGGCTTTACGCCAGAAAATGTCAGTGAAACGATTGTGGCGGACGGAAACACCCTTTCGATCACCACTGACAAGCGCTATGCGACCTCTTTTGTGCTGAACTGTCTAACGGCTACGATCGGCGGTATCGTTGATATGAAAACCGTGATGGAGCATGAAGTCGACGGTGACATGGGTAACACATGGCTTGCGACGAACACTGCAGGGTCCGGTGCTTACTCTGTCCAAAGCTGGAAGCCAAATGAGTCTGTAACTCTGGTTTCCAACCCTGATTTCTATTTAGGCGCTCCGGCAATGGAACGCGTGATCGTGCGTCACATTCAGGAAAGCGCCACGCAGCGTTTGCTGCTTGAGCAAGGAGATATCGACGTTGCGCGCAACCTGAACCCGGAAGACATTTCAGGTATCACGGGTGTTGATGGGATTGACGTTGATAGCGAACTTCGTGGCCGCCTGATGTATATCTCTCTTAATCAGGCTCACCCTGTGCTTAGCAAACCGGAAGTTCGTGAGGCGATCAAATACCTGATCGACTATGAGGGTATGCAGGACAGCTTCCTGCGTGGTCAATACACGATCCACCAAAACTTTTTGCCTGCGACCTATCTGGGTGCGATTGACGATGCGCCTTACAGCCTGAACGTTGACCGTGCCAAGGAACTTCTTGCCGCCGCTGGTGTTGAAGGTCTGGAAATCGAAGTTGGCGTACGTGAAGCACAAGAGCGGATCGAAATCGCGCAAAGCTTCCAGAACACCATGGCGCTTGCGGGCATCAAGGTGAACATCACCGTCGGTACAGCGAAGCAAATCCTTGGGCGCTACCGTGCTCGTGAGCTTGACGTTTACCTTGGTGCATGGGGTCCGGATTACCCTGACCCGCATACCAACGCAGGTACTTTTGCGTATAACCCTGATAACTCGACCGAAGCAGGTGCAACTGGCCTTTTGGCTTGGCGCAACAGCTGGGACACGGGAGGGCTCACCGAAATGACAGCGGCTGCCGTTGTCGAAGGTGACCGTGACGTGCGGGCGCAAATGTATGGCGACATTCAGCGCAAGTTCCTGGAAATTTCACCGTTTGCGGTCATGTTCCAGAAAATCGAACAGACCGGTCGTCGCTCCAACGTCCAGAACCTAGGCCTCGGCGGCGCTATTACCGCAGTATCCTACTGGCCGGTGACAAAGTAAGTGGCAAATACGACTGATACCTCGAAAGGGCGGAACACTCCGCCCTTTCTACAAGCGCTACTTTCAATTGTACGAATTATAGGCTCCATCGCGATAACGATGCTGGGGCTGTTGTTTATCACTTTCATAATTGGGCGGGTGATGCCGGTTGATCCGGTTTTGTCCATTGTCGGCGAAAGTGCGTCAAAGGAAACATATGACGCGGCGTACAAGGCGATCGGATTGGATAAACCCCTGATCGTGCAGTTCGCAACCTACATCTGGGATGTCATCACTGGCGATTTCGGTGTTTCGCTTCTTAATGCACGTCCTGTAGCCGATGATATTAAACGCGTTTTTCCCGCAACGCTTGAGCTTGCAACCCTCGGCACCCTGATTGGTGTTTTCGTAGGTGTTCCTCTGGGTGTGATTGCGGCGGTCAAGCGCGGTTCCTGGATTGACCAGATCGCACGTGTTCTGGCTCTGGTTGGTTATTCGATGCCGATCTTCTGGCTCGGCCTCGTGTCCCTTCTTATCTTTTACGGAATTCTGGGCTGGGTTGGTGGACCGGGGCGGGTAGGTATCTTTTATGTGGATATCGTTCCCGAAGTGACCGGCATGATCCTTGTCGACAGTCTTCTTGACCGCAACTGGGATGTGTTCCGCGATGCGTTGAGCCACATCATCTTACCTGCACTGCTTCTTGGGTATTACAGTTTGGCTTATATCAGCCGTATGACCCGCAGCTTCATGCTGGAGCAACTGAGCAGTGAGTACATCACGACAGCACGAGTGAAAGGCCTGTCAGAACGCGCTGTGATTTGGCGCCATGCGCTGGGCAATATCAAGGTTCAGCTGATCACAGTGATAGCACTGTCATACGCCGGGTTACTCGAAGGTTCGGTTTTGACCGAAATTATCTTCGCGTGGCCCGGTATCGGCTCGTACATCACAACTGCTTTGCTATCTGCGGATATGAACGCAGTTATGGGTGGAACCGTTGTTGTTGGGCTGGTCTTTGTCTGTCTGAACATTTTCTCGGACCTTCTTTACAAATATTTTGACCCGAGGGCGAAATGAGTCAATCAGAAGCACAAAAACAAACTTTGCGCGAATGGCTTTTGACTGATACGCCGCAGTCGCGCCATCAGGCGCGGATGGTGGCGCTTTATCAGGGGTGGCTCTCATTTAGCACCAACACGATGGCGATG
The DNA here is from genome assembly GCF_023015645.1 of Pseudohalocynthiibacter sp. F2068. NCBI lineage: Bacteria > Pseudomonadati > Pseudomonadota > Alphaproteobacteria > Rhodobacterales > Paracoccaceae > Pseudohalocynthiibacter > Pseudohalocynthiibacter sp. F2068. Next base: position 249,865 of record NZ_JALKAK010000004.1, read on the forward strand.
TTCGGCCTTGGCATCCTGATATGTCTTGGTCTGGTTGCGTTGTTTGCACCTTTGATTTCGCCACATGATCCGTTCGCGCAGGAACTTGGAAACAGGCTGCAACCTCTCTGGTCCGAGGGTCACGTGTTTGGCACGGATTCCCTTGGCCGTGATATTCTGAGCCGTCTTATCTATGGCTCGCGGATTACGCTGTATATTGTTGCTTTAGTAGCGCTGATCGCGCCAGTTGCGGGTTTGCTGGTGGGGACGGTTGCGGGGTATTCTGGTGGGTGGCTCGATGTGATCCTTATGCGGATCACCGATATTTTCCTTGCTTTTCCACGCCTTGTCTTGGCGCTGGCCTTTGTTGCAGCACTTGGTGCAGGGATTGAAAATGCTGTCCTTGCAATCTCGCTTACGGCCTGGCCGCCCTATGCGCGAATCGCGCGGGCTGAAACGCTGACCATTCGTAACTCCGACTATATCAGTGCCGTGAAGCTGCAAGGGGCCGGGGCGACACGGATTGTAACGAAACACATCTGGCCGCTTTGTATTTCGTCGCTGATTGTGCGGGTTACACTCGATATGGCGGGTATTATTCTAGCAGCCGCGGGGCTTGGTTTCCTTGGCCTTGGCGCGCAACCGCCGAGCCCTGAGTGGGGCGCCATGATATCAGAAGGCAGACGGTTCATCCTTGATCACTGGTGGGTTGCCACCATTCCTGGGCTTGCGATTTTTACGGTCAGTCTTGCGTTTAACCTGCTTGGTGATGGTTTGCGGGATGTGCTTGATCCAAAGGATGGTGGATCATGAACCTGCTTGATGTGGAAAACCTTTGGGTGAAGTTTCCTACCCGCAACGGTGTTTTTGATGCGGTTCGTGGAGTGTCTTTTACCCTTGGTCAGGAACGCCTTGGTATTGTTGGTGAAAGCGGTTCCGGTAAATCAATGACCGGCCGCGCAATTCTGCGCCTGATCCGACCACCGGGTCAGGTAACGGCTGAACGTATCGCGGTTGAAGGCGACGACATTATGGCGATGAGCGAAAAGGAAATGCGCTCGGTTCGCGGGCAGCGCATTTCGATGGTGATGCAAGACCCTAAGTTTTCGCTCAATCCCGTGATGCGCGTCGGAGACCAGATTGTGGAGGCATACGCGATCCACGCCAAGTCAACCAAGGCAGATGCAAAACGCAAGGCAATGGAGATGCTCGAAGCTGTTTCGATCCGCGATCCGGAGCGGGTCTACCGTTCATATCCGCATGAATTGTCAGGTGGCATGGGCCAGCGGGTGATGATTGCGATGATGATGGTGCCCGACCCCAGAATTCTGATTGCGGACGAGCCGACATCGGCCCTTGATGTTTCCGTGCAAACCCAGGTGCTGCGGATCATGGACAAGCTGGTGCAGGAACGCGGCATGGGGCTGATTTTCATCAGCCATGATCTTAATCTTGTGTCGTCTTTCTGTGATCGGGTTTTGATCATGTATGGTGGCCGGATTGTTGAGACCTGCGTGGCGGACAAACTGCACGAGGCGCAACACCCCTATACGCGTGGTTTGCTGAATTCGCTGCCGCGACTGGACGTAAAACAAGAGCGTCTCGCGGTGTTGGAACGCGATGCAACATGGCGCGATACAGACAGCGTGAGCGGGGCGCGATGAACGGAATCTCAGTAAAAAACCTGAAAGTCTGGTTCGGATCAGGAAAAGACCGGATCGATGCTGTTAAAGACGCAACATTTGATGTTCCAAAGGGCGAGAGCTTTGGCCTCGTCGGGGAAAGCGGGTCTGGTAAATCTACCATTCTGCGCGCCATAACTGAACTTGCCCCTAATTGGTCCGGCGCAATTCATGTTGCTGGAAAGACCTTGGATCACACCCGGGACAACGAATTTTACAAGACTCTGCAAATGGTCTTTCAGGATCCCTATGCATCGCTTCATCCGCGTCATTCGGTGGATCAGGTGCTCAGTGAAACGCTTTACCTGCATGGTTTTGACAATATCGAAAAACGAATTGTAACCCTGCTTGATGATGTTGGGTTGGGGCCATCTTTCCGGTTCCGCTATCCGCACCAGCTGTCTGGTGGGCAACGTCAAAGGGTGGCGATTGCACGTGCTTTGGCGCCGGAGCCATCGTTTCTGTTGCTGGATGAGCCAACCTCGGCGCTCGATGTGTCGGTACAGGCGGAGATACTGAACCTGCTCACGGACCTTAGGGCAGAACACGGCCTGACATATCTGATGGTGTCACATGATCTTGCGGTCGTTGGGCACATGTGTTCACGTATTGCCGTGATGCAGCTTGGCGAAATTGTTGAAGTGATGACGGCCGAAGATATGCGGGCAATGCGCCCAAGCCATCCGTACACGAAACACTTGCTTGAGGCGTCAATCGGCTACAGCCGTGAGGCTGCCGCCGATATCGTTGCCTAAGACTTACTCTGCCACCGCGTTGTGGGTGAACAGCGTTTCACCATTTATTGTGTAGCCATCAATCAAAACGCGCGCACGGTCACTGACCAGCCATTCCTCCAGAGCATTCGCAAGGTCGTTTTTTACGTGCGTGTGCAGCTTCGGGTTCACTGGTATAATTGCGTACTGATTGAACAGAACCGGATCGCCCGAGAACAGCAAAGCCAGATCGCCCTTGTTACCAAAGTTAAGCCAGCTTGCCCGGTCTGACATGACGTAGGCATTCATGCCGCTAGCGGTATTCAGTGTCGCGCCCATACCTGCGCCAACCGAACGGTACCAGCTTTCAAATGTACTGTCGTCAAGACCTGCGCTGGCCCAAAGCGCACGCTCTTTCTTATGTGTTCCGCTGTCGTCACCGCGGCTGACGAAAGGCGTTTCTGCATAGGAAATGAGCGTCAGGGCAGACGCCGCATTCTCGGCAGAACCAATTTTTGCGGGGTCGTCATTGGGGCCGATCAGCACAAAGTCATTATACATAATCTCGCGTCGGTGGGTTCCATACCCGGCCTCCAGGAAGGCGTCTTCAGCCTTGCGGGAATGCACGAGAATTGCGTCAACATCCCCGGCCTCACCCAGGCGTAATGCCTGACCCGTGCCAACCACCAAAAGCTGAACGTCAAGCCCGATATCTTCTGCGATTGCAGGCAACAGGATATCTGAGAGGCCAGAGTTGTGAAAAGAAGTCGTTACCGCAACTTTAATTTCTTCTGCTATGGCGATTGATGCTGACATGACAAATGCGGTTGCCAGCGCAATTTTAGAAAATCTCATTCCAATATGTCTCCTCGTAAAAAGGCTTGGGCTTCGTGGGTTTTGGGTGCTGAAAAAAATGTTTCAGCCGATCCATATTCGTGGATCATACCCTTGTAAAGAAACGCTATCTCTGTTGATAAGCGCTTCGCCTGACCCATATCATGGGTCGCCATCACGATTCTGGTTCCTGCCCGGTACGCCTCCAGTAAAATGGTTTCGATTTCGCGGGTTGCCCGACCGTCAAGATTCGCGCAGGGCTCATCCAGGAATAAAATTTCTGGTTTGCGGATCAATGCGCGCGCGAGTGCAAGTTTTTGCTTTTCGCCCCCTGACAGAACCGTTGCAGGGCGATCAAGCGCCTCGCCTAGACCAAGACGGGTTGCCCATTCTGCTGCGCGCGCGCGTGCAGCTTTTCTGCCCGTTCCAGTCAGAAGCAACGGGTAAGCAATACAGTCTACGACACGTCGGCGCATCATGATCGGGGTCTGAAAGACATAGGCCTGTTGTCGTTGCGCCTCTGCTTGCGAAACGTTCCAGCGAACACCGCCTTTGGAAACGCGCCCCAAGCCATGCATGAGTTGAAGAAAACTCGTCTTACCAGACCCATTCGGCCCGATCACAATGGTAAACCCTTTGGCCCCAACCGTCAGGTCTACGGGACCGATAAGGGTTTTGCCCCGCTTTCGGGTCGCTGCACCTGTTAGCACCAAAGGCAGGATTGATTTCACCATCTTCCTCCCTGTTCTGTACGCGACAAAATGTGGATTGCCAGGTTAAGAACGATGGCCAAACCGATCAGGATGAACCCAAGCCCAAGCGCGAGCGCGAAGTCGCCTTTGCCTGTCTCAAGCGCGATGGCGGTTGTCAGAACGCGTGTTGCGTGATCAATGTTTCCACCAACAATCATGATCGCACCAACTTCGCCAATTGCGCGCCCAAACCCAGCCAATGCTGCCGTCAGCAAGGCGCGCCTTCCGTCCCATATCAGTGTCATGATTCTTTGACGTTTCGTTGTGTTCAGAGACAGCAAAAGATCATGGTATTCTGCCCAGAGTTCCCGGATTGCCTGATGGGCGATAGACGCAATAAGCGGCGTTATAATTATCACTTGCGCGATGATCATCACCGTTGGCGTGAACAAAAGCCCCAATACGCCGAATGGCCCGGAACGTGAAAACAGAATATAGACAAAAAGCCCGACAACAACGGGTGGCAGCCCCATCAGGGCGTTAAGCACAGCAATCGTGTAACGCCGCATTCTAAAGCGATTTACCGCAAGCCATGCACCAAAGGGCAAACCCAGCAACGAACCGATGGCGACTGCACTTAGCGTCACCTGAAACGACCGCAGGGTGATTTCTGCAAGTTCACCGTCAAAGGTAATGATAAGGCGAAACGCGGCGCTTAATCCTTGCAGAATGTCATTCATTTAAAGCGCCGATTACTCTGTTCTGATGTAAGGTCACAATGATCCCGACCAAGTTATTCTACAAGTTAAAATAAAAGATAAAGCCCAATCCGACACACCTGTTTCGATTGACGTCAAACAAAGTAAAACTTTGATTTTCAGGATATACAGAACCCGACGTCTATATTCAGATAACGTAACAATCCGTATGGTAAGACCACGCGTTGCGACGTATCAGTAAGGTGAGTTTTTGGGGTGATATCCATGATGGCCGATTTTTTACGGTCTCTGACGAGGATATGGCAAAGCGGTGCTTTTGCTGTCTGTCTGGCGATGGGGTTTGTTCAGCCTGCCGCAGCGCTGGACACCGTCCTATTCGAAACAGGGGATGTGCCGGAACGGGTTACAGACGTTCTTCGCGAGACATCCTTGATTTTAGCTGCACAGAGAGATGGGGTTTCCGCCCCACAAGATCTCGTCGCGGCTGCGCGCGCAGACTATGGGCGCCTGGTTGCAGCACTTTATACGCAAGGGCGATACAGTGGGACTGTGAACATCTTGATTGATGGTCGCGAGGCAGCTTCGATCCCGCTATTTCAGCGGTTGACCGAGGTTCGCAGGATAGAAGTTCGTATTCGTCCGGGCCCGGTTTTCCGGTTTGGGGACGCGCAGGTAAGGCCGGTTGCATGGGGTAGCGAATTACCAACTGGTTTTGCAAGAGGCGCGACAGCCTACAGCCCGCTGGTGGGTGATGCCGTTAGCGCGGTCATTGATGGATGGCGAAATATCGGGCACGCAAAGGCAAATATTGAACGCCAGTCTTTGCGCGCAGATCACTTGTCACAGACTCTGGAGGTTGATGTTAGCGTTGCGCCAGGCCCAAGGCTTCGCTTTGGCAAACTTCTCGTCGAAGGCCAAAGTAACGTACATACATCACGTATCATAACAATTGCAGGTCTTCCGGAGGGCGCCGTTTTTTCTCCGGACGATGTGGAGGCAGCCGCCATACGGCTGCGCAGAACCGGGACGTTCCGGTCTGTCGCATTGAGCGAAGCTGAAACAGTCGGGCCGAATAATACACTCGATATCACGGCTGCAGTTGTTGACGAAAAGCCGCGCCGTTACGGGGTTGGCGCAGAAATTTCAACACTCGAAGGGCTGTTGTTGTCTGGGTATTGGATTCACCGAAATCTTCTCGGCGGTGCGGAACGGCTGCGCATAGATGGCGAAATCAGCGGCATTGGCGGTGAAACGGGTGGCACAGATTATAGCTTTGGCGCAAGGTATGAAAGGCCAGCGTCGATTGGTCCTGATACTTCTGTCTTTGTGACGATAGAAGCAGAACGCTTGGACGAACCGGATTTTCAATCTGACAACCTCGGTTTTGGTGTTGGTGCACATCGGATATTTTCAGACACGCTTGAAGGTGAGCTTGCGATTGAAGTGCGCAATGCGCGTGTGACCGACACCAGCGGAATAAAAGATTTCAATCTGCTGAGCCTGCCTGCCACGCTCATATGGGACAAGCGCGACAATGCGTTAAATCCGACAAGTGGCTTTTATCTGGCCGGTGAACTGCGCCCGTTCGTTGGATTTGGAACAACCTCCTCGGGCCTGCGGATTGAAACTGATGCACGTACTTATCGTGGCTTTGGTGAAGAGAACCGGTTTGTTTTGGCAGGGCGTTTTCAACTTGGCTCGGTCGTAGGGCCGACTGTAATCGATTCGCCGCCTGACTACCTGTTTTATTCAGGCGGTGGTGGTACTGTTAGGGGTCAGTCTTATCAGTCGCTTGGCGTTAATCTTGGGGGTGGCATACGCCGCGGGGGGCGTTCATTTATCGGCCTTTCCTCTGAACTGCGAACAAGCTTTACCGAAAAACTGGGCGCCGTCGCGTTCGCAGATGCGGGATACGTTGGCTCGGGTTCCTTTTATGACGGTAACGGGGATTGGCACGGTGGCTTCGGGCTTGGACTGCGATACAACACCGGCATCGGGCCGATACGTTTTGACGTTGCCGCACCTGTAGGGGGAACTGGGAATGGTCTGCAAATCTACGTTGGCATAGGACAATCATTTTGAAACGGTTTGCCGCAATAGTTCTGTTGCTTCTGCTGCCCTGTTTTGCTTTCGCGCAGACAGAGACCAAGGATGACCGTGATTTTCTGACGGCGTTTCTGGAAGATAATCTCTCTGATGCAGGGCGTGAGGTGCGCGTCAAAGGTTTTTCAGGTTCACTAAGCGCCGAGTCCACCATTGAAGAACTCACCATTGCAGATGATGGTGGCGTCTGGATCACGTTGCGCGATGTGGTGTTAGACTGGAATCAATCGGCGCTTTTGCGTGGTCGCCTTGAGGTGAACACACTGAGTGCGCGCGAAATTTTGCTCCCTCGCTTTCCAAAGACCGACGCATCCACACCAAGCCCTGAAGCAACAGAATTTACACTGCCGGAATTGCCAGTTTCTGTCGAAATAGCCGCGGTCAAGGCAGACCGCGTGGTTCTTGGTGCCGCTGTTCTGAGCCGCGAAGCGACAGTCAAGTTAGAGGCGAGTCTTTCGTTAAATGCTGGTGCTGGAGACGCAGAAGTCAGTATTGCAAGGATCGATGGTGAACTCGGAACGCTTCGCTTTGCGGGTGGTTATAGTAACGCGACACGCGAATTGAGCCTGGATGTCGCTTTGAGCGAAGGCAAGGGCGGCATTGTTTCAACGTTATTGAATCTTCCCGATACGCCAGCGATTGCGATGACTGTTAAGGGAACAGGAGCTCTTGATGACTATATAGCCGACATAAGTCTCTTGTCTGACAACGAGCCCCGACTTACCGGCCAGATTACAATTGTTGCACTGCGGGATGAAAATGACAGCTCAAATCTTGGCCACGCGTTTGGTGCTGAGATAGGTGGTGATATTGCGCCGTTGTTCGCGCCTGATTACCGGTCCTTCTTTGGCTCGGATATCCAGTTGAAACTACGCGGTGAACGGCTGACCGACGGGCGGGTGACGCTGGACACACTGGCCTTGAAGGCGCGCTCCGTTTCGATTGAAGGGAGTGGCGCGATTGGGGCAGAGGGCTGGCCAGAACGTTTTGAGTTAGAAGCAGAAATTAGTGATCAATCGGGTTCGCCTGTTTTGTTACCACTTTCAGGAAGCAAGACGCTTGTCGACAGCCTTACGCTTGATCTTGCATATAATCATGCAAATGATGACGATTGGAAAGGAACGCTTCTGTTAGATGGGCTGGTCAGTGAAAATCTGACAGCTGAAACTCTGTTGCTGGCTGCAACAGGCAAGATTTTTGCAAGAGACGGAACAGCGCTTGGCCGCGTGACAAGCGAAGTGTTTTACAGTGCGGACGGTTTAATTCTGCGGGACGAAGGTTTGGCCGCTGCGCTGGGTTCTGAAATTTCCGGTGACACTCAGGTGGAATGGATTCAGGAAGAACCCGTCGTATTGCGCAACGTAATCTTAAACGGCGATAACTTTTCCATTTCAGGACAGGCCGCCTTTGCAGGGCTGCAAGATGATTTTAATGTGGAAGGGGAAATACTTCTAACATCTGGCGATCTTTCACGCTTCTCTCTGCTTGTTGGTCGCCCGCTGAAGGGGTCTGGACGTATTAACTTGGCGGGGCAGGGTGATCTGCTGGGCGGATCTTTTGATCTGACACTGAAAGGCCAGACACAAGACCTTGGAATAGGTCAGTCAGAGGTTGATCGTTTGCTTCGCGGCACGGCTGATCTATCGGTAGCTGTCGCGCGTGATACCACGGGTCTAAGAATTAACCAGTTTGAAATCGCCACACCGGAACTTACCGCAGGCGTATCCGGCCAGCTAGGATCAGAGACTGGTGATCTCAGATATGCTGCAAGTTTAAACAACCTCGGAATATTTGTTTCAGGGTTGAATGGCCCGCTTAGCCTGAACGGTACGGCAAGCCGGAACGGTGGCGACTGGCAGATCGATGCGAATGGCGATGGCCCTGCTGGAACCGTGCTAAGTATTACTGGTGGCGTTGTCGTTGACGGCCAATCAGCCAACCTTGCGTTGGCGGGCAATGCGCCATTGGGGCTTGCAAACCCACTTATTACGCCGCGCACGCTTGACGGTAACGCATGGTTTGATCTGCGGTTGGACGGGCCTTTCGCGTTGTCGTCAATTTCCGGTCAGGCGACGGCGGGAGCGGTGCGTGCGTCGATCCCATTGTTGCGGTTGGCGCTAACAAACGTCGCTGTAAACGCACAGATTTCCGGTGGCCGCGCGGTAATTGACTCAACGGGTGCGGTCACATCGGGCGGTCAGTTTTCAGTGAATGGCCCGGTATCTTTGACGCCACCATATGCTGGCGAACTGGCGGTACAATTGCGCAGCGTTGGATTGATAGATCCGGCGCTTTATCAGACGAACGTCAATGGCGCTGTGACCGTAAATGGGCCAGTTACGGGGGGCGCGCTGATTGCCGGTGATTTGACACTTGGACCGACCGAAATACAGGTTCCAACATCTGGATTTACAGAGGGCGGCGACTTGCCCGGGCTTGTTCATGTGAATGAACCTGCCAGCGTCAGGGAAACGCGGCGCCGTGCTGGATTGCTAGACAACGATGCAGGAAGCAGTGGAGGTGCTGCTTATCCGGTTGATCTGACAATTTCTGCGCCATCGCGCATATTTGTTCGTGGTCGCGGTCTTGACGTCGAACTTGGTGGTGAGCTGCGCTTGGGCGGAACAACGGATAACCTCATTCCGTCAGGGCGGTTTGATCTGATCCGGGGGCGGCTCGACATTCTGGGAAAACGCCTGACACTTGATGAAGGTTATGCACAGTTGCAGGGTGAATTTGTGCCCTACTTACGGCTCGTCGCGACAAGTTCTGCAGATGAGTTTACCGTCAATGTTATCGTTGAAGGCAATGCTGCGGATCCGACGATATCCTTCACATCTCAACCTGAACTGCCCGAGGACGAAGTGCTCTCGAGGCTCTTCTTTGGACGCGCTATAACAGAAATTTCTCCGTTTCAGGCGGCCCAGCTTGCGTCTGCTGTTGCAACCTTATCCGGGCGGGGCGGTGTTGGGCTCGTGTCGCGACTAAGGGACAAGTTTGGTCTGGATGATCTTGATGTTGCCAGTAACCAAGAAGGCACCACCGGAGTACGTGCCGGGAAGTACATTTCCGAGAACGTCTATACCGACGTGACGATTGGCAGCGATGGAACGAGCGAGATTAACCTGAACCTGGATATTTCCCCGGCTTTGACCGTCAAAGGTGGGCTTGGGCAAGATGGTAACACCAGCATGGGTGTATTTTTCGAGCGAGACTACTAGCGTAAAGTTCGCCTTGTCAGCGCAATGCCGCAATAAATGCAAACTCGCGCGACAAAAAGCTTGGACTCGTCGTCTGGATAAGCCATCACCGTGGCATGAGCAAAGATGTTATTATTGTAATCCCCGCCCGCTATGCGTCGACCCGGTTCCAAGGAAAGCCCTTGGCACCGCTGGTAGGGGCAACAGGTAAGTCAAAATCCCTGATTGAACGCAGTTGGATTACCGCGATGCAGGTGCCAAGTGTTGCCGCTGTTTATATTGCTACAGACGACGCGCGTATTGCAGAGGCCGCGCGCGGTTTCGGCGCCGAAGTTCTGATGACTTCGGACGCCTGCGTCAACGGAACAGAGCGGGTGGCAGATTCACTTAAAGACCTTTCGCAGCTTCCTGATATCGTTGTAAATCTTCAGGGTGACGCCCCGCTGACCCCACATTGGTTTTTAACAGCTCTGATTGATGAAATGCGGGCTGATGTGTCTGTCCAGATGGCAACGCCCGTTTTGCGGTGCGACGGTCAGACCCTGTCCAATTTCCGTGAGGACCGCCGAAATGATCAGGTTGGTGGCACCACTGCGGTATTCGATAAAACGCGAGACGCACTCTATTTTTCGAAAGAAGTGATCCCATATACCGACAGCGACTATGCGGATGAAGCTGAAACACCCGTCTTTCATCATGTAGGCGCCTATGCCTATCGACCAGCTACATTGGCTGAATATGTAAACTGGGGTGAAGGTCCATTGGAAAAGCTTGAAGGGTTGGAACAACTCCGGTTTCTGGAGCGTGGAGTTAAAGTACGCTGTGTCGAGGTAGATGCACGCGGCCATGTTTTCTGGGAACTAAACAACCCGATTGATGTTGAACGGATCGAAGCTGTGCTGCAGCAAAGAGGTGAAGAATGAAAACTGTAACCGTCGGAAATGCGGATTTTTCGAACACTGCACCCTTTGCGCTGATCGCTGGCCCTTGCCAGCTTGAAGGCCTTGGTCACAGCCGTCAGATTGCTGAAACGCTTGTTGGTATCTGCAGCGATCTTGCGATTCCGCTGGTTTTTAAAGGCAGTTTTGATAAGGCAAACCGGTCAAGCCTGTCGGGTAAACGCGGGCTTGGGATCGACGAAGGATTGTCAATTCTGTCAAAAATTTCCACTGAATTTGGCTGCCCGACCCTGACCGATGTACATAGTGCGCAGCAGTGCCCAGTTGCGGCCGAAGCCGTTGATATTCTGCAAATCCCAGCATTCCTGTGCCGTCAGACCGACCTGCTGCTTGCAGCGGGGGAAACCGGGGCAGCGATAAACGTGAAAAAGGGACAATTCCTCGCACCCTGGGATATGGGCAATGTTGCTGACAAGATTGCCAGCACCGGGAACGACCGCATACTTTTGACGGACCGTGGAACATCCTTTGGTTACAACATGCTGGTCAGTGATTTCAGAAGCCTGCCGATCATGGCAGATACCGGATATCCGGTGGTTTTTGATGCAACACACTCGGTGCAACTTCCGGGTGGACAGGGCACATCATCTGGCGGGAAAAGAGAGTTTGTACCGCCGCTTGCACGCGCGGCAATTGCAGTCGGCTGTGCTGCTCTGTTCATAGAAACGCACCCTGACCCTGACAACGCGCCAAGCGACGGGCCAAACATGATGCCGCTCGATCAGATGGCAGCAATGCTGAAGCGCCTGAAGGCGATTGATAATTTGACGAAAGCAGAAGTCAGCTGAGGGTCAGGCGACACCACGTTGCAGAAGCTGTAATACTGTGACAAGCCCGACCGGCTTGCTGTCTTCAACAACAAAAGCAGCAGAAATCTTGTTTTTTTGCAGGATATTCAGGGCGCGCGCACTTAGCCGCTCGGGCTCAAGTCTCACGCCGCCCGGTGTCATCAGGCTTGCGGCTGTGGCCTTCCAGATCACTGACTTCATTGTGCCAGAGGCATTGCTTTCAAGGTAGCGTCTGATATCGCCATCCGTGATGACACCAACCAGATTACCACCCACGTCTCGCATCCCGACGATGCCAAACCCTTTGTTTGAAATTTCAGAGATGACTTCGATGATAGGTGCATCCATTTCGACGAGTGGTAGCTGATCACCCTTAAACATGAGCTCACTGATTGGCTGCAGCACGGAACCGAGCTTGCCGCCGGGATGAAAATTCCGAAAACTTTCTTCGGAAAAACCGCGCATCCGAAGCAATGTAACTGCCAAGGCGTCGCCCATAGCCAATTGCAACAATGTTGATGTTGTGGGAGCCAGATTGTGCGGGCATGCCTCTTCTGCGTGGGGCAGGATGATTGGGTACTGCGTTTTACGTGCGAGCGTACTTTCGCTATTTCCTGTGATCGAAATCATGGGAACATCAAAGCGCGCGCAATAGGCAACAACATCTGAAAGTTCGCGGGTTTCACCAGACCATGACATCAACAAAACGACGTCATTGTCCTGTATGACACCCAAGTCACCATGGCTGGCTTCAGCCGGGTGCACGAAATAGGCAGGGGTGCCGGTTGAAGAAAATGTTGCAGCAAGTTTGCGCGCGATATGGCCACTTTTCCCAACGCCAGACAGGATCAGCCGCCCCTTCATTTCTAGGATCAGGCGCGCCGTATCGGAGATTACGTCACCATTGCCGTTTTTTGTGAGCTCCGCCTGCATTTGTTCCAGCCCGTCCTGAAAACATCTGAGCGATGCCAGAACAGATTGGAGTGGGTCTATTTTTTCTAACATTGCTTGCCTCTTTGCCTTTACTGGCGTCCTTCGGGCATTTGGCCTTGCCGCGACTGTTGCGCACAATATGCCTCGTGCGCGCCCCCTTCCTCAAGCGCTGAATGACGTGGTTCGCAAACAACGCTGCTTTATTGTTTCGAGTCTAAAGCGAAAAGAAATGCAATTGCGGAAATTTTAACGCGCTTGGGACGTGAATTGGGTTTCACTTGATAACCAATTTTCAAGCTCGGCCAGCGGCATTGCAGGTGCGAAATAAAATCCTTGGGCACAGTCACATCCCATTGCGGTAAGAACTGCTAGTTCTGCGTCGGTTTCGACACACTCTGCAATGACAGTAAGGTTTAGTTTCTTCGCAAGATGCACGATGGCACCTATTAATTCTTCAAGGCTTTTGTCTTGGTCAATTCCCGATACGAAGCTTCTGTCTATCTTGATCCGGTCGACCGGGAATTTACGTAAACTGGAAATTGAGGCGTGCCCGGTTCCAAAATCATCCAGTTCCACGGAAAAACCCGCTGCCGAAAGCTCATGTACATTTTTTGCAATATGTCCGGCGGGATCATCCAGAAAAACCGTTTCCAGAATTTCGAGGGCAATCTGATGGGGGTGCAAACCTTGCGCTTTGACGACGTCGATCAAATTGTCAACGACCTTGGAATCGCTCAACCTGGAATTTGACATGTTGATACTGATTTGCGGGGCAGGTAGCCCCAGTGCCTGCAGGTGCGCGAGAGACTGGCTGCTTTTCAGCAGCATTTGTCTGTCGAGATTATCCAGTAGGTCTGCATCTTTTGCTGCGTGAATGAAATCTTCGGGTTCCAGCCAACCGCGCGAAGGATGTTTCCAGCGAAGCAAAGCTTCATACCCGTTTAGCGTACGCGTACGAATGTTGATCTGAGGTTGGAAGAAAGGCGCGAATTCGTCGCGCCGTAACCCTTCCCGGATCTCCTCGGCCAACGTGGAGTTTCGTTCAATCTGCTGTCGCATACTGTCTTTGAAAAAACGGTATCGGCTTCTGCCTTCACGCTTGGCTTGGCGTAAGGCTATATCAGCATCTATCAACACGCGTTTCAGGGTTGGCTCTGCCGTTTTATCCCAAAATTTTATACCAATACTCGCACTGATCCGGCAGCATCTTCCATCAATCTCAACTGGTTTAGACAGCTTTCTCATCAAGCACAGAGCGAGCTGTTTCGTCTGCGCTCGGTCGTTTGCATCTTTGAGAACGATCACAAACTCATCGCCGGCGATCCGAGCAACCAAATCAGCATCACCCGCTTCTGACGTAAGAATTTTTGCGCAATGGCGAAGGAGATTGTCACCGGTTTCGTGATCAGAGGTGTTATTAACAGATTTGAAGTTATCCAGATCTATTGCAAGAACAGCATGGCGCGAGTGCTGATCCGATTTGTTTAGCTCGTTCAGATACTCGTGCAACCCACGTCGGTTTATCAATCCTGTCAACTGATCGGTCACAGCAGCAAGGCGCAGTTCATCCTGCAAACGTCTGTATTGACTTACGTCCTGAAAAACGCCGGAAAATTTGGACAAAATGCCATTCTCCAGAATGGGTTGACCTAAAATACGAACCCAAATGTGGCGCCCACCAGCGGTGACCAGCCGGACCTCCTTGTCAAAAGGAGCGATTTGCTCTTTTGCCTTTTTTATCGCGGGGAACAAAAGCCTGCGAGAGCTTGGTGTCAAAAACCGAAAAGCCTTTTTAAGTGTCGGTCTGAATGTTTCATCAACATCATGGATTGTTTTTGTATGCGTGTCCCAGGAAAGCTCGCGACTCTGATAATCAAATTCCCAGCCACCAACCTTTGAAGCTGACTGAGATGAGGTTTTATTTTTCTCGGTCTGAAAGCTGGATTCGCAGGCTTTCAAAGCTTTGGAAAGCTGTTTGTTGCGTTGCTTTAGGCGAAAAAGCAGTCCCAAACATAAAGTCACAACAATGATGGCGGCAAGGCTCCAAAGCGAGAGATAAGTCATTACGGGTTTGATCCTTCAATGAAGTCCAGAGATGTCAGTAAAGGATTTTTGAAAGAAAAAATTTTACCCAATCGAAAAGGGTCGCAGCGAAAGTAGGTTCGATATTTTTCGGTATTCACAAAAAATATTCCTTTCTACTCTAGCCATAGAATGGTCAAATCAAAAATACAACCTCAGGTGGTAATTTTTTTTGACCAAACGTAAAGCATCAAATTTTAGTTGAAATTGAGAGACCGAGTTGTGGGCAATGCGATCGCCCCGACCAAGTTACTCGGGCGCATTAGCGTAACATTTTGTGTAAAGCTCAGCGCGTATAGATCTCTGTGCCCCATTCGACGCACCGTTTCGTAAGCGTTTCTGAAAGCGGTTTGTCTGTGAATAGCGAGTCTACTTCGCTAAGCGATGCAATGCGCGCAGGGGCGCTGCGTGAAAATTTGGAGTGATCCGACACAAGGAATGTTTTTCTGGACTGACGAATGATTGCTTTACTGACGCCAACCTCCTGGACATCAAAATCCAATATGTCGCCGTCCTCATCCATGGCTGAACACCCTATCACGGCATAGTCAACCTTGAACTGTTCGATCACACGCGCCGTCAAATCGCCAACCAACCCTCCATCCGAGCGTCGCAACATCCCGCCCGCTACCATGATCTGACAATCAGGGTTGGCGACCAAGATATTGGCAACATTCATATTATTAGTGACAACCATGATGTTAAGGTGGTGCAGTAGTTCACGTGCGACCGCTTCGGTGCTTGTGCCGATGTTCAGAAACAAAGACGCGCCGTCAGGAATAGCCTTCGCGCAACGCTGTGCGATATCTTTTTTCGCTTCGTCATTTAACCCGCGCCGGTCTTCATACCCGATATTGGATACCCCTGATCGCAGGATCGCCCCACCGTGAACGCGCTCAAGCTTTCCTTCATTCGCGAGATCACTCAGGTCGCGCCGGATTGTTTGAACCGTCACTTCAAACCTTTCAGCAAGGCCTTCAACTGTGACTTTTCCCTCTGTGCGGGCGATTTCTAGAATGTCGGGTTGTCGAAAACTCTGTGCCATAGGGGCCTTTCTAGCGGTTCCCTTTTATGACATTCGTATCAATTCTTCACTGCAATTAAACTCTTTTTCTAAGTTGGTTAGAAAAAGAAATTCGAATTTCTGCTTTGAATCCGCACTCAAACGCACATTCGGTGACAGGGTTTTCAAAATAGTGGTTTGAAATAAATAGGTTAGGGGCGGTGGCAATGTATTTCGTAAAAAGTTCAAAAATTATCAAAGCGAAAAAAAAAGAACATAATAATTGACAAACCGCGCATTAACATGCTTCGTATTGCAAATATTTCAGCAAAGTGGGGGACTTTGTTCAATTGTCGGCAGTTCAGCATCAGGTTTACGATCTTTTCGTGATCGGCGGTGGAATCAATGGCTGCGGAATTGCGCGCGATGCTGCAGGGCGCGGGCTTAGCGTGTCCCTTGCTGAAATGAACGACCTGGCATCAGCAACGTCTTCCGCCTCGACCAAGCTTTTCCATGGTGGTTTGCGCTATCTTGAATACTTTGAAGTTCGTCTGGTCCGGGAAGCACTGATTGAGCGTGAAACGCTTTTGCGGGCGATGCCACATATAAGCTGGCCCATGCGTTTTGTTCTTCCATATCATAGGGATATGCGCTTTGAAGGAGAAACGCCAACATCACGCATCCTGAATGTTCTTATGCCATGGATGAAGGGCAGGCGGCCTGCCTGGCTTATACGATTTGGTCTGTTTCTGTATGATACTTTGGGTGGGCGAAAAATCCTGCCTGCAACGACGACTGTAGACCTGCGTACCGATCCTGTTGGGAAACCTTTGCAAGACAGATTCAAGAAGGCGTTTGAGTATTCGGACTGCTGGATCGAAGATTCGCGGTTGGTTGTCCTGAATGCGCGTGATGCGGAATCACGTGGTGCCAAGATCATGACCCGTACGCGTGTTGTCGCGGCAGAGCGAACGGACGATCTTTGGAAAATAACCCTGATCGATGCTGTAACAGACGAAATTCAGTTTGTTTGGGCAAAGATGCTTGTGAATGCTGGCGGCCCTTGGGTCGAAAGCGTGATCACCAAAACGCTTAGGCTAAATGCGTCGGAAAGCGTCAGGCTGGTTCGGGGGAGCCATATTGTGACGCGCAAGCTGTTTGATCACGACAAATGCTACTTCTTTCAGGGTGAAGACGGCAGGATCATTTTTGCAATTCCTTATGAAACTGATTTCACGTTAATCGGAACGACGGACGCGGAGCATGACGACCCGGAAGAAAAACCCGAGTGCACACCTGAAGAAGCGGATTATCTGCGAAGTTTTGCTTCGAACTACTTAAAAAAGCCGGTCGAAAAAGAAGACATTATCTGGACCTATTCTGGTGTTCGCCCACTTTATGACGATGGTGCAAATTCAGCAACGGCGGCGACCCGAGATTATGTGCTGAAACTGAACACAGATGCCGGGGCGCCGTTACTGAACGTCTTTGGCGGAAAAATAACCACCTACCGTCGTTTGGCAGAGGGCGCATTGGCGAAAATCACACCATTTTTTCCAAAGGCGACCGGAAACTGGACAGCAGGTGTTGCGCTACCGGGCGGGGATTTTGCGGTGAACGGGGTCGCGGACCTGACTGCAGGCCTGAAAAAGGATTACGCCTTCCTTG
Organism: Pseudohalocynthiibacter sp. F2068; assembly: GCF_023015645.1. NCBI lineage: Bacteria > Pseudomonadati > Pseudomonadota > Alphaproteobacteria > Rhodobacterales > Paracoccaceae > Pseudohalocynthiibacter > Pseudohalocynthiibacter sp. F2068. The sequence goes on from NZ_JALKAK010000004.1 coordinate 267,220, forward strand.
ACGATTTTTGGGCACGCCGTCTTGTCAAAGCCTATGGCACCGAAGCACGCGAAATACTGAGCAGTGCTGAAACTGTGGATGATATGGGTGTCGCATTTGGCGCAACCCTGACAGAGCGCGAAGTGATATGGTTGATGGAGCGGGAATACGCCCGAACCGCCGAAGATGTTATCTGGCGCCGCTCAAAGCTGGGCTTGCGGATGAGCAAGGCTGAAGTCGTTAAGTTGAACAAATGGATGAAGGGCGCTCTGCACTCCAGTCGACGCGTATCGGCCGCAGTATGAGAGCGATAGGAGAGAACAATGACTCTGGTTCTTGAGGGGGTATCAAAGGTTTTAAATGGTATGACCCATATACAACCCACTGATCTTACGTTGCAAAACGGTACAATGAACGTACTGCTTGGGTCTACCTTGTCCGGGAAAACTTCGTTGATGCGCCTAATGGCAGGTCTGGATGTACCGACAACTGGCCGCATTCTGTGGCATGGCGAAGATGTAACCGGTATGCGCGTTCAGGACCGCAAGGTCGCGATGGTCTATCAACAGTTCATCAATTACCCCTCAATGACAGTCTATGATAATATCGCGTCGCCCATGCGCCTGCTGGGCAAAACGAACGCAGAGATAAATGCTGCTGTTCAAAAAACTGCCGACCTGATGCAACTCACACCATTGCTGGACCGCAAACCGCTTGAATTGTCGGGCGGTCAGCAGCAGCGTTGTGCGCTGGCGCGGGCCTTGGTGAAGGATGCGGGGCTTGTTTTACTCGATGAGCCGCTCGCAAATCTTGACTACAAGCTGCGTGAAGAATTGCGCGCGGAGATTCCCAAGATATTTGAAGAGGCCGGGTCGATCTTTGTCTATGCCACAACAGAACCTGAAGAGGCTTTGCTGTTGGGAGGGAACACCGCAACCCTGTGGGAAGGGCGTGTAACGCAATTTGGCCTAACGCCATCGGTCTACCGCAAACCTGTTGATGCTACGACGGCGCGGGTATTTTCTGACCCTCCAATGAATTTTCTGCAGATTTCAAAGGCCGGAACCAAACTTCTGTTTGGTGATGGGCAATCAACGGCGGCGACGGGCGCGCTTGCTGAGCTTGCAGACGGGCGCTATGTGGCAGGGTTCCGGCCTAATCACGTTAAGCTCGAACAAAAGCGTGATAACGCCTTGAAGTTCAACGCACATCTGAACGTGACAGAGATCACCGGGTCAGAAACCTTTGTCCATCTCACACATCAGGGCGAACGGTGGGTCGGGTTGATTCACGGTGTGCGCGACCTTGAGCTAGGTAGCGCACTAACTGTCTATCTGGACCCGTCGCATGTTTACATTTTTGCCGAGGATGGTGGCCTCGTCGCGCCTGCGTCCTACGCGCTGGCGGCTTGAGGAGGAAACGGTTATGGCGAAGATCACACTCGACAATCTGGCGCATTCTTACCTGCCCAATCCGCAGAGCGAAGATGACTACGCACTGAAAGAGTTGAACCACGACTGGGTCGATGGCGAAGCCTACGCACTTCTAGGGGCTTCTGGCTGTGGTAAATCCACCTTGCTGAACATTATTTCTGGCCTGTTACATCCCTCACAGGGGCGCATCCTGTTCAATGATCGCGATGTCACGTCAGAGCCAACGGCCGCGCGCAACATTGCGCAGGTTTTTCAGTTCCCGGTGGTCTACGACACGATGACAGTGCGCGATAACCTTGCATTTCCCTTACGCAACCGTGGTGCGGACGCAAGCTACATTCAGGATCGCGTTCAACACATTGCCAAGATGATTGGGATGGAGGGGGAGCTTAATCACAAGGCGCGTGGCCTGACTGCTGATGCAAAGCAGAAGATCAGCCTTGGGCGGGGCATGGTGCGTGAAGATGTAAACGCATTGTTGTTCGACGAGCCTTTGACGGTAATTGACCCTCACATGAAGTGGGAACTGCGGACCCAGCTAAAGTCTTTGCACCACGAATTTGGGCATACAATGATCTATGTGACGCATGACCAGACCGAAGCACTGACCTTTGCTGACAAGGTTGTTGTCATGTACGACGGTCGTGTTGTGCAAATCGGCACGCCGCAAGAGTTGTTTGAAACACCAGCGCATACCTTTGTCGGGTACTTCATTGGCTCGCCGGGGATGAATGTTCTTGCTGCCACGGTTGATGGATCAACCGCTTACATAGAAGGGACCGAAGTAGACCTTGGTGCCGGGTACAGCGTGCCCGACGGGAAAGTTGAAATTGGTGTACGGCCTGAATTTGCTTCACTGTCCAGCAATGGCACTGGGTTGCCCATAAAAATTCGCCGGGTGGAGGATGTGGGCCGCCACAAGATTGTTCGTGCCGATTTTTTCGAGAATGAAATCAATGTTATTGCAGGCGAAGGTGCAGAGATTGGCGCGGATATGAACCGCGTCACTTTTGAGGCCGCGCATATCAATGTTTACGCAAATGATTGGCGTGTAGAGCCGATGGGCACGCAGGCAAGTCCTGCTGGGGAGGCCGCATAATGGAAAAAACCGTTAATCAAAAAGCCTGGTTTCTGGTGCTTCCAGTTCTTTTGCTGGTCGCCTTTTCCGCGGTTATACCGCTGATGACCGTGGTAAATTACTCCGTGCAGGACACTTTCGGGAACAACCAGTTCTATTGGGCGGGTCTGGAGTGGTTCAAGGAGCTTCTTGAATCAGAACGGCTGCACAACGCTCTGGGTCGTCAGATTGCCTTTTCGATGATCATTCTGGCGATCGAAGTGCCGTTAGGTATTTTTGTCGCCCTCAACATGCCGAAAAAGGGGTTTTGGGCCTCGGTGTGCCTTGTACTGATGGCCCTGCCTCTGTTGATACCGTGGAACGTGGTTGGCACCATCTGGCAGATTTTTGGCCGGGTTGATATTGGCCTGCTCGGTTACACGCTCGACGCCCTAGGGATTGCATATAACTATACCCAAGACAGTTTCGCGGCCTGGGCAACGGTTGTAGTTATGGATGTCTGGCATTGGACATCGCTTGTCGCGTTGCTCGCGTATGCCGGACTCCAATCCATTCCTGACGCTTATTACCAAGCGGCAAAGATTGATCAGGCAAGCCGCTGGAAGGTGTTTCGCTACATCGAACTGCCAAAGATGCAGGGTGTGCTTCTGATCGCTATTTTGCTGCGGTTCATGGACAGCTTCATGATTTATACGGAACCCTTCGTTGTCACTGGGGGTGGGCCGGGAAATGCCACGACCTTCCTGTCGATCGACCTCGTGAAAATGGCGCTTGGGCAGTTTGATCTTGGGCCGGCCGCAGCGTTCTCGCTGATGTATTTCCTCGTGATCCTGCTGATATCCTGGGTGTTTTACACTGTGATGACAAACCTCGACAAAAGGGATGGTGTGTGATGGCTGATGCAAGTTTGAACAAAACGGCCTCGCGTGGCATTGCCCTGCCAAAGATCAAGGGCAACGTTGTGGTGATGGTGCTTTACCTTACCTTCCTGTTGCTGCCGATCTATTGGCTGCTGAACATGAGCCTGAAGACCAACAGTGAAATTCTTGGGGCGCTCACGCTTTGGCCAAATAGCCTGACATTTGCGAATTATGCGACGATCCTCACGGACCAGACATGGTACATGGGTTACGTCAACTCATTGATCTATGTGGTTTTGAACACAGTGATTTCTATCGCGGTTGCGTTGCCTGCAGCCTATGCGTTTAGTCGCTATACCTTCATGGGTGATAAACACCTGTTTTTCTGGCTTCTGACCAATCGGATGGCACCGCCTGCAGTGTTCGCTTTGCCGTTTTTCCAGCTCTACAGTTCTGTCGGGCTGTTTGACACGCATATTGCGGTGGCGTTGGCGCACTGCCTGTTCAATGTTCCGCTTGCGGTCTGGATCATGGAAGGGTTCATGCGCGGTGTTCCAAAGGAAATTGACGAAACCGCCTATATCGACGGCTACAGTTTTGGCCGGTTCTTCGTGAAAATCTTCATGCCGCTCATTGCGTCTGGTATTGGGGTCGCAGCGTTCTTTTGCTTTATGTTCAGCTGGGTTGAACTTTTGTTGAGCCGTACTCTGACGTCCGTCGCAGCAAAGCCAATCTCTGCAATCATGACCCGCACTGCAGGGGCCGCCGGGCAAGACTGGGGCGTGCTTGCTGCTGCGGGTGTGCTGACCATCGTACCGGGGGCGCTCGTTATCTACTTTGTCCGAAACTACATCGCCAAGGGCTTTGCCCTCGGTCGCGTATAGGAAAGGAACAGACCTATGGCATGGATGGCCTGGACACTACCGACAGCAATTTTCTTTTGTACAATCGCTTGTCTGCTCGTTCTTTTTACGGTGCTGGCGATCAAATACCCTGAAACGCCGCGCATGGGTGTTTTGCGGATCGAAACAACACGCGGAGATCGTCTTTTCATTACGTTATTAGGCTCGGCCTTTATCAATCTGGCCTGGCTTGGACTGGTCAGTGCACCCCAATGGGGCGCGCTGATTGTATGCCTGGTTTATGCCGCAGCAGTGTTTCGCTGGGTGTGACGGGGCAAAGGAATGCGACGGGCCGGTATGAGGCTGGCCAGTCGTCAATGAAATCGGAGTATTTGGGAGGAAAAAATGAACTTTCGATTTAAATCCACCGCCGCTGTTGGCTTGGCACTGACGATCCTTGGATCGCCGGCCTTTGCCGACATGAATGCAGCGCTCGCCTTTCTGGATTCAGAAATTGGCGAAATGTCGGCACTGAGCCGTGCAGAGCAAGAAGCAGAGATGCAATGGTTCGTTGACGCGGCAGCGCCGTATCAGGGTATGGAAATCAACGTCGTTTCTGAAACGATTGCGACCCATGTTTACGAATCCGAAGTTCTGGCAAAAGCATTTGAAGAAATTACCGGCATCAAGGTCACTCATGACCTGATCGGTGAAGGTGATGTTGTTGAGAAACTTCAGACCCAAATGCAATCAGGTGAAAACATCTATGATGCCTATATCAACGACTCTGACCTGATCGGTACTCACTGGCGCTATCAGCAAGTGCGTAACCTGACCGACTGGATGGCGGGCGAAGGTGCGGGTGTAACCTTGCCAACTCTTGACGTTGATGACTTTATTGGCACCCAGTTCACCACCGGGCCAGATGGCAAGCTTTATCAGCTTCCAGACCAGCAATTCGCGAATCTTTACTGGTTCCGCTATGACTGGTTCACAGATCCGGCAATCATGGCAGACTTCAAAGCCGAATATGGTTACGATCTGGGCGTGCCAGTCAACTGGTCTGCCTATGAGGATATTGCTGCCTTCTTTACGGGGCGCGAGATCAATGGCGAAACCGTCTTTGGCCACATGGATTACGGTAAGAAAGACCCGTCACTTGGCTGGCGCTTTACCGATGCGTGGATGTCCATGGCTGGCATGGGTGACATTGGCGAACCAAACGGCCTGCCGGTTGACGAATGGGGCATTCGTGTAAACGAAAACTCCCAGCCCGTCGGCTCCTGTGTGGCACGCGGCGGGGCGACAAACTCCCCGGCAGCCGTTTATGCGATTGAAAGCTACACGAACTGGCTGACAAACTACGCGCCACCTGCTGCTGCTGGTATGGTGTTCTCTGAAGCTGGCCCAGTGCCATCACAGGGTGCAATTGCCCAGCAAATGTTCTGGTACACTGCGTTCACCGCGAGCCTTGTTGGCGAAGGTGCCGAGGCTGTCCTGAACGATGATGGTTCACCCCGTTGGCGGATGGCCCCATCCCCGCATGGGTCGTACTGGGAAGAGGGTATGAAAGTTGGCTATCAGGATGCGGGTTCCTGGACGCTGATGAAATCTACCCCGGTTGATCGCGCACAGGCTGCGTGGCTCTATGCTCAGTTCGTGGTGTCAAAAACTGTGGACGTGAAAAAAGCGCACACGGGTCTGACGTTCATTCGTGAATCCACTATTAACCATGACAGCTTTACCGAACGTGCACCTAACCTTGGCGGTCTGATTGAATTCTATCGGTCGCCTGCACGTGTTGCTTGGTCACCAACTGGCACCAACGTTCCTGATTATCCAAAGCTCGCGCAGCTTTGGTGGCAGAACATTGGCGACGCGTCTTCAGGCGCTAAAACAGCACAGGAAGCACTGGATTCACTCTGCTCAGAACAAGAGCGCGTGTTGTCACGGCTTGAGCGTTCCGGCGTTCAGGGCGACCTTGGCCCGGTGCTGAATGATGAGGTTGATCCTGCCGAATGGCTGGCAAAGCCTGGTTCGCCAAAAGCGCGTCTGGAAAACGAGCGTGAAACCCCGGTTACGATTGGCTACGATGAACTGATCGCATCCTGGAACTAAAAATGAAGGCCGGGGCGTGAAAAAATGCCCCGGCCTACCTTTTCTTTGTGCAGAGAATATTGTCTTCTGCGCCGATAAGTTTGTTTTGTTGTGAAACGGTTACGCCTCGGTGTGATCGTGCGTACATTTTGGCATTAGAAAAAAGTACAGCGACATGAGCTACATCTTCGCAATTGATCAGGGAACGACATCCAGCCGCGCCATTCTGTTTGACGCGAAGATGAAAATCGTCTCGGTTGCCCAGAAAGAATTTCCACAATATTACCCTGCTTCGGGGTGGGTAGAGCATGACCCATCAGATATTTGGAATACGACAATTGAGACCTGCCGCGACGCAATAGAACGCGCGAAGATTTCCGCATCAGACATAGCTGCAATCGGTATTACCAATCAGCGCGAAACAACGCTTGTCTGGGACCGCACAACAGGCCAACCCATTCACAATGCAATTGTCTGGCAAGACCGGCGTACCGCCGATATGTGCCACGCGTTGCGTGCTGACGGGCATGAGCTGATGGTGACGGAAAAGACCGGACTTTTGCTCGACCCGTATTTTTCGGGCACAAAGCTGAAATGGATATTGGATAATGTCGACGGCGCCCGGAACCGTGCGGCAAAAGGTGAATTGCTGTTTGGCACCGTCGACAGCTTCTTGATCTGGAAGCTGACCGGGGGCAATTCACATGTGACCGATGCGACAAATGCCGCGCGCACCCTGCTTTATGATATTCGCAAAGGAAGGTGGAGCAGCAGTATTTGCGCGTTGCTCGATATTCCAATGGCGATGCTGCCAGAGGTTAAGGATTGCGCAGCCGATTTCGGAACGACACAGGCCGATCTTCTAGGGGCCGGAATTTCGATACTCGGAGTGGCCGGGGACCAACAAGCCGCTACCGTAGGACAAGCATGTTTTAAGCCGGGCATGATGAAATCCACCTACGGAACCGGGTGTTTTGCATTGCTGAACACCGGTGACACGCCTGTTGTCTCAAACAATCGCTTGCTGACGACAATTGCGTATCAGCTTGACGGGAAGCCAACCTATGCTTTGGAAGGCTCAATCTTTATTGCTGGGGCGGTCGTTCAATGGCTGCGCGATGGCTTGCAGATAATTGAAAATGCAAAAGAAACTCAAAAGTTAGCTGAATCTGCCGATGACTCGCAATCTGTAATTCTGGTTCCCGCGTTTACCGGATTGGGCGCGCCTTATTGGAATGCGGAATGTCGCGGTGCGGTTTATGGCCTGACACGAAACTCCGGCCCGGCAGAATTTGCACGCGCAGCGCTTGAAAGCGTTGGGTTTCAGACCCGCGACTTACTTGAGGCTATGACCGCTGATTGGCATGGCAGCGGTTCCGCCGTGCTGCGTGTTGACGGTGGGATGAGCGCGAACAACTGGGCTATGCAATTCCTTTCGGACATCATAGGCGCGGCGGTTGATCGCCCAGAGGTGCTCGAGACAACGGCACTTGGTGCAGCGTGGCTCGCAGGTATGCGTGCAGGAATTTATCCGGACAAGGAAGGATTCTCAGAAACATGGGCGCTTGAGCGGCAGTTTCACCCGGCTATGAATGACGATGTGCGAGAAACGAAATATGCGGCATGGAAACGTGCAGTCAATGCAACGTTGAGCGTTTGACGATGTCCGAGGGTACTCAGCCATTCTCATTCTCAACCGCAGGAAAAATTCTGTTTGGGTCCGGGCAATCGAAACACGCCGCAAATCTGATTACAGCGTTTGGTTCAACCGTAATGGTCGTTCATGGCGCTTCGCATTCGCGGACCGAATGGCTGTTGAATGACATATTAGAACAGGGTGGTGACGTGAGTTGTCTTTCCTGCCCGGACGAGCCTTCGTTAATGCTGCTTGAAACCGCAGTTGATGTTGCGCGCGCTATTAAGCCAGATGTCATCGTTTCGGTAGGCGGCGGGTCAGCGATTGATCTTGGCAAAGCTGTCGCGGCCTTGATGCCAGCGATGGGGCAGGCGATTGATTATCTGGAAGTCGTTGGCGCAGGGAAAAAGCTCGACAGCCAACCACTTCCATTTGTCGCGATCCCAACAACAGCGGGCACCGGTGCGGAAGTAACGAAAAATGCTGTGATCAGTGTCTTGCAGAAAAAACGTAAAGTAAGCCTGCGGGATGACAGGATGATGGCGGATATCGCGATCATCGACCCACGCCTGACCGATGGTTTGCCCCGGGGCATAACTCTTTCAGCCGGACTGGACGCTGTCACTCAGGTGATAGAGCCCTACATAAGTTGTAAGGCGACGCCATTGTCAGATGCGCTGTGCAAGCCCGCGATCCCACGCGGCCTCGCAGCACTTGGGCGGTTGATGGAGGGTGAAGATGCCGACGCGCGCGATGAAATCGCCTGGGTAAGTCTTTGTGGTGGCTTGGCGCTCGCAAATTCGGGCCTTGGTGCGGTCCACGGATTTGCAGGCGTAATCGGCGGCCACTGCGGGGCACCGCATGGCGCGATTTGCGGCGCTCTTTTACCACATGTTTTGCGCTGTAATGCCAAAGCTTCGATCGATCAGTCACGCTACGCCGCGCGCATTTCAGAAGTCTACGAGAGTATTTCTAATTTTACTGGCGCGCAGGAGTCAGATGTTGCCTTGAAGTTGTTTGAGGTATGGATTCACCAAAACGGCTTGTCACGTCTGTCTGACATGGGCGTTCAGCCGGCGGATCACGGTGAAATTGTCGAGGCAGCACAGGCGTCTTCCTCGATGAAAGGAAACCCAGTTGCACTTTCTAGCGAGGAACTTTTGGGTGTTCTCGCCTCGGCGGGGTAACAACGGAAGTTTTCTTAGATGCGTCACGCGCCGGGTTTCAGCGCGTGTTTTTCCTGTCTTCAATAATGAGGTCGCTGTCTTTTTCACCAATCATGATTGCGGGCGCATTTGCGTTGCCGGAAACGATTTCTGGCATGATCGAACAATCAGCAACACGCAAACCAGTGATCTCATGGACACAAAGTCGAGCGTCCACAACGCTGTCGCCGGTTGTCCCCATCTTGCATGTGCCCGTCGGATGGTAAATTGACGAAGAATAGTTGCGCGCCCAATCCAGTGTGCAGTCATCGTCATCGATATCGAGTTCCGATGTTGGCCGGAATTCTTCTGATATTTTTAAGGCGAGCGGGGCAAGCCGTGCAATTTTTTGGCCCAATGGAGCTGCCAGCTATTACGATGCGAAGCGCTCAGATCACGGGAATTCTTGCCCCATTTATCGCGTTTTCGGTTGTGATGCAGCAAATCCTGTCAATACTTGGTGCACAACAAACCATTGGTGATTTTGTGACCTCTATGGGCGGCTACTATGCGGTTCTGTTCACATCCATGGCAATTGTGTTTGTCTGTGGCATGGTATTGGAGAGCTTGCCGGTAACGATTATTCTTGCTCCAATCCTTGCGCCAATCGCAGCTTCGGTCGGTGTCGAGCCTGTGCAACCCGCAGTTATTTTCCTAGTTGGTGCATCTATTGGGTTTATCACGCCGCCTTACGGTCTGAACCTTTATGTTGCGTCCGGGGTGACGGGTGTGCAGTACTTCCGGCTATTACGTTACACGGTGCCTTACCTTGTCGCTCTCATTTCGGTGTGGATCATTGTCGCGTTGGTGCCTGCGCTATCGACAATACTCTTACCCGCACGATAAAGAGGGGGTGAGACAGCAACCGACTGGGATGAACGATGGTGATGGACGCTACGGCCGAGGATAAAAACAGTATCCCAACCAATCTGCGCCCATTGCTGGTTCTTGAGGCTATTGCAACTGCAGGCGTCCCTGTAACGCCGACCGAGGTGAATGAGGGGCTTGGGTTACCAAAGCCAACAATTCACCGCTTGTTTGCAACGTTAGAGGACGAAGGCTTTATCCAGCGCGAAATTGATGGGCGTGGTTATACACCCGGTCTTAGAATGCGAACCCTTTCTACTGGAATACTTTCTTCGCTAAGGGTGCGTACGGCGCGCATCGCAATTCTGTCGCGCCTTGCAGAGGAAATAGGCGAGACCTGCAACATCGCATTGCCTGATCGTGATGCGATGATCTATCTCGACCGGATCGAAACCAAATGGCCGCTTCGAATCCAGTTGCCAGTTGGTACACGCGTACCGTTTTACTGCACGGCAAGCGGCAAACTTTACCTGAGTTCACTGGATGACAGGCATCTTGAAAGCTATCTGAACGCAACAACAATGACTGCGCACACAGAACAAACCCTCACTTCGCCTCAGGCTCTTCACCAGGAAATTTCCCAGATACGCAAGCAGGGCTTTTCAACTGACAATGAAGAATTCATGGACGACATGATTGCCGTTGCTGTGCCGATCGTTGAATCAAACGGGCGTTTGCTTTCAACCCTGTCGTTCCATGCCCCCGTACAGCGTTTGCCCCTTGATCAGGCTGTTTCGTTTTTACCGGTTATGCGCACCGCTGCAGCCGAGCTGTCGAACCTCATTTCGACAGATTAGCTCTTTGGGGCGCAGGATCGCCCTGCCTGATTGGCTAAAACAGAGTCTGGCACGTGAGTGTTACACGCACCGAAACACACGTCCCACGAGATAGATCGACTGAAATCCGCGGGCTTCGCCGGTGATATCCAGTAAGCGACCCGACCTGCCGCCGGATCGCCGCAAAACGCGGCGCTTGAGCAACATTTGCGCTTCAGCGCCTGCAGCCCGGCGAGCAACGCATTAGAAAAGTGTGATCAACGAAAAAATACGATGCTTCAGGTTGTTGCTTACTGAAATTCAGTTAAGGAGTAGTAGTAACCAGGCCGACTCACCTGCAAACAAGACAATCGGATTGATATGCGAAAAATTCTGTTCCTCGCGACAGCTTTGTTAACCTTACAGACTTTTCAAAGTGTGAGTGCCCAACAAGCGCCCCCTCCAGTTACCGTGGCGAAACCGGTTGTGAAGACAATTGTCGAACACGATGAATTCGTTGGCCGTTTCGATGCGCTTGAAAGAGTGGAAGTACGCTCACGCGTTACCGGTTATCTGGACAGCGTTCATTTCAAAGATGGTACATTGGTCGAGGCCGGGGAACTGCTGTTTTCCATTGATAAACGCGAGTTTCAGACGGCCCTGCTTCAGGCAGAGGCACAAATCGACATCGCTGAGGCTTCTTTTGATTTCAGCAAAGGGCAACTCTCCCGTGCCGAGTCACTGATCCAGAACGGCAATATTTCTCAGAGTGTTGTGGATGAGCGTCGCGAGAGACATCTTGAGGCCCGAGGCAACCTTGAACAAGCGAAAGCCGCTCTGGAGCGTGCGCAGATTGACTACGATTATGCGGAAATCCGGGCGCCAATTTCGGGACGCATCGACCAGAAACTTCTGGATGTGGGAAACTTGGTAAATGCGAATGCGACAATTCTGACCACCATCGTTTCGCATGATCCCATCTATTTTTTCTTTGATATCGATGAACGGTATTATCTGTCTTACGCAAGGGACGCCCGCACGCGCGGGACTACGCTGCAAGAAGGCGGCGGCGGATTGGAAGTTGTAGTTACGCTGTCCGATGAAAGTATTCCGCCCATCTCCGGGCACCTGGATTTTTCTGAAAATCGGATTGATCCTGCAACTGGTACAATGCGCATCCGCGCCGTTCTGGGCAATGCAGAAGGTGTATTGACCCCGGGCCTTTTCGGGCGTGTGAGCGTGCCGGGATCATTACCCTACGAGGGTATTCTTGTGCCTGACAATGCTATTGTTGCCGACCAGAATCGCCGACTGGTGATGATGGTTGATGAAGCAGGCAACGTCAGCCCAAGACCTGTTCTGCCCGGGCCGAAAGTGGATGGGTACCGTGTAATCCGTGAAGGGCTGACTGGCAGTGAAACCATTGTTGTTTCAGGCATTGTCCGCGCCCGCCCCGGCGCTGTGGTGACACCGGAGCTGGTCGTGCTTCCGCCAGTGGCCGGTCAATAAGATGGGTAGTTTCTTCGTTGATCGCCCAATATTTGCGATCGTTATCTCGGTTGTTCTGACGATACTTGGTGGCATTGCGTACACGCAGTTGCCTGTCGCGCAATATCCGCAGATCGCGCCACCTTCGATTGTGGTGCGCGCGAATTATCCCGGCGCAGATGCTGCGACGGTGGCGGCAACCGTGGCGACCCCGCTTGAGCAGGAAATCAACGGCATCGAGGGGATGCTCTATCTGTCCTCTTTTGCGACGTCTGACGGCTCGATGAGTCTTACCATCACCTTCAAGCAGGGGACCGATCTGGATACCGCGCAGGTGCTGGTTCAAAACCGGGTTTCGATTGCCGAACCCAGGCTTCCGCGCGAGGTACGTGATCTGGGTGTGACAACAACGAAAAGCTCGCCAGATCTGATGATGGTGGTGCATATGCTGTCGCCGGATAACAGTTTTGACCAGCTTTATGTGTCAAATTATGCGCGGTCCCGGGTACGTGACCTGCTTGTGCGGTTAGACGGTGTGGGCGATTTATTGCTTTTTGGAGAGCGTGAATTTTCGGCTCGCGTTTGGCTGGATCCTGAAAAACTGTCGACCTTGGGACTGACTGCCGGAGATGTTGTTGCCGCGCTGCGTGAACAGAACGTTCAGGTGTCTGGCGGTTCTCTGGGTAGCCCGCCCAATGAAGGGGGCACCGCCTTTCAGGTAACCATTACAACCGAAGGCCGACTGGAAACGCCAGAAGAATTTGGCAGGGTGATCGTGCGCTCGACGGACGCCGGGCGTATCGTCAGGGTGCGCGACGTCGCAAGAGTGGAAATTGGTGCCAAAAGCTACACCACGAATTCCTATCTGAACAACAACCCTGCTGTGGCGCTTGGTGTTTTCCAGCGCCCGGGCTCCAATGCTTTGGCGACCGCAGAAGAAGTCCTGCAAGTTATGGAAGAACTTTCCAAAGACTTCCCACCCGGACTGGAATATCAGGTTGTCTACAATCCGACAGAATTTATCGAAACGTCGATCAACGAAGTCTATAAAACGATCTTTGAAGCTATCCTGCTGGTTGTTGCAGTTATTGTCGTGTTTCTACAAAACTGGCGCACGGCGATCATTCCGCTGTTGGCAATCCCGGTGTCGCTTGTCGGCACCTTTGCCTTCATGCTTGTCCTGGGGTTTTCGCTGAACCTGCTGACTTTATTCGGTCTAATCCTCGCGATCGGCATCGTTGTGGATGATGCGATCGTCGTGGTTGAGAATGTCGAACGTAATATCGCCGACGGCCTGTCGCCACGCGACGCTGCGGCGATAACGATGAAGGAAGTTTCGGGCGCCATTATCGGCACATCTCTGGTACTGATTGCGGTCTTTGTTCCGACGATTATGGTGCCTGGAATTACCGGGCAGTTCTACACTCAATTTGCGGTAACGATTTCCATCGCAACAGTGATATCGACCCTCAATTCACTTAGCCTGTCACCTGCCCTCTCTGCAATTTTATTGCGCTCCCACGATACCAGCGCGCCCACCAATCCCATCAGCCGTTTCCTGTCCCTGCTGGGTGCGGGCTTTAACAGCGCATTCGCGAAAGTGACGCGCCGGTTCGAGGCAACCGTTGCCATGTTGGTCAGCAGTTGGCGCGGGCTCTCTGCTTCTTTGTTGGTCTTCGTCGCGTTGTTGGCGGGGACCATCTATATGTCTCAGAAAGTGCCGACCGGGTTTATTCCGGACGCGGATCAGGGCTATGCAATTGTGGTTGTGCAGCTACCGGACGGCGCTTCGCTCGAAAGAACCGATGCCATCATGCGGCAGGCTTCAGATATAGCATTGGATACACCGGGCGTTGCCAATGCCGTTGCATTTGCTGGGTTTTCAGGGGCAACATTTACCAATGCATCCAATCAGGGCGTGATTTTCACACCCTTCGACAGCTTTGAAGACCGTGCCATTAGTGGGCTGTCCTCCGGGCAAATTGTCGGGTCGTTGTTTGGACGAATGCAGTCGCTCCGCGAGGCGTTTATCATCGCAATACAACCCCCTTCAGTGCGCGGCGTCGGCAATGGTGGCGGCTTCAAATTGCAACTCAAAGATAGCGAGGAAGCGGACATCAGCAGGGTCTTGGGCGCCGCCTATGCGATTATGGGAGCATCGCAGACCTCTGACAAAGTCACAGGTGTTTTCACGACATTTTCCGCGAATAGCCCACAAACCTATTTAGATATTGACCGGGTGCGGGCGCAAATCCTCAACGTGCCGATAGGCAACATATTTGAAACGCTGGCGATTAACCTTGGCTCGGCTTATGTGAACGATTTCAATGCTTACGGTCGTTTGTTTCAGGTGCGTGCCCAGGCAGATGAACAATTCCGCCTAGAGCAATCCGATATCGCCGCTTTGAAGGTTCGCTCTGCAACCGGCGCGCTCATCCCACTGGGCACGTTGGTCAGTTTCCGCGAAACTGCAGGGCCTATTCTGATCCAAAGGTATAACCAACAGGTATCTGTCCCTATTCAAGGCTCTGCCGCTGCCGGGGTTGCAACTGGTGATGCGCTGTTGGCGATTGAGGCGATGGCCGACCAAATCGTTCCTCCGGGCGTAAGCTATGAGTGGACAGAGCTTGCCTTGCAAGAACGCAACCAGGGGAATACCGCTGTTTACGTCTTTGCACTGTCTATCGTCCTAGCTTTCCTCTTTCTGGCCGCTCTTTACGAAAGCTGGGTTTTGCCCTTTGCTATTATTCTGATTGTGCCGTTGTCTATGTTGTCCGCGTTGATTGGCGTCAGCTACCGTCAGATGGACAATAACATTTTGACACAGGTCGGCTTGATCGTCTTGATCGGGCTTGCGGCGAAAAACGCAATTTTGATTGTGGAATTCGCCAAACAGGCACAAGCTGAAAAGGGAATGGGTCCGGTCGAGGCTGTGTTGGAAGCCAGCCGCCTGCGCCTGCGTCCAATTCTGATGACTGCCTTTGCTTTCATCCTGGGTGTCGTGCCTTTGCTGATCGCGACGGGCCCTGGTGCGGAAATGCGCCAAGCCTTGGGAACCGCTGTATTCTCGGGCATGTTGGGTGTGACACTGTTGGGCTTGTTTCTGACACCGGTCTTTTATGTCGTGCTTCAGCGGATGTTTGGACACCGCAAGGCGCGTAGATCCTAGATCGAAGGTCAGGCACCTTCACACCCAGTGTTTAAGCTTTGACTGCACAACAGATTTTTTCGAAGGTTGCGGTCTGAAAAAGTCTTCTTCGTTTTAGTCGTCGTTTGTTGAAAATAGCGCGTTGCCGCGCGAATTGTTCAATGCATTTTTTAGAAGATTTGGACTATGCCGCCGTTATTAGTCGTCCAGAAATCAGCTCGTGCCCGGGTCATCATTCGCTAATATTCGCTGCCAAGTGCCAAACGAATGGTCCGGGTTGTGGTTTCAACGGGTCGACGCAACACTTTAATCTTTTTTGAAAGATGGAGATGTGCGAACGATCTGAATTTTTGGCCTTCAATGTGAAGCCAAACGTGTTTGGCGGATTTTTCAGCAGAGCAGGCAATGGTCGTTGAAGAGTTCATCGGTTTCTGTTGCCAGCGGCATCCCATTCCAGTTTGTTTCACGTTTCTATTTGCTCCGCATTGCAATGAATCTGGGCACAGGTTTTCCGAGATAAAAGCTAACTGAACTGCTTCGCATGATCGGATCAAATCCGAATGCTTAGAAATACAGGGCCAGTCGTTGAGGCAAAGACCCACGTTAACCATCCAACGGCACAGCGTAAACAGGTAGAAATCAGCCGCTGTCGGGCCGTTTACGTTCAAAAATGCGTACCGCGAAAGCTGATCTTCAATCACTGACAACCTTTTTCTCAAGTGGTTTAGCCCCGGTTTTGAAAAATCTACCGGTGTATCTGGGCGAAAAAGCGGGCTGAAACTCTTGTGAACTCCTAAATCTGAACGAAACTTAGAGCCATATGTTACGGAGTGTTGGAGCGTGGTTCGAAGGGATGCGGTGTTCTAGGCCAATGTCGCGTAACAGGTGATCCGGTAAACGAGCAATTGCTCGGCGATCTTTTACGCAGTGCCAACGTTCCGCCCACCAGTTCAATATTTGTACGACCCCATGTCGAGTTGCGTACCGCCTATCTCCATAATTTGCTTGCTTGATCGACGTCATTGATCTGTTCCTTTCAATGAAAAGGGTTGCGGTTTTTTGGAATTGGCAATGCGGTACACGGATTGAACTTCATCGGACGAGGCCATTCGCGACGCTATGCTGGTTGCAATACGTTTTGCGCTTATTCCGGCCGCATGAAAGAAGCCCTGGAAGATCACGCCGTAACCGGTGAACCAGAGTCCGGGATTGTGAACATCCGCTTGACCCATTGGGTGCAAAGGATAGCCCTTGCTATCCAGCGCCCCAAGATTTCCAAATAATTCATCAAGACCGGGCCGATAGCCAGTGGCGCAGATCACTACATCCGGAAAGATCTCGCGTCCGTTAGACAACTCAACAGCAGTCGGCGAAAAGCCTACGGTTTCCTCGACCGCTTCAAAGCGTCCAGCCTTGAGCGCAGCTACAAATCCATCGTCCAATGCGAATGTCACACCATCTTTGATCATTCGTGTGCCACCACCCAAAGAATGTCGGCGCAGTCCGTAGCGGCGCAAGTTGCCAAAGAACAACCGCTGCATGATCACAAAAATTGGATCCAGCGACCATTTGGGTAAACACGCGAACAGGTTTGCAAGACGGTGAAGCGGAAATCCGAGAACTCCTGCTGGCAAGATCGCCGGGCCGTGTCGTACAGACACCCAAACCTGCGCGGGATTGCTGCGCGAAAGGTGATTCAGGACATCCGTACCGGAGTTTCCCGCACCGATAACCAGTACTTTTTTACCATCATATTCAAGCGGATCAGCAAAATCGGCGGCGTGGATAACTTTTCCGCCAAATTCGTTCATGCCCGGCCAAACCGGGATGTCCTTCAACTTTTCCCGTCCGGTTGCTACGATCAGATACGCACAGTGATAATCGCCCTTGTTCGTTTCTATGTGCCAGATGTCACCTTCGCGCTGCACAGCGAGAACACGCGTCTCGAAATGGACCTGAGCATCCAAATTATCTGCATATTCGACCAGATACTCTACAACTGAATCCTTGCGCAGGAAGGTATCGTTGTTGCGGATAGTCCGGTGACCTGGAAGACGGGCAAAGTGTCGGTGGATATTCAGGCGAAGTTTCGGGTGACGCGCACGCCAAGGTGCGGCGACACGGTCTGATGCCTCCAGAATGGTGACCGGGATACCGCGCGCACGCAGTTCCTTGGCCACAGCAAGGCCAGAAAGACCCGCGCCGATCACGATCGCGTTTTCCGATTGGTTCGGTTTCATTGTGAAAATCCTTAAAAAGAGCACCTAGTGGCGGGCGAGGAAATAAGCGTTGATCGGATCGTGCGGCAGACGGCAGGTCTCGATCTGCCCAAAACCTGCGATGGCGAGGAATTCCTGAGCCGTCTCAATACCCCACATTGCGCCAAGCCCCGGACCACCTTGGCCGATCGATACCGGTGTGCAATGCATGAGGGACAGGGTGTAGAGGAGCGGCGAAAACGGGTTGTCGATGTTTGTCGCCAGATCGCGAGAGCCACCAATATCCTGCATCAGGAAAACCCCGTCCTGCGCCAGTGAGTTGAACACAAGGCTCAACAGGCCCTGGGGGTCCTTCTGGTCGTGGACCGCGTCGAAGGCGGTGATAAGATTAAATTTTCCAAGCGAAGCAACCTGCGACAAATCCTGGGCGCGGAAGGTCAAATTCGACAGATTCAGCCGCGCCGCCGTAATTTGCGTTTCGGCAAATGCATCTTCGCAAAGATCGATCCCGGTAAAGCGGCTGGCGGGGAACGTCATGGCCAGGTGCATCATCGCGCGACCAGCACCGCAGCCCACATCAAGAACATCGACACCGCGTTCCAGTTGCTCAACTAATCCGGGTACAAGCGGTAGAATGTGATCCGTCAGGGCCGCCACAACAAGTTGCCCGCTGTCTTCCGCCATTACTTCGTGAAACCGGCCGTAATCGTGATAATGCGTGCCCGCACCATCGCGAAACCTAGCGACCATTTCCTCCTCAATGGATGCAATCACGCCAATGAACTGGCAGGTGACCGCCATGTTATCCGGACTTGCAGAGCGGGTCAGGAAGGCCGCGTGTTCAGCTGGCAACGTATAGGTTTTGGTTTGCGGCGTGTACTCAACCACGCCCGACGTCACCATGACCCCCAGCCATTCGCGAACATAACGTTCAGCCAACCCAGCTTTTTCGGCCAGCTCCTGAGACGTTGCGTTCGGCATGGCAGCAAAGACGTCAAACAGGTTGGTGCGGTGGCCAAGCGAGGTCATCAAGGCAAGTGCGGCCCCGTTCAGCGCGCCAACCAGATGGGTTGCAAAGGCTTCCGCTTTCGCGTCGTCAAAGGCGATTGTAGATTGTTCGTTCATTGTCGTTCTCCGGCATCTAGCCAACAGGTTGGTTTACTTTCTGCGCTGGTATTGCCGGACTCTTTCGAGTCATGATATGCTCTAAAACGATTGAAACGGTGAAAATCGGACACTTCATGACGATGACAAAACCCGCTTGCCGTACAGCTGTGGTGACGATGCCCTGCGCCGGCACTTCGACGGTCTTCTGTATTCTTGACGCTCTGGCGTCCGTCGGGCGCGACTGGGAAATGCTGCACGGAACGCAACCTAAGCCACCAGTTTTCGATGCAGCGCTGCTCTCAATAGATGGAGAGAGCTACATCGACATCAACGGACGGCGGATCACCCCGGATGGTACGCTAAAGGGCTTTGGTCAACCCGACTTGATCATTGTTCCTGATCTGCATTTTGATCCCAGTGCGCCGCTTCCAGAGGAATTTGCACAGATTATTCCCTGGCTCGTTAATGCGCATTCTAACGGCGCAATGATTACATCGGTCTGTTCTGGCGCGTTGTTGCTTGCGGCAGCCGGTCTATTGAACGGCCTGGACGCCACAAGCCATTGGGGTTTTTGCGACGTGATTGCTCGGCGTTTTCCCGAAATCAGAGTGCGGCGGGAAAGAATTCTTGTTCCAGCCGGCGAAGGACACCGGATTGTGACGGCGGGCGGCGCATCGGCATGGGGCGATTTGGTGCTCTATCTGGTTGGACGTATTGCGGGTCAGGAAGAAGCACGACGCATAGCGAAGATTTACTTGCTGCAACCACACAGCGAAGGGCAGTTGCACTATGCCTCGCTCGTTGCAGGCGCCCAGCACGAGGATGGGTTGATCGCAGAGGCGCAGATTTGGGCCGCAGACAATTACGCGCTGGCGACGCCGGTTGCCGCAATGGCTGGCCGTTGCGGCTTGACTGAGCGTAGCTTGTTGCGTCGGTTTCGTAAGTCGACGGGGCAAACGCCGGTCGAGTATATTCAGACGCTGAGGATCGAAGAAGCTAAGCAAATGCTGGAGACGACAGACATGCCGATCGAAGAGATTGCAGCAGAGGTTGGCTATACTGAAACATCAAGTTTTCGGAATGCATTCCGCCGATACGTTGGAATGCCGGCTTCTACATATCGCAAGAAACGGCTGTCGCCGATTTCAACCTCTCCCTACAAAGTGGTTTCCACGGGATAGTCAGATCTTGCATTCGTGATACAAAAGCTCAGCCAAAATCCTGCAATTTCTGCATAGATATTGGCATAGGGTCGAACCTGAAACCTTCCTGTACTGGAAGGTTTGTCGAAATTTTAAATATAGTTACCATATGATTAGGTAGTTTTACGGAATTCCCTTAGCTGATCACATTTTTTTGATTGGTGAACCTTCACCTAAGGCGAACTTAAAGGGTTGCCAAGGGATTGAACTATGTTATCGAAAAGGATGGAACGCAAACGCAAGCCAGTTTGGGCAGTGATTTTACTCTATGCGTTGGTCTTTATGATCTCGCTGAGTGGCCCGATATCTGCGAGTGTTGATCATTCGGAACACTGTGGTGGCAGCCAAACGCTTGCTTCGGTTGTCGTTGTGAATGACCAATCCCATTCTCACGAAGTATCAGCAACCGACACTCGAGATGAAGAAGCGAGGGCTCCATTTGAAGCTCCTTCAACCTGTATGCCTCATATTTGCTCCGCTGTTGAAACCAGAGCCTTCTGCAGCCCCGTCCTTCTAGGACCCATCGTAGCTTCCGTTTTCATTGAGCCGGATGAAACAGTTCTCTTAGAAACGGTTTACGGCCTCCACCGTCCTCCAAACACCTGATCCAACCGGTTTTCCGGCAAACTTCCTGCTGACACGGCCTTTCGGGTTTGTCGGTATCGAAAACTTGCAAATGATCAGGAATTTTTATGCGATCTCTTATTCTAGCGGCAGTGCCGTTTACCATCCTATCGGCTTGCGCCGTGCCGGATACCGCTCTCAGCAACCCTTTTTCCGGGCCTGATGATCCGAGCATTGGAATTCGTACTGTCACTGCCCCAAGCGGCGTGGCGGGGTATACGCCACGCACCCCTTCCGGACCTGCACCTTGGCGTCAGTCAAATGACGAACAATCCCCCGCTCACGGAGGGTCGAACTGATGCGCATGTCGATTGTTAAACTCACAGGTGTTGCAAGCTTTGCCTTTCTATCCGCTTGCGCGTCTCCTGAACTGACTGCCCAGTATTCCAGTCAGCGAGCAGGCTTTGCCTCAGTTTCGGAACGGACAAATGCCTTAACCGGCCAAGACGCAGTCTGGATTCAAAACGCAGCAGAGGCCAAAGCGAACGCCGCGCGTGTTCACAATCTCGTTCACCAAAAAACCATAAGTGCTGACACGGCTGTTCAGGTTGCCATCCTGAACAACAAGGGGCTTCAGGCTGCTTATGCAGAGCTTGGTCTTTCCGCCGCCGATATCTGGCAACAAACACTGCAACCTAATCCTACAGTGTCGATTGGCGTTCTGGGCATCGGAGCAGATGGGCTTGGTGGATTTCGATCTGTTGAAGCAACGATTGCCAACAATCTGCTTTCACTATTCACGCGTGACAGCAGAGCAGGCATAAATGAGATCCGCTTCCGTCAGGCACAACAACGCGCAGCTCTGGAAACTCTGCGTGTCGCGGGCGAAGCGCGTAACGCATGGATTAACGCTGTTGCGGCATTTGAAGCAGGCGGTTTGATCCGGCAGGCACAGGAAACCGCAAACGCATCCTCAGAACTCGCGGCTCGTTTGGGCGAAACTGGTGCGTTAAACATAGCTGGGCAAGCACGAGAACATGTCTTCTATGCGGAACTGACGGGTCAACGTGCACAAGCAACGCTTGCTGCAAGGCTCGCCAAGGAGGCTTTGACTAGGCAACTGGGGCTCTGGGGAACCGAGGTCGACTACTATGTTCCCAATGCCCTGCCAGCGCTCCCGCGCTCTGTCTCTCGACGGCCCAATATCGAAGCTGAAGCACTGAAAAACCGGATTGATCTGTCAATTGCCCGGCTCGAACTTGAGGCGGTTGCAAAGGAACAAGGTCTTACCGAGGCAACACGGTTCGTTACCGATCTGGAAATCATTGTTGGGGTCGAGTCAGAACGCGAACTGGATGCTGGCGATCGGGTAACCGAAACAACGCCGCAGGTCGAACTGGAGTTTGCCATACCAATTTTCGATAGCGGTAAAGCACGCCTTCGCAGAGCCGAAATGATCTATATGCGCGCGGCGAACCTGTTAGCTCAGAATGCGGTAAATGTACGCTCGGAGGCGCGTTCCGCCTATCTGGCTTACACGTCGACGCATCAGATTGCGCAACACTATCGCGACGCTGTTTTACCGCTTCGCCGCACGATCGAGGAAGAAGCGTTGCTTAGCTATAACGGCATGATCACCAACACTTTTGAACTGCTGGCTGACACGCGTGCGCGGTTGAATAGCAACATCACAGAAGCATCTGCACGTCGTGGATTCTGGTCGGCTAACGCAAACCTTGCTGCTGCGGTCTACGGCGGTGGCGGCTCTACTTCAGTAGGCGGAACAGCAACAGGAAGTGACGTTGCCGGTGGCAGCGGTGCAGGACATTGAGCAAAGGATTAGAACCATGAACAGACGTCAGTTACTTGGCGCCGGTGCAGCGCTCGTCACAACCAGCGCCTGGGGTCAAACCTCGAATATGGGCTTGCCCGAGGCCGCGATTATGGAAAGCGCGGCAACGCAAACACCAATACGGCCAACATCTGGCCCTGATTACACCCCTGTCGTCACGCTCAACGGCTGGACACTGCCATATCGCATGAATGGTAATGTAAAAGAGTTTCATCTTGTCGCGGAGCCTGTCGAACGTGAACTGGCCGAGGGAACAACGGCGTTCCTCTGGGGCTACAACGGTCAGTCTACAGGTCCAACCATTGAGGCGGTTGAAGGAGACCGGGTTCGCATCTTTGTCACTAACAAGCTGCCGGAACACACCACCGTGCATTGGCATGGGATTATCCTTCCGTCCGGAATGGACGGTGTTGGCGGACTAAGCCATCCGGGAATCCCGCCCGGCAAGACCTATGTCTATGAGTTCGATCTCACAAAAAGTGGAACATTCATGTACCACCCACATGCCGATGAAATGGTGCAGATGGCGATGGGGATGATGGGTCTGTTCATCGTGCATCCGCGTGATCCGTCTTTCATGCCAGTGGATCGGGATTTTGCTTTCCTTATGAATGCGTTCGACATCGCCCCCGGCACCTATATTCCGCGTATCATGACGATGACCGACTTCAATCTCTGGACATGGAACAGCCGGATTTTCCCGGACATTGACCCGTTGGTCGTAAACAAGGGTGACAGGGTGCGCGTGCGCGTCGGAAACCTGACAATGACAAATCACCCGATCCACATGCACGGCTATGATTTTGAAGTCACCTGTACCGATGGCGGTTGGGTGCCACCTGGCGCCCGTTGGCCCGAAGTGACAATTGATATTCCGGTCGGCGGGATGCGGGCGTACGAATTTGATGCCATGCACGAAGGTGACTGGGCCATACATTGCCATAAATCGCACCACACGATGAATGCGATGGGCCATGATGTTCCCACCTTCATCGGTGCCAATAAGTCTGAATTGACGCGCATGATCCGCCAGCAGCAACCTGAATACATGCCGATGGGTACCGCCGGCATGGCTGACATGGCCATGATGGAAATGCCGCTCCCAGACAATACCGTACCCATGATGACAGGATGGGGGCCGCATGGACCTATCGAAATGGGTGGCATGTTCTCGGTCGTAAAAGTCCGGGAAGGCATCGGAGCCGACGATTACTCGGATCCCGGTTGGTACGAAAACCCCCCTGGCACTCAAGCCTATGAGTGGACAGGCGAATTGCCGGAAATCACTTCGAATGACAGCCCTAAAACCCAACTTTCGCCGCGCCCGGAGGGCAACGCGAAAGGTTAACCCACCCCGGCAACGTCCGGATTACAAAAGGAAGAGCAGATGAAACAGATTTTACTGGCAAGTGCGATGGTACTGAGCGGCAGCGCAGTTCTGGCAGGCGGGTCCCACAGCGACGGCCATGGTCACGGCGACATGATGACGGATGGTGATGCAGATCATCACGCCGAAATGATGGAGATTGGTCGGCCAAGTGACCCCGAGAATGTCACGCGCGTGATCGAGATCAAGATGATGGAAACCGAAGACGGGGACATGATTTTTGAACCGACGGTTCTTGAAATCACCCAAGGTGAAACCATCAAGTTTGCCATCGAAAACATCGGCGAGCAGGAGCATGAATTTGTGATGGACACGATGGCTTCTGTTGCTGAACACAAAGCGTTGATGGAAGAATTTCCGTTTATGGAACATGATGACCCCAACGCTGTCCGCCTGCTTCCGGGTGAAAAGGCCGAGATCATCTGGTCTTTCGTTAACGACGGCGGCTTTGAATTTGCGTGCCTCATACCCGGTCACTACGAATCCGGCATGCATGGTCCGCTCGCTGTGATTAAAAACCCGGATTCGTGAAACGCAGCCCCAACAAGGCTTAGGAATTAAAGGAAATCGATATGATCAATGTAAAAACACTCGCTCTCTCGGCGGCAATATTCGCAGCGTCGATTTTGACCGCTTCTGCAGAAACTTTCACCAGTGGGGTCGTTAAGAAAATCGATCCAGAGGCGGGTAAAGTCACAATCATCCATGAAGAACTTGTGGATCTGGGAATGCCAGCGATGACGATGGTTTTCCGCTTGGCCGACCCAGAGATGTTAGACGTTATGAGCGAAGGGCAGGAAATTGAATTTCTGGCAGATCGAATTGAGGGAAAGCTAACAGTCACTGAATTTCGATAGTGAAAGCCAACGAGGCCGCTTAGGTGGCCTCGTTCAAAAAAGTTTGGTCGAACGATTGCGTCAAGACCAACTGGCATGAAATGGCACCCGACCGAGAGAAGGAACAAGTCAATGAAATTTAAAATAGCTTTGGCGGTCGCACTGATTGCTGTTGCAGTAATTGCGTACAACAATTTACGAATGCCCAATCACGACACCATGCCAATGACGGCTGCAGCGAGCGGTGCGCCAATGGTTGAAGTTAAACTTCCGGTGCTAACCGGTAACGAAATTCTGGGTGAAACAGCGTACAACGCGAAATGCGCATCTTGTCATGGCACCAACGCCGCAGGCAAAGAAGGGGATGGACCTCCGCTGATTCATAAGATTTATGAACCGAGCCATCATGGCGATTTTGCAATCCAAAGTGCTATTGAAAACGGTGCATCCGGGCACCATTGGCCGTTCGGCAACATGGCCCCCGTTGAGGGGCTGACACAGGGGGAGATCAAGAACATAATCGAATACATTCGCGCACTTCAGCGCGGGAACGGTATTCAATAGTGAACGAGATTATTAATATGGTGCTGTGCCGCTATTGCAGCATCAAAAAATGCGCGCCAAATTTGTTCAGCTCCAAATTGATCCACCTAGTCTGGAACACGAAACGTTTCCGAGCGCGTAGCCATCAAAGGATGCGTTGAAGTCCAATGCGGATTTCAGGAAACTACGGAAGCCTTTGTGCAGTTCTTCTAGCATGAGGGTGTTGGTGACTTTGGGGGAGAGCATCCGGGACGCCGTGTAGCTCCCTCGCCACCTGCGGTATGCGGGTTCGAAGGGAGATGCGGACGTCTTATGGCTTTCTGTCGGGATGCAGGTGCTTTGGAATAGGTCAACGGACGTAAAATATGCCGTGTCTTGATTGGCTTAGATACGCAGCGTTATGCATGATCTGTGCCTCACCTTAATGGCGCACCAGAACATCACGACCTCTAAGTCATTGGTTTTGTGGAAAATGTTGGTGGTCGCAGTCTGCGTCGAACCCGTCTCAGGTGGAATTCCCTGATTACAGGGAATTTACAGGGAAATTTTCCGATTACGACGTGATATCGGCACGATCTGAAGAATTGGCTCCTGATATTGGGCGTGTTTACAAAGCGTTAGTGCCCAATTCCCTGTTTTCGAGTTATCAGGGAATTTTCGCCTTTTGATCAGGGAAATTCCCGACGAGTTCAGGGAAGGTCCTTGACGTTTCTGGGAACCCGCCGGCTGCCAGATCGGCGAGGCTGGGCTCGTTGCCGGACGGGCTACGTATTGGCCAGCGAACGCGACTTCTCGTTCCATCTTGTGAACGAGAATGTTCCTTCTATGTTCTCGTTGGGCGATTCTACTAGTGAAGCAGTATCGGTCCGCACGGACAACCTGCCCAAAGGCGCCCTCCGGTAAGGACAGCCCCTGGCAAGCAGGTTCCGGGCGCGGATAATTCGCCAGGACAAGTCGTCGCCGACGAAGCCGCGTCACTCTTAAGCCGGGACCCGGTAAGCCCGTGCTCCGATAGGACCACGGC
Organism: Pseudohalocynthiibacter sp. F2068; assembly: GCF_023015645.1. Lineage (NCBI taxonomy): Bacteria > Pseudomonadati > Pseudomonadota > Alphaproteobacteria > Rhodobacterales > Paracoccaceae > Pseudohalocynthiibacter > Pseudohalocynthiibacter sp. F2068. The sequence continues at coordinate 293,342 of NZ_JALKAK010000004.1, forward strand.
AACTTTCAATCGACATAGAAAGCCAGTTTGGCGACGAAGAACGCGAGGTTTTTTTAGACCCGCCAAAAAAAGGAGCAAGCAAATGACTTGCCTTATCGAGCATATCGCGATCCGCGATCTCAACCCCTGGGCGCGGAATGCCCGGACCCATTCGAAGAAACAAGTTCGCCAGATTGCGGACAGCATCGAGACCTTCGGATTCACCAACCCGGCACTGATTGATGAACGGCGAACAATCCTTGCGGGTCATGGTCGTATTGAAGGGGCGAAGCTTCTTGGCATAACCAAAGTGCCGTGCCTTCGGCTTGACTACATGAGTGAAGAGGAGAAACGGGCCTATGTGCTGGCGGACAACAAATTGGCCCTCAATGCTGGCTGGGATGAGGATCTGCTGGCTGTGGAGCTTGGGGCGCTCATGTCGGCTGATCTCGAGTTTGATGTATCGGTGACCGGTTTTTCCATCCCTGAGATCGATGGATTGCTGGAAACCGTGGCGCCGGAGGAACCGGGCGTTCCTGACGATGATGTTGTTCCGAAACTGGCGCTGGCACGAGTGCAACTGGGTGACATCTGGCAGCTGGGCCGGCATCGCCTGGCCTGTGGTGATGCGCTTGAAGCGGATGTGATCTTTTCGCTGATGAATGGTGAAGATGCCCGGATGGTGTTCAGCGATCCACCCTACAATGTGCCAATTGATGGCCATGTCGGCAACTCCGGCAAGATCCAGCACCGCGAATTTGCCATGGCATCAGGTGAGATGAGCCAGCAGGAGTTCACCGCCTTCCTGGAAACAGCATTCCGCAATCTCGCCAAGCACAGCGTCGATGGTTCGATCCACTTCCTCTGCATGGACTGGCGTCACATGTGCGAGATGCTGACTGCGGGGCAGGGGGCCTATGACGAGATGAAGAACCTGATCGTCTGGGCCAAGGACAATGGCGGTATGGGCACGTTCTATCGCTCCCGCCACGAGCTAATCTTCGTGTTCAAGCAGGGCAGGGCGCCGCATATCAACAATTTTGAGCTTGGCCAGCAAGGGCGCTACCGCACCAATGTCTGGGAGTATCGCGGGGTGGACAGCCGGCACGCTGGGCGCATGGAAGAACTGGCCCTGCACCCGACAGTGAAGCCGGTTCAGATGATTGCGGACGCGATCCGGGATGTATCGGGTCGGGGCGACATCGTGCTCGATATCTTCGGCGGTTCGGGATCAACGCTGATCGCGGCGGAAAAAACCGGCCAGCGCGGGTATCTCTGCGAGCTCGACCCGATCTATTGCGGCCGCATTCTGGCGCATTTGGAAGCCTACGCGAAAGATGAGGCCGAGCAGACGGTCTGCGGCTGGCCGCAAGAGATGCAGGTTCGGGAGGCCGCGGAATGAGTGATCGTGAAGGCAAGATTGGTGCGGGCCTCACGGCAACGACCGGCTACGACGTTGGTTATGGCAAGCCCCCAGCGCACGGCCGGTTCAAGCCCGGTCAGTCGGGTAATCCACGTGGGCGCCCAAAAGGCGCAAAGAACAAACGGCCCAGGCTCAATGAAGAGCGCCTCAAGGACATCATTCTCGACGAGGCCTATCGCGAGATTACGGTGCGCGACGGGGATCGGAATATCGCCGTGCCGATGGCGCAGACCGTGATCCGAGCGATGTCGGTAAAGGCCGCCAAGGGCGATCACCGTTCGCAGCGTCTCTTCGCCGAACTTCTGGCCTCGACCGAAAGTGCCAGCAGGATATTGCATGACCGATGGATTGAAGGTGCTACCGAGTACAAGATCGAATGGGAAAAAGAGCTGCGTCGGCGCGAGGCACTGGGAGTTGCTGGCCTTTCTGAACCCTTGCCGCACCCCGACATGTGATCATCGATTACAGATCCGGGACAGCCCGTATCATGGGGCCGATGACAAAAGAGGAAAAGGTTGAATGGGATGATCTGGTGCGTACCAAGAAAGTGCTGGAAGACGGCATTGCCGATTTGAGCGATATACTCGAAGTCGAGGAAGATGAGTCCGAGCGCGCGCGCATTCAACACCACATTCAGCTTGGTCAGGAAAGCCTGGATGCCATCAGAAAGGCCATTCCGGATTGATCGATGGTAGGTGGCGTCCTGAGTGTGGGCAGCGGTTTTTAAAACCGCCGCCTAGCGCCTTTCTTTTGTTGCGGTGACGGGTGTTGAATGCGGGCATTCGGAGGTAAGCAGCGGTGGTCCCGCTCCAAAACAGACCTTCGTAACCTGCGCAGCAAACTAACGCTTTGAACCCAATTTGATCACGATTTTATCGAAAGCCTATTACTGCTGCGAAACCAGTAGGAATACTTTGACACCGAGATTTGCAATGCTTCTATTGAAGCAAGCGCACGGCTCAAACACGAA
>NZ_JALKAK010000040.1:0-800 GCF_023015645.1 Pseudohalocynthiibacter sp. F2068
GTCTCAGTCTCAGATGGTTAGGCCAACACCCGGACATTTGGTGGTTGAAAGCGGCCTTTAGGCGGTCTGGCGTCGAACGACGGCAACGAGCCCACAGCGGACTCAAACATGACAAGAATCAAGACTCGCACCCCAACTATATGCAAAGCTGAGATTATTAACATGGAGGGATCGATATGATTTTTGGAGATAGAAGAAAGAACTTGTTTCGTGCCTTAGGTTTAGGGGTAGTCTTGGCGTGCATGTCAGGACTCGCTGCTTCTGCAGACGAAACCGGTGAGAGAGAGTACATGAATTCCTGCGCTTCGTGTCATGGGGTTGATGGAAAAGGCGCTGGACCCGTTGCCAGTGCGCTATCAATAAACATCCCAAAGCCTCTAACGGGGCTGTCTGCTGCTAATGATGGCGAGTTCCCAATGCTGGAGGTTATTCAGATAATTGATGGTCGTACTGGGGTGCGAGGACATGGAACGGCTGCCAGCATGCCCGTCTGGGGAGCGGTCTATAAGTCGCCGATCGTAGGTGAAATCGGGCCCTACGGAGCAGAGATTGCTATACGCGGGCGGATCCTGTCTTTGGCACTCTATCTGGAATCGATACAGGAGTAGACACGACAGGTGAATCTTTGACTGTGCGATCTAGCGCAGCGGTTTGGGTATACGCTTTGAGCGGCCTTTAGCGCGCCCAAACCGAGGGTCTGCTTCGTCCGCATAGCGGTTGTTAGACCGTGATGCCGCGAACGACTGTTCTGAGCCCGGAGCAGACATAGCCCGATTGACTTTTTTTGGGCCTGCTGTCAG
>NZ_JALKAK010000041.1:0-812 GCF_023015645.1 Pseudohalocynthiibacter sp. F2068
GGAGTGGCCTTTCTCGTGTTCTATGCGGGGAATGCCGTTTTCCGGTTCAGGGTAACTGAACAAGAGGAGATAGCCGGGCTCAATATCTCAGAACACGGGATGCAGCATGAAAGTGAACTAAGGACTTCGGCAAAACGCACACTGGAGGCCGCCGAATGACGCGCTTGAAGGCTCAAAGTGGTCAGAAAGCCGACCGGCTGCACACTTTCTGCTTTATTCGGCGGAGGAGTGATTGATGGAAGACATAGATCTTCTTTGGGTCATCATCGCCAGTGCCTTTATGTTCTTGATGCAAGCGGGTTTCCTTTGCCTTGAAACGGGAATGACACGCTCAAAGAACAATATTAACGTCGCGATCAAAAATTTCTGTGACTTTTGCGTCGCGGCACTGGCGTTCTGGATATTTGGCTTCGGGCTGATGTATGGTCTGAGTTATCAGGGTTGGATCGGATTGGATCTCTTCGCTCTCGACTTCGCGAAGGCCCCCCCCTTTCTCGCCGTCTTCTTCTTGTTCCAAGTCATGTTTTGTGTGACATCGGTAACGATCCTCTCGGGGATCGTCGCGGAGCGGATGAAGTTTGGCGCCTACCTCTTTGTTGCCCTCGTCGTTGCGGGCGGCCTCTACCCCATCGCGGGTCACTGGAGTTGGGGAGGACGAGTGGCCACTGCCGGATCAGGCTGGCTTGCTGAGTTGGGGTTTGTGGATTTTGCGGGATCGACGGTGGTTCATAGTGTCGGTGGCTGGGCAGGCCTCGCCCTTGTCTTGATTATCGGGCCCCGCTTGGGGCGCTTCGATGACGACTCGGGCACCC
>NZ_JALKAK010000042.1:0-604 GCF_023015645.1 Pseudohalocynthiibacter sp. F2068
TGGATAATATTCGATTTTACGAAACCCGAGCTTAAGATACAAAGCCTGCGCCGCCGTGTCGTAGATGCCTGTGTCCAATAGAACGCTTTCTGCGCCTAGGTTTCGAGCATCCTTGAGAATGCTTTCCATCAGCTTACGACCCAAACCCATCCCACGCGCTGATGGTCGCACATAAAGACGCTTAACTTCACAGGCATCCTTACGGATCATCTTTAGAAAAACGCATCCCAAAAGTTTCTGTTCAGTATCGATTGCGAGGTGCAAACCCCCATTCGGTGGAAGATACTCGTCGATATGATCAAATGTATTTGAAACCAATTCATCAGCGTCGAGGGCAACTCCCGAGACCTTACGCAGTTCACGAATTTCATGGTCAAGATAATCGTGCACCAAGCCTTTCAACTGATCAGGGTTCTCCAAGACTTTGGCGGGGCGAATTTCGATGGACATTGGCTCTTCCTTTCGCATTGAAACGGCTCGAAGTTTGGATGAACTTAATGCACCGGCGAACGGCAGCAAAGTCCCGGCGGTTTCAACGGGTGGTCGCAACACTTTAGTCTTTTTGGAAAGATGGAGTGTTAGAGATGAAATATCGGACGCGGAC
>NZ_JALKAK010000043.1:0-395 GCF_023015645.1 Pseudohalocynthiibacter sp. F2068
CGGGTTCAACTCCTCGGCAGCTGAGGCGGCCCGGCGTTATATCTATTGGCTTGCGGTATTTAATGCCGTGGCGGGCGTTTCTTGTTCCGTCCACGGCATGCACGCCGTTCAGTCCCAAACCCAGTCACTGCCATGATCGATTTCGCCGCGGGCTGCCTGAACGACCGCTTACTTCGCTGCACTGAAGCGCCTATTTACGCCGCCGCGGGGAATTTCTGCGAGCGCTCGCAGCGAATTTGTTTTGGTTGGTTTGGGCTCGAACCTGCCGTTCGCTGCACATGCCTCAAATGACTGCTATGCGGGACTTTCCGGACTTGTGCACGCGCAGCCAGTGCTCACGCAGAAAGACCTCGCCTACGCAGCGTCGTTCATTTGGCAGTGCAGCAAATTTCACC
>NZ_JALKAK010000044.1:0-373 GCF_023015645.1 Pseudohalocynthiibacter sp. F2068
GGCCACATCTCGAAGATAGGAGATCAATACATACGCCGTTTGTTGGTCCTGGGCATGACGTCCCGCATTCGGTCGATCAGGTCGGAGCCAAAAAAGTTTGATCCGTGGTTTGCAGACATCCTATCACGCAAGCCAAGCAGAGTGGCCGCAATTGCCATGGCCAACAAAACCGCCCGTATGATCTGGGCCGTGCTGATGCGAAATGAGCGCTACAAAGTGAGGATCGTTTGAACTCAACGACCTGAAACAAGAGTATGCAAGACCAATGAAGTGATGGAACTTTGTCAGCCCTAAAACCAAGAGGCCCCGTGCTTTGTCCTGAACGCTTGCTGTTCGATGTGCGGAATGGGACTTGGTTGGTGGAAACCATCAG
>NZ_JALKAK010000045.1:0-331 GCF_023015645.1 Pseudohalocynthiibacter sp. F2068
TTTTTGGCTCCGACCTGATCGACCGAATGCGGGACGTCATGCCCAGGACCAACAAACGGCGTATGTATTGATCTCCTATCTTCGAGATGTGGCCCAAGCGCTCCTTTCCGCCACTTGATCTATTGAGCGGTGTCAGTCCCAACCAGGCGGCAAACTCTCTGCCGTTGCTGAACTGCTCGCCGCTGCCGACCGTCGCAACGATTGCTGATGCTGTGATCGGTCCGACACCGGGTATCGTCCGCAACAACGCAACGCGTTTCTCGCTTTTGGCAATCTGCGTCATATGCCGCGAATGCCGCAGGATCTTCGCATGTAGGAACAGCAGTTGATC